>JBKQSL010000376.1:0-33119 GCA_052143655.1 Streptosporangiaceae bacterium | reverse complement strand
GATCCGGTTGATACGGATCGAGCCGCCGCCGATCTCCGCGCCGTCGAGGACGAGGTCGTAAGCCCGCGAGTTCAGGTTCGCGGGGTCGTCGAGGTTTCCGGAGGGCGAGGTGAACGGGTGATGCGCGGCATCCCACCGCTTTCCCTCGGCGTCCCAGAAGAACGCGGGGAACTCGACCACCCAGAGGATGTCGTGGCGACCGTGCGGAATCAGGTCGAAGCGGCGGGCGAGCTCGAGCCGCAACGCGCTGAGCGCCTGGCCGACGGTCGTCACCTCGTCGGCGACGATCAGGAGCAGATCGCCGGGGTTCGCGTGCAGGCGCTCGTTTATCGCGGCGATCTCCGGTTCGGTGAGGAACTTCGCAATCGGCGAACGCCAGCCGTCCTCCTCCACGAACGCCCACACGAGCCCCTTCGCGCCGTGCTGCTTGGCCAGCTCGGTCAGCGCATCGAGGTCCGAGCGCGGCAGCTCGCTCGTCCCGGCGTTGATCCCGCGCACCACCCCACCTGAGCCGAGCGCGCCGGCGAACACCTTGAACTCGGTGCCGGCGAGCGCGTCCGCAAGATCGTGCAGCTCGAGCCCGAAGCGGGTGTCGGGCCGGTCGATGCCGTAACGCGAGACCGCCTCGGCGAACGTCATCCGCGGCCACGGCGGTGGCGGCACGTCGAACCCCTCGCGCTCGAACACGGTCCCCATGACCGCTTCCATGCAGTCGATCACGTCGTCCTCGTCGACGAACGCCATCTCGACATCGAGCTGGGTGAACTCGGGCTGGCGATCGGCGCGCGTGTCCTCGTCCCGGAAGCAGCGAGCGATCTGGTAGTAGCGCTCGAGGCCGCCGATCATCAGCAGCTGCTTGAACAGCTGCGGCGACTGCGGCAGCGCGTAGAACGTGCCGGGCCGCAGCCGGACCGGCACCAGGAAGTCGCGGGCGCCCTCCGGCGTAGACCGGGTCAGGAACGGCGTCTCCACCTGCACGAACCTGTGGTCCCGCATGACGTCGCTGACCAGGTAGGCCGCGGTCGAGCGGGCCTTGAGCGCGGCGGCCATCTCGGGCCTGCGGATGTCGAGGTAGCGGTAGCGCAGCCGGACGTCCTCGTTCAGCTCGCCGCTGCCCTCGACCGGGAACGGCAGCGGGTCGGCCGCCGAGAGCACCTCCAGCTCGGTCGCGGCGACCTCGATCTCGCCGGTCGGCAGCTCGGGGTTCTCGTTCCCGGCCGGGCGGCGCCGCACCTCGCCGGTGACCAGCACGCAGAACTCGGCGCGCAGCTCGTGCGCGACATCCTCCGAGCGCAGCACGACCTGCACGATCCCGCTGGCGTCACGCAGGTCGATGAACACCACGCCGCCGTGGTCGCGCCGCCGCGCCACCCAGCCGGCCAGCGTGACCTGCTCTCCCGCCTGCGCGGCGCGCAGCGTGGCCGCCTCGTGCGTGCGGATCATCGCTTTCCCCAGCCTCTCTTTCAAAAGATCAGAACAATCATCGGCCCGTAACGGGCGTCCCCCGCCGGTGCCAGCCGGCCGGCCTCACAGGCCCCGGGCCGGCCCGGCGGACGGTGCCAGCCCGGCCAGGAACGGATTGGACTGCCGTTCCGCGCCGATCGTGGTCTGCGGCCCGTGGCCGGGCAGCACGACCGTCTCGTCCGCCCGGGTCAGGCAGACCCGGGCCAGGCTCTCCAGGATCGTCTCGTAGTCCCCGCCAGGCAGGTCGGTCCGGCCGATCGAGCCGGCGAACAGCAGGTCCCCGGTGAACAGGATGCCAGCCCAGGCGTCACCCGCGTCCGGGTCATGCGCCGGCCCGGCCTGCGCGGATCCAGCCGTGTCGCCGCCGCCGGCCGTGCCGGGCGGCAGCGTGAACGTCACCGATCCCGGGGTGTGCCCGGGAGCGTAGTCCACGGTGACGCGCACCCCGGCCAGCTCCAGCGTCATCCCGGCCGCCAGCTCCCGGACGTCGTCCGGCTCGGTGAACGTGATATCGCCGAACAGCTGCTGCCCGGCCATGAGGGAGAAGCCGCGGGCCGGGTCGGTCAGCAGCGCCCGGTCGGCCGGGTGGATGTAGGCCGGGATGTCCCGCGCCCCGCACACCGGCGCCACCGACCACATGTGGTCGATGTGCCCGTGGGTGAGCAGCACCGCAGCCGGCCGCAGCCGGTACCGGGCGAGCAGTTCCTCGATCCCCCGCTCGGCGTCCTGACCAGGGTCTATGATCAGGCATTCCGCGCCGGGACCAGGCGCCACCAGGTAGCAGTTGGCGGCGAATGAACCCGCCGGGAACCCGGCCACGAGCACGGCGTCCTCCTCGTCAGCGCCGGCGGCCGCCTGCTGCGGCGGGCGGCGCTGGTCATGCGAATGTGCGGGTTCCAGGCTACCGACGGCAGCCGGCCAGGCCGGCCAGCAGGCGGCTGGCCCGGCAGCGGGCTGCCAGCAGGCACTGTCGGAGGCTTCGAACAGGTAACAGTGCCGTAATAATCTGCCTCACGCCGATACGATTCGCGAAGTTTCGCTGATCATAAGTCACGAGAGCGACACCGGGAGGGCGACGCAGGTGGCCGGGAAGAAGGAGCGGCAGCGCCAGCTAGCCAGGCAGCGCTACCAGCGCCGGGCGATGCGGCGGGCCGAGCAGGCCCAGCGCACGCGCAAGTGGACGATCGCCTCGCTCGCGGTGGTCGTCATGCTGGCGCTCGGCATCGGCATCCCCGCGCTGGCAGGCGCGTTCTCCGGCGGCGGCAAGCCCGCCGCCTCGGGCAGCGCGAAGTCGACGTCCGCCGCCTCGGCGAGCGCGTCGGCCTCCCCCAGCACCACCACGTCGGCCGCGCCCGTCGCCGAGCCCGCGCATCACTGCACGTACCCGGCGAACCCGCCGGCTGCGCGCAAGGTCAGCTTCCCGCCGGCCAGGCCGGACTACCAGGCCGGCTACACCGCCGCGATCAAGACCAACCGGGGCACGATCACGATCCGGCTGCTGAACAGCAAGGCCACCTGCACGGTGAACTCGTTCGTCAGCCTGGCCCGGCAGAAGTACTTCAACAGCACGCACTGCCAGCGGCTTACCACCGTCGGCTACTTCGTCCTGCAGTGCGGTGACCCGACCGGCACCGGGAGTGGCGGGCCGGGCTACAAGTTCGACGACGAGAACCTGGCCGGCGCCAAGTACACCGCGGGCACGGTGGCGATGGCCAACTCCGGCGCGAACACCAACGGCAGCCAGTTCTTCCTGGTCTACAAGAACTCGCTGACGCTGCCGGCCAGTTACACGCCGTTCGGCACGATTACCGGCGGGCTGAATATCATCCAGAAAGTGGCGAAGGCGGGCAGTGACAACTCCAACGGGACCGGTGACGGGCATCCGAAGGAGAAGGTCGAAATCGAGAGCGTGACCATCAAGAAGACCTGACCCGGCGGTCCGCCAGGGTCAGGTCCCGAGCAGGAGGTGTGCGGTGAGCACCGCCAGCGATCCGTGGGGCCGGGTAGCCGAGGATGGCACTGTCTACGTCCGCACCGCCGAGGGCGAGCGGGTGGTGGGCTCCTGGCAGGCCGGCAGTCCCGACGAGGCTCTCGCCTTCTACCAGCGCAAGTACGCGTCCCTGGAGACCGAGGTGAGCCTGCTCGAGCAGCGGATCGCCACGACCGACCTGTCGGCCGGCCAGGCTAACGCCACGATCAGCCGGCTGCTGGCCGCGGTAACCGACGCGCACGCGGTCGGCGACCTGGCGGGCCTGCGCACCCGGCTGGAGGCGCTGACCGGCCTGGTGGACCAGCGCCGCGAGGAGCACAAGGCCGCCCGGGAGCACGCCCGCAGCGAGGCGCTCGAGGTCAAGGAGCGGATCGTCGCCGAGGCCGAGCAGATCGCGGCCGAGGCGACCCACTGGAAGGCAAGCGGCGAGCGGATGCGCGAGCTGCTCGATGAGTGGAAGGCCGCCCCGCGCGGCGAGCGCACCGCCGAGGCGGCGCTGTGGAAGCGGCTGTCGGCCGCCCGCAACGCGTTCACCAAGCGCCGCAAGGCCTACTTCTCGCACCTGGAAGAGGAGCGGGAGGGCGTCCGGGCGCGCAAGGAGCAGCTGGTCGGCGAGGCCGAGGCGCTGGCCGGCTCGACCGACTGGGGGCCGACGGCCGCGGCCTACCGGGATCTGATGCGATCCTGGAAGGAAGCCGGCCGGGCCGACAGGACGAGCGAGGAAACGCTGTGGCAGCGGTTCAAGGCCGCGCAGGACACGTTCTTCGCCGCCCGCTCGGAGGCGTTCTCGGCCAAGGACGCGACGCTGCGCGAGCACGCCACGGTGAAGGAGCAGCTGCTGGCCGAGGCCGAGAAGCTGCTGCCGATCACTGACACCCGGTCGGCTCGCGCCGCGCTGCGGGTGATCCAGGAGAAGTGGGAGCAGGCAGGCCCGGTGCCGCGCGACTCGCAGGACCGGCTCGAAGGCGGGCTGCGCCGGGTCGAGGAAGCGGTCCGCAAGGCCGAGGACTCGCACTGGCGGCGGAGCAACCCCGAGGCACTGTCCCGGGCCCGCGGCACCGTCGATCAGCTGCGCACCGCCATTGGCCAGCTGGAATCCCAGCTGGCCAAGGCACAGGAGCGGGGCGACGAGAAGGCCAGGCACAACGCCGAGGAGGCCCTGGAAGCCCGCCGCTCCTGGCTAGCCGAGGCGGAGCACACGCTGGCCGAACTATCGGGATAGTTCGGCCAGCGACGGTCATCAAACCCGGGGCGGGCTAGCTCGTGACGCGGTAGACGTCGTAGACGCCGTCGATGGCGCGGACGGCGCGCAGGACGTGGCCGAGGTGCTTGGGGTCGCCCATCTCGAACGAGAACCGGCTGAACGCCACCCGGTCCCTGGTCGTGGTCACGTTCGCGGACAGGATGTTCACGTGCTGCTCGGACAGCGACCGGGTGACGTCGGACAGCAGGCCGGTCCGGTCCAGCGCCTCGACCTGGATCGCCACCAGGAACTGCGAGCCCTCGCGGGGTGCCCACCGGACGCCGACCTGCCGCTCGGGCTGCGATTCGAGCAGGTGCTGCAGGTTGAGGCAGTCGGTGCGGTGCACGGAGACGCCGTTGCCGCGGGTGACGAAGCCGGTGATCGGATCGCCCGGCACCGGGGTGCAGCACTTCGACAGCCGGGCCCACACGTCCGCCGAGCCCTCGACCTCGACGCCCGAGTCGCCGACCGGCACCGGCTTGGGCGCCCGTGACAGCAGCGTGGCCTCGGCCAGTTCCTCCTGGGCGCCCGCGAGCCCGCCGGCCGACTTGACCAGCTTGGTGACGACCGACTGGGCGGACACGTGGCCCTCGCCGATGGCCGCGTACAGCGCGGACAGGTCCGGGTAGTGCATCCCGGTGGCGATGGCCACCAGCGCATCCCCCGTGGCCAGGCGCTGCAACGGCAGGCCCTGCTTGCGCATGGCCCGGGCCATGATCGTCTTGCCCGACTCGGCGGCGGCCTCCCGGCGCTCCTTGGAGAACCAGTGCCGGATCTTATTCCGGGCCCGCGCGCTCTGCACGAAGGTGAGCCAGTCCCGGCTCGGCGCGGCATCCTGCGCCTTGGAAGTGAAGATCTCGACGGTGTCGCCGTTGTTGAGCGTGCTCTCCAGCGGCACCAGCCGGCCGTTCACCCGCGCGCCGATGGTCCGGTGGCCGACCTCGGTATGGATGGCGTAGGCGAAGTCCACCGGGGTGGCGCCCTGCGGCAGTGCGATGACCTCGCCGCGCGGGGTGAACACGTATACCTCAGCGGTGCCCAGGTCGAACCGCAGGGTCTCCAGGAACTCGGCCGGGTCGGCGGTCTCCCGCTGCCAGTCGACGAGCTGGCGCAGCCATGCCATGTCGGCGTCGCCGGTCCGGCTGCCGGACATCTCTTCCTTGTACTTCCAGTGCGCGGCCACGCCGTACTCGGCCCGCCGGTGCATGCCCCAGGTGCGGATCTGCAGCTCGACCGGCTTGCCATCCGGGCCGATGACAGTCGTGTGCAGCGACTGGTAGAGGTTGAACTTCGGCATCGCGATGTAGTCCTTGAACCGCCCGGCCACGGGGTTCCACCGGGCGTGGACGATGCCGAGGGCCGCATAGCAGTCCCGCACCGAGTCGACGAGCACGCGGATGCCCACCAGGTCGTAGATGTCGTCGAAGCCGACGTTCCTGGCGATCATCTTCTGGTAGACGGAGTAGTAGTGCTTTGGCCGGCCGGTTACCCTGGCCTTGATCTTGGCCTCGCGCAGGTCGGCGGACACGTCCTCGACGACATCCTGCAGGTAGGCCTCGCGCCGCGGAGCGCGCTCGGAGACCAGCCGGGCGATCTCGTCGTAGCGCTTGGGGTACAGGGTGGCGAACGCCAGGTCCTCCAGCTCCCACTTCACCGTGTTCATGCCGAGGCGGTGCGCCAGCGGGGCGAAGATCTCCAGCGTCTCGCGCGACTTCTGCTCCTGCTTGGCCCGCGGCAGGTAGCGCAGCGTGCGCATGTTGTGCAGCCGGTCGGCCAGCTTGATCACCAGCACCCGGATGTCGCGGGACATGGCCACGACCATCTTGCGCACGGTCTCCGCCTGCGCCGCGTCGCCGTACTTGACCTTGTCCAGCTTGGTCACGCCGTCGACCAGGGCGGCGACGTCGGCGCCGAAGTCGTTCTCCAGCTCGGCCAGCGTGTAGGAGGTGTCCTCGACGGTGTCGTGCAGCAGCGCGGCGCAGATGGTCTCGTCGGTGGTGCCGAGCTCGGCCAGGATCGTGGCCACGGCCAGCGGATGGGTGATGTACGGGTCGCCGCTCTTGCGGGACTGGCCGGCGTGCTCTTCCGCGGCCACCTCGTAGGCGCGCTCGATCTTCCGCACGTCCGACTTGGGATGGGTCCGCCGCACCGTCTTGATCAGCGGCTCGAGCACGGGATTGACGTTGCCGACCCGCTGCGCGCCGAGGCGGGCGAGCCGCCGCCGGGCCGCCGGGCGGGTCCGGGAGCGGCCGGGCGAGCCAGCGGCCTGGTCAGCCGATCCGGCCCGCTGGCTGGCGCGGGAACCGCCCTTCGCGGGGGCGCTGGCCTGCTCGCTGTCGGTTTCGCTCGTCGCCGGAGCGGAATCCCCTTCCGGGGCGGCCGCGGTGCTCTGGGCAGCGGGACTCACGCTGGTTGCGTCCGGCGCAACTTCGGATGGGAGTGTTGCGGACTCGGCTACTTCCGGGGCGGGCGAGCGCACCCCGTCTACCGGGGTCACCCCGTCATCCGCCCCGGGCAGTCCCGGCTCCGCCTGCTCCTGCTGCCCCGCGAGTGCCTGGGTGACGCCGGACTCGGCCTGCCTGGCCGTTACCACGTCACCGGCCACATGCTCTCCTCACGCCCGCCAAGCATCCAGTCTATCGACCACGACTGGGCCGCGGTCCCGGCTCGACGCGTTTGGGCAGCACATCACACCGGAAACCGATCTAACCGCTATCAGCGCCCGGGTGTTCCCGGGAGCGGCGCGAGGGCGTTCTCCCGGCGGGTGGCGGCTTAATCCGCCAGCAGGGCCGTGACCTCGACGCCCGGCAGCTGGGCGCGGCCGTTCAGGAACCCCAGCTCCAGCAGCACGCAGATGGCCTCGACCTGGGCGCCGCAGCGGCGGACCAGCTCGGCCGTGGCCCGTGCGGTGCCGCCGGTGGCCAGCACGTCGTCGACGATGAGCACCCGGTCCCCGGGGGCGAATGCATCGGCATGCACCTCGACGACGGCGCTGCCGTACTCCAGCTCGTAGGACTGCTGGTGAGTGCGCGCGGGCAGCTTGCCCTGCTTGCGGACGGGGACGAACCCGGCGCCGAGCCGGCAGGCCACCGGCGCGGCCAGGATGAAGCCCCGGGCCTCGATCCCGGCCACCTTGTCCACGTGCTCGTGCCCGGCGGCCAGCGCCGCGACGACCGCGCGCAGGCTCGGGCCGTCCCCGAGCAGCGGCGTGATGTCCTTGAACACCACCCCCGGCTGCGGGTAGCCGGGCACCTCCCGGATCTTCGACTTGATCAGCCCGGCCACGTCCGGGCCGGGCGCGCTGGCGCTGTCGGCGCTCACCAGCGCGCTACCGCCGCTTCTTCTTGCCGCTGGGCCGCCGCTTCGCAGCGCTGCTGCGGCGGGGCTGCTGCCGCGGACCCGGGCGGCCCGCCGAGCCTGGCCGCCCGGCCGGGGATCCCGCAGCCGGGCGGCCGACCGGCACCGGCTCGTCGGAGTCAGCCTGCTCGCCGCCAGTGGCGGCCGGCTCGCCGGCGACATCCGCAGGATCGGCCGGGTCCGCCGCCAGATCGCCTTCCGCCACGAGGCCGCCGGTGGCGTCGGGGTTAGCCGCCGCCTGCCCGGTCTTCGTCCCGGTCTTCGTCCCGGCCTTGGCCTGGCGCCGCACGGCCGCGCGGCCGCCGGCGGCGCGCAGCGCCACCTGCCGGGCCAGCTGCTTGTACTGCGGCTCGCGCTCCTTCAGGTCGGCCAGCACCGGGGTGGCGATGCAGATCGAGGAGTAGGTACCCGACAGCATGCCGACGAACAGCACCAGCGACAGGTCCTTCAGCTCGCCGTTGCCGAGCAGCCCGATCGCGACGACCAGGATCGAGACCACCGGCAGCAGCGCGATCAGCGAGGTGTTGATGGACCGCACCAGGGTCTGGTTCAGCGCCAGGTTGGCCGCCTGGCTGTAGGTGCTGCGCCGGGTGCCGAGCAGGCCCGCGGTGTTCTCCCGGACCTTGTCGAACACGACGACGGTGTCATACAGCGAGTAGCCCAGGATCGTCAGCAGGCCGATGACCGTGGCCGGGGACACCTGGAACCCGGTGAGCGCGTAGACCCCGATGGTGATCACGATGTCGTGCGCCAGCGCGATCAGCGCCGCGGCGGCCATCTTCCACTCGAACGCGATCGACAGGTAGAGCACGATCACCACCAGGAAGGCGATCAGCGCCTCCAGCGCCTTCTGCGAGATCTGGGTGCCCCAGCTGGGCCCGACGAACTGCACGCTGACCTGGCTGGCCGGGAGGCTGAAGTCTCGCGCCAGCTTGTTCGCGAGGGACTGGGTCTGCTGGTAGTCCAGCTTCGCGGTCTGGATCTGCCACTCGGCGGGCTGGCCCGGGCCCTTCACGACCTGGACCGTGAACCCGGCGGGCGCGCCGGCCCGGGCCGCCGCCGAGGTCACCTGGCTGGTCGTCGCGGTCGGCGAGGAGAACTGGTAGACCGACCCGCCCTTGAACTCCACGTTGTAGTTCAGCCCCCGCAGCAGCAGCGCGGCGATGCTGATGACCAGGATCAGCCCGGAGATCGTGTACCAGAGCTTCTGCCGGGAGACGAACTCGACCGAGACCTCGCCGCGGTACAGCCGGCCGCCGATGTTGCCGAGCCGGGACATCAGGCCTCCTTCGGGGTGGTCCGGGCCGGGCCCGCGGAGGTGGCGCTGGCTGTCCCGCCGGGCACCGGCCGGGCCGTCGTGCGCCGGGTGCCGCGCCACGGCGACCGGGCGCCGAGCCGGGCCGGATCCAGGCCGGACAGCTTGTGCCCCCGGCCGTAGAACTCGGTCCGGGCCAGCAGCGTGACCATCGGCTTGGTGAACAGGAACACCACCACGACGTCGATGATCGTGGTCAGGCCGAGCGTGAACGCGAAGCCCTTCACGTCGCCGATGGCGAAGATGTACAGCAGCGCCGCCGCGAGGAACGAGACCGTGTCGGAGACCAGGATCGTCCGCCGGGCCCGCTGCCAGCCCCGCTCCACCGCGGCCCGCAGCGACTTGCCTTCCCGGACCTCGTCCCGCAGTCGCTCGAAGAACACGACGAACGAGTCCGCGGTGATGCCGATGGCCACGATCAGGCCCGCCACCCCGGCCAGGCTGAGGGTGAACCCGTTGTACTTGCTGAGCAGCACGACCGACAGGTACGACAGCGCCGCGGCGATGATCAGGCTGGAGACCGACACCACGCCGAGGCCGCGATAGTAGAGGAAGGAGTAAATGACCACCAGCAGCAGGCCGATCATGGCGGCGATCAGGCCGGCGTTCAGCTGGGCGGTGCCCAGCTGCGGGGAGACCGAGTCGATCGACTGCTTGGTGAACGTCAGCGGCAGCGCGCCGTACTTCAGCACGGTGGCCAGGTTCTGCGCCGAGGCCTGGGTGAAGGCGCCGCTGATCTGACCCTGGTTGGTAATGACCCCCTGCACGTAGGGCGCCTCGATGACCTTGCCGTCCAGCACGATCGCGAAGTGGTTGAGCACGTTCGTCTGGCTGCCGGCGTACTTGGTGTACAGCTCGGACGTCAGCGCGCCGAACGCCTTGCTGCCCTGGCTATTCAGGTCGAAGTTCACCACCCACTGGCCGGAGGTGGAGTCCAGGCCGGCGGCCGGCGAGGTGACCTCGGTACCGGTGACCTTGGCCACGTCCAGCACGTACTTGATCCACTGCCCGTCGACCTTTCCGCACGACACGATCTGCGAGTGCACGTCGTCCCACTTGGCGGGGTCGTTGCCGTAGATCTTCTTCTGCCAGTCCGTCCGGCAGTTCAGCTCGTTGAACTGCTTCTGCACCGCGGGGCTGACCAGGCTGGCGTCGCCTGAAGCGTCAGCGACCGTGGGCAGCTTGGTGGTCACCGACGGGGTGGCGGTGGCCGACGGTGACGGGCTTGCGGAAGCGGACGCCTTGCCGGTGGCCGAGGCGCTCGGCGACGGCTTGGCCGCGGCGCCCGCGCCGGCTGACGCCGCGGTGAGCCGCCGGGCGCGGACCGACTTGGCGCTGCCGCCGGGCTTGGCCGTGCTGGACGCGCTCGGCTTGGCCGACGCCTTCGAGCTTGCCGAGGAGCTGGCCGACGGGCTCGGCGTCGGGGTCGTCACCGCAGTCGGGTAGCCGGGGGCCTCCAGCAGCACCTGGCGGAACCGCAGCAGCGCGGTGGCGCCGACCAGGTTCACCACCTTGTCAGCGCCCTGGCCGGGCACCGAGACCGTGATGATGTTGGTGCCCTGCTGCTGCACCTGCGCGCCGGTGAAGCCGGCCCCGTTGACCCGGCTCAGCATGATCGAACTGGCTTCCTTCATCGCGCTCTGCGACGGGGTGCCGTGCTGGGTGACCGCCTTGAGCGTGACCGTCGTGCCGCTGGACAGGTCCAGGCCGAGGCCGACCTTGAAGTTCTTATGCCAGCTCGCGGGCGAGACGATGTCCGCCCCGAGCACCCCGGCCAGCATCGCGATCAGCAAGACGGCCAGCACGGCCAGATGGCGCCCCGGGTGGGATGCCTGCGGTCTTGACGGAGCCACGTATCGTCTGTCCTTCGCTTGAGCTGCCGGCGCCGGCGATGGCGCTAGAAGCTCTGGTCCTTGACGTCCCGCTCGCCCGGGGTGTCCTCGCCGCCGCTTGAGTTAACGTCCCAGTCCCCGGCCGAGGTTTCCGCGCTGCCGTTCTCCGACGCTGCCGCCGGGGTGAACCCGGTGCTGGCGCCGCCCTGGTCGTCCTCCGGGATGACGTCCATGATGGCCCGGCGCAGCATCGTGACGTTGACGCCTGGCGCCACCTCGACCACCACGTCGCGCTCGTCCGCGGACACGATAGTGCCGTAGATCCCGGCCGTGGTGCGGACCCGCTGACCCGGCATGGCCTTGTTCTGGGTCTGCGCGGCGGCGCGCTGCCGGTTGCGCTGCGGCCGCAGGATCAGGAAGTAGAAGACGCCGAACAGCACGATGATGATCAGGAAGGGCAGGAAGCTGCTGCTACTACTGCTCTTGCCTGCCGCGAGAATCATTGTCCCCATCACGGGGCATCCTTCCGTGTGGATCGCCGCAGCGGCCGTGCACCGGCCCGGGCGCGGGCCGGCCTGGACCGGTGCCCGCGCAAGACGGCTGAGTGGAACCAACTGCCGAAGTGTAGCGGCGCGCAAGCTGCGCACCAACAGGCTACGGCGTCTGACGAGTGATCGTGACCAGGCTGCGACTAGCGGTGATATCACCGGACATGCCCCGGCCAGGCCTGTTCTCCAGTGATGCTACGGGCCGAAGAGCGGGACGGCCCCGGCCGCGCCGCCGGGCGGCGGCGTCAGCCCCAGGTGTGACCACGCCGCCGGGGTGGCGACCCGGCCGCGCGGGGTGCGCAGGATCAGCCCGCAGCGGACCAGGAACGGCTCGGCGACCACCTCGATCGTCTCGGACTCCTCCCCCAGTGCGACCGCGAGCGTGGACAGGCCCACCGGTCCCCCGCCGAACCGGCGGATCAGCGCCTCCAGCACGCCGCGGTCGAGCCGGTCCAGGCCGCTGTCGTCGACCTCGTACAGCTCCAGCGCGACGCGGGCCGCTGCCTTGGTGATCACGCCATCCCCGCGGACCTCGGCGAAGTCGCGGACCCGGCGCAGCAGCCGGTTGGCGATCCGGGGGGTGCCCCGGGACCGGCCGGCGATCTCGTCGGCGCCGTCGTCGCGCAGTTCCACGCCGAGCAGCCGGGCCGACCGGCGCACGATCACGCCCAGTTCCGCGGGCTCGTAGAAGTCCAGGTGCGCGGTAAAGCCGAACCGGTCGCGCAGCGGCGCGGGCAGCAGTCCCGCCCGGGTGGTCGCGCCGACCAGCGTGAACGGCGCGATCTCCAGCGGGATCGCGGTCGCGCCTGGGCCCTTGCCGACCATCACGTCGACCCGGAAATCCTCCATCGCGAGATAGAGCATCTCCTCGGCCGGCCGGGCCACCCGGTGGATCTCGTCGATGAACACCACGTCGCCCTCGGTCAGGGTGGACAGCACGGCGGCGAGGTCGCCGGCCCGCTCGATGGCCGGACCGCTGGTCAGCCGCAGCGGCACCCCCAGCTCGGCGGCGATGATCATGGCGACGGTGGTCTTGCCCAGGCCCGGCGGGCCGGACAGCAGCATGTGATCAGGCACCCGGCCGCGGCCCATCGCGCCGGCCAGGACCAGCGACAGCTGCTCGCGCACCCGGTTCTGGCCGACGAACTCGCTCAGCCGCTTGGGCCGCAGCGCACCCTCGATGACCCGCTCGTCGGCATCGGCGAGCGGCGAGACGACCCGTTCCGGGTCGGTGGTCACGTGCGCCCCAGGACGCGCAGCGCGGCCCGCAGCGCGGCCGCGACATCCACGGGACTGGCGCCGTCCTGGCCGGCCCGCAGTTCAGGCTCGACCGCCGCGATGGCCTGATCGGCGTCCCGCACCTGCCAGCCCAGGCTGGTCAGGCCGGACCGGACCTGGTCGCGCCAGGCCTGCGCACCGGCCGGGACCGCGGCGCCGGAGCCCGCGGCTGCCAGCGCGCCGTCACCGGGCGCGCCGAGCCGGCCGGCCAGTTCCAGCACGATCCGCTGGGCGCCCTTGCGGCCGATGCCCGGCACCCGGGTCAGTGCGGTCACGTCCTCGGCCGCGACCGCGCGGCGCAGCGCGTCCGGGTGGAAGACGGCCAGCATGGCCAGGGCCAGCCGCGGCCCGATCCCGCTGGCGGTCTGCAGCAGCTCGAACGTGCCGCGCTCGTCCTCGTCGGCGAAACCGTAGAGGGTCAGCGCGTCCTCGCGCACCACCAGCGAGGTGGCGACCCTGGCCCGCTCGCCGGGGCGCAGCCGGGCCAGCGTGCCGGGGGTGCACTGCACCAGCAGGCCGACCCCCCCGACGTCGACCACGGCGCCGTCCGGCGCCACCGAGCTGACCGTGCCGTCCAGATGCGCGATCACCGCAGGCTCCTTTCCTGTCCTGGGACCGGTTTGCGGCTGGCGGCGGCCGCAGCCGCCGCCAGCCGGGACTGCGCGCTGCCGCGCCACAGGTGGCAGATGGCCAGCGCCAGCGCGTCCGCGCAGTCCGCGGGCCGGGGCGGGTCGCTGAGCCGCAGCAGCCGGCTGACCATCAGCGTCACCTGGGCCTTGTCGGCCCGCCCGCTGCCAGTCACCGAGGCCTTGACCTCACTCGGCGTATGCAGCGCGACCGGGATGCCGCGGCGGGCCGCGCAGACGATCGCGACCGCGCCGGCCTGTGCCGTGCCCATCACCGTGCGCACGTTGTGCTGGCTGAACACTCGCTCGACCGCGACCGCATCCGGCTGGTACTGGCTGAGCCAGGCCTCGACGTGCTGTTCCACGGTGAGCAGCCGGGCGCCGATGTCGTCCCCGGCCGACGTCCCGACGACCTCGGTGGCGATCAGGTGCAGCGGTCGGCCTGGCTCGCCCTCGATCATGCCGAGGCCGCAGCGGGTGAGGCCGGGATCGACGCCCAGCACGCGCATGCCGCCACCATCCCGGTCCCTAGCGAACAAGTGTTCGGCTGCGACACTACCGGCCGCCGCGCCCCCGGCCACCCAGCGCCCCCGGCGTGTCGCGCCCCATGCGCGCTGCGCGCCAGGAGTGTTGCGCGCCAGGCGGGCGCGCCGGGCAACCCCGTGGCTGTGGCATCCAGGGGGTCCCAAGCCCGCGGTTGTGACATTCATGGGGTTGGCTCGGTGACAGCCGGCCCGCCCGGCGGATGCTCAGCGGCGTCCGGCCCGGCGGCTAGAAGTAGTCGGCCATGTGGGGGTCGGCGGCGAAGGCGGAGTCGAGGGCGTCGGCGGCGGCCTGGTCGCCGCCGGAGGCGAGGCCAGCCTGACGCAGCGTGGCCATCGGGATCCCGGCGTACAAGGCGGCCAGGCCCCGGGCGCCGAGCGCGACCGGGCTCCCGGCTGGGACCGGGCTCCCGGCTGGGACCGGGCCGCCTGGCGGCGCCACCTTGGCCGGGGCGAGCCGGCCGGCGCCGCCAGTGACCGTGAGCGTCCACTCCCCCGAGTTCGCCGGCCTGGCCTGGTCCTCCAGCACGAGCGCCACGCGCGCGGTGACCGCGGCCGGGAAGCCGCGGGCGGCGATCGCCGCGGGCGCGTCGACCAGCCGCAGCATCCATCGTTCCCGGTGCGCGATGTCCACGTCGGGCTCGCGGACCAGCCAGCTAAGCGGGTCGCTGGGGGCCAGGTGACCGCGCACCCGGCCGGCCATCGAGGCGTGCGAGGCCACGACCGACCAGATCGCCCGCGCCGTCGACGCCGACCCGGCGACCGCCCGGTTGACCAGGATCTCCTGGTGGCCGTGCGCCCACCGGTAGGCGATGAAGCCGTCGGCGGCCAGGTAGGCGTAGTGCCGCTCGTCACCGAGCCAGTCGGCGAAGACCGAGGTGTCGCGGATAATCGGTCCGCTGTCACTGGCGGCCGAGTGCACGGCCGCCAGTACCGCCACCACCTCGTCGGCGTCCTGCGGGCGTGCCCGGCGCAGCACCGCGCTGGCGGTGCCGTTCCGGCTGCGGACGTCGCCGCGCACGGCCGGGCCGCCAGCCCCCGCAGCCGGGCCTCCTGCCGCGACCAGACCGCCCGCCGCTGCTGCCGCGCCGACTGCCTCGCCGACAGCAGGCGAACGGCCCGCGCCCGCTGGCTGGCCGGCCGCGCGCGGCTCGCGAGCGGCACCGGGAACGCTGGCATCCGGGCTGATCAGGGCGGCCAGCGACCGGATCGGGACAACCGCGTCGTACCGCGAGCCGGCCATCTCCCAGCCCAGCGACCGGTAGACCGACGCGGTGGCGGGATACAGCACCGAGATCGGGTAGCCGCGGCGGCCGATCTCGGCCAGCATCTCGGCCATCAGCACCCGGCCGACGCCGCGGCTCCGGTACTCGGGCGCGACCTTGACCCCGGCCACGCCGGCCATCGGCACCGGCCGGCCGTGCCACCACTGGCGCATGTTCAGGAACCGGGCCGATCCGATCAGCGCCGGCCCGTCGAAGGCGCCGAGCAGGCGGCCTTCCGACGCCGCGGTCCGCAGCCCGGTGATCCAGCCGGCCCGCGCGCCGTGGCGCATCGGGCCGAACGCCCGGTCCCGCAGGTCGAGTTCGGCTTCGAGATCGTCACCCGGGTGCAGCGGGCGGATCAGCGGCGGGCCCGTCACGGGCACGCGCCGGCTCTCAACCGAGGCGTTCCATCACGTCGTCGGGCACCGAGTAGTTCGCGTACACGTCCTGCACGTCGTCGGAATCCTCGATGGCCTCGATCAGCCGGAACACCTTGCGGGCGTGCTCCTCGTCCAGCGGCACCTCGACCGAGGGCAGGAACGCGACCTCCGCGGACTCATAGTCGATCCCGGCATCCTGCAGGGCGGTGCGCACCGCGACCAGGTCGGTCGCCTCACTGACTACCTCGAATGACTCGCCGAGGTCGCTGACGTCCTCGGCGCCCGCGTCCAGCACCGCACCCAGCACGTCGTCCTCGGTGACCCCGCCGGACTTCGGCACGATCACGACGCCCTTGCGGTTGAACATGTAGGACACCGAGCCGGCGTCGGCCATCGAGCCGCCGTTGCGGGTCAGCGCGGTGCGGACCTCGGCCGCCGCCCGGTTCTTGTTGTCAGTCAGGCATTCGACCAGCACGGCGACGCCGCCGGGCGCGTACCCCTCGTAGTGCACCGATTCGTAGGCTGCGCCGCCGGCCTCCAGGCCCGCGCCGCGGCGCACGGCCCGGTCGATGTTGTCGTTGGGCACCGAGTTGCGCTTGGCCTTCTGAACCGCGTCGTACAGCGTGGGGTTGCCCGCCGGGTCTGGTCCGCCGCTGCGCGCCGCGACCTCGACATTCTTGATCAGCTTGGCGAACAGCTTGCCGCGGCGGGCGTCGATCGCCGCCTTCTTGTGCTTGGTCGTCGCCCACTTGGAGTGGCCGCTCATGATCGTTCCCTTACCATCTCAACGAAAAGCTCGTGTATGCGCGTGTCCGGCGTTAGCTCGGGGTGGAACGCAGTGGCGAGCGCCGGTCCCTGGCGGACGGCGACGATCCTACCCGTGCGCGCCTCGGTGGCGAGGACCTGCACGGCCGGGCCCGCCTGCTCCACCCACGGGGCGCGGATGAACACCGCGTGGAACGGCGGCCCGTCCTGGCCGTGCAGGGTCACGTCGCTCTCGAACGACTCGACCTGGCGGCCGAATGCATTGCGCCGCACGGTCATGTCGATCGCCCCGAAGGTGTCCTGCTCGCTGGCCCGCTCCACCAGCCTGGACGCCAGCATGATCATCCCCGCGCAGGACCCGAAAACCGGCAGCCCTTCGCCGATCAGCTTGCGCAGCGGGTCGGCCAGCTCGAACGCAGCCGCCAGCTTCCACATCGTGGTGGATTCCCCGCCGGGAATCACCAGGCCGTCGACGGCTTCCATCTCGCTGGCCCGGCGCACCGGCTCGGCCTGCGCGCCGACGGCCCGCAGCGCCCGCAGGTGCTCGGCCACGTCGCCCTGCAGGGCGAGCACGCCGATCACCACCGAAGCACGGGCCCCGTGCTGCGCCCGGTGTGCCGCCGCCTGGTGCGTCTCCTGGTCCGCAGTGGCTTTCAAGCCCGTCTACCAGCCGCGGTTGGCGTAGCGCTGCTCGGGCGGCAGCGTGTCCAGGTTGATGCCCACCATCGGCTCGCCCAGGCCGCGGGACACCTTGGCGATCACGTCCGGGTCGTCGTGGAACGTGGTCGCCTTGACGATGGCGGCCGCCCGGGCAGCGGGGTCGCCGGACTTGAAGATGCCCGAGCCGACAAACACGCCGTCCGCGCCGAGCTGCATCATCATGGCGGCGTCGGCCGGGGTGGCGATGCCGCCGGCGGTGAACAGCACGACCGGCAGCTTGCCGGCCGCAGCCACCTCGGCGACCAGCTCGTAGGGCGCCTGCAGCTCCTTGGCCGCGGTGTACAGCTCTTCGGCGGACAGCGTGGACAGCCGCCGGATCTCGCCCCGGATGCCGCGCATGTGCCGGGTGGCCTCGATCACGTTGCCGGTGCCGGCCTCGCCCTTGGACCGGATCATCGCAGCGCCCTCGGTGATCCGGCGCAGTGCCTCGCCCAGGTTGGTGGCGCCGCACACGAACGGCACGGTGAAGTCCCACTTGTTGACGTGGTGCGCCTCGTCGGCGGGGGTGAGCACCTCGGACTCGTCGATGTAGTCGACGCCGATGGCCTGCAGCACCTGCGCTTCGGCGAAATGCCCGATCCGGCACTTGGCCATGACCGGGATCGAGACGGCGGCGATGATGCCGTCGATCATGTCCGGGGCGCTCATCCGGGCGACCCCGCCCTGCGCGCGGATGTCGGCGGGCACCCGCTCCAGCGCCATCACGGCGACGGCGCCGGCGTCCTCGGCAGTCTTGGCCTGTTCCGGGGTGACGACGTCCATGATGACGCCGCCCTTGAGCATGTCGGCCATGCCCCGCTTGACGCGCTCGGTGCCGGTCCGCGCCGTGCTGGCTGCGGCCGGGGTCGCGGAACCGCTGGTGCTGGCGGGAGAACTGGGCACGGACACGGATAACCTCACTAGATCGCTGCTGTGGCCTGTCTCCATGGTAGGGGGTCGGCGCCAGCGTCCGCGCGGGGCAGCTGAACGGCTGATCAGCCAGCCAGCTCGCAGCGGCCTGGTCAGCCGGTCAGGTGCGGCATGTCGGCCGCCTGGCCGTCGTCGCCCGGGCCGACCAGCGAGTCGTCGATCTCGAAGAACTCCGGCAGCGGCGCGTTGCCGGCCAGCCGCAGCGCGCGAACCAGCCACCGGCGCCGGGCCGTCCGGGTCACCGCGACGGCGTCGTTGTAGAACTTGCGGGCCAGGAAGACCTGGTGCGCCGCGCCTTCCATCTCGGCCAGCAGCTCCTCGGCCCCGTCCCGGCCCGCCAGCAGCGCCCGGAAGTCGGGCTGGCCGAAGGCCGCGCGCAGCGCCCGGGTCAGGTCGCTTTCGGCGAGCTCACGCGAGTCGGACGCCGACCGCGCATCGTGCGCGGCGCCGGCCAGCAGCACGCTGGTAGCCGGGTCGAGCAGCCCGGAGGAGGCCAGCTCCAGCGCCACCGAACTGCGCCGCACCAGCGCGGCGTCCAGCGACGCCTGCGCAGTCTCCAGCCGGGCATGCAGCCGGTCCAGCCGGCCGGCCCGCCAGGACACGTAGACGCCGATGATCGCGATGACCGCGATCGCCACCAGGCCGGTCATCGTGTCGCTCACAGCGCCACAAAGACGCGCCCGGCGGCGGGCGCGACGGTCTGGTAGACGCGGACCACGTCCCTGGCGACGACCGGCCAGTCGTAGTCGCGCACCGCGGCGGACGCGGCGGCGGACACCGCGGCCCGCCGGACCGGGTCGTCCAGCAGCCGGCCGGCGGCCGCGGCGAGATCGTCGGCATCGCCGTTCTCGAACAGCTCCCCCGCCTTGCCGCCGCGCAGCACCCGGCGGAACGCGTCGAGGTTGCTGGCCACGATCGGGGCGCCGGCCGCCATCGCCTCCGCCAGCACGATGCCGAAGCTCTCGCCGCCGGTGTTGGGCGCGCAGAACACGTCCACCGAGTGCAGCATCCGCACCTTGTCGGCGTCACCGACCTGGCCGAGCAGCACGACACGGGAGCGCAGCGGGGCCGGCACCCTGGACAGGATCTCCTCCTCGTCGCCGCGCCCGGCAATCAGCAGCCGCAGGCCAGGCCGGGCCGGGCCGAGCAGCTCGAACGCGCGCAGCAGCACCGGCAGGCCCTTGCGCGGCTCATCGAGCCGCCCGAGGAAACCGATCGCGCCGCCGGTTCCCGGCCAGCCGGGCAGCGGCTCGGCTTTCTCGAACCGGCGCACCGACACCCCGTTCGGGATCAGCACCGCATCGCCGCCCAGGTGCTCGACCAGCGTGGTGCGGGCGGCCTCGGAGACCGCGATCTGGCCGCCGATCTTCTCCAGCGCCGTGGCCAGGATCGGCTGGGCTGCATGCATCGCGCGCGAGCGCGGGATGGCGGTGTGCACGGTGGCGACGATCGGACCGTCGGCGACCCAGCAGGCCAGCAGCGAAAGGCTCGGCGCGGTCGGCTCGTGCACGTGCAGCACGTCGAAGTTGCCCTCGCGGACCCACCGGCGGACCCGGCTGGCCGACAGGAAGCCGAACGCCAGCCGGGCGACTGAGCCGTTATAGGGCACGGGCAGCGCCCGCCCGGCGGGCACCACGTAGCCGGGCAGCGCGTCGTCGTCATCGGCCGGGGAGATCACGCTGACCTCGTGCCCCAGCTCGATCAGCGCCTCGGCCAGGCCGCGGATGTGCTCTTGCACCCCGCCGGGCACGTCCCAGCTGTAGGGACAGACCAGGCCCACCCTCACGGCCCGGCCCCCGCCCCGCCAGCTGCCCCGGTCGCGGTACCGCCAGCCGCAGTACCGCCGGCCGAGTCGGCACCGGGGTCGCCACCCGCGGCGCCGTCGGCCGCGGCGCCGGCTGCCGAGGCCGGGACGGCGGCCAGCCGGGCCGGGTCCAGGTCCGCGGTGAAGATGCGCTGGAGCATGTGCCAGTCCTGCGGGTGGGCCCGGATGCCCGTCTCGAAGTTCCTGGCGATCTGCTGCATCATCTCGGCGATCTTGTGCCGCTTGTCCCCGGTCGCGGGCACCGGGATCTCCCGGGCCACGTGCACGCCCCATTCGTCGCCCTCGAACCACAGGATCGCCGGCATCAGCGCCGCGCCGGTCTGCACCGCCAGGGCCGCCGGGCCAGCCGCCATCCGCGCCTTCTCCCCGAAGAACTCCAGCTCGATGCCGCCGCCGGTGATGTCCCGGTCGCACGGCAGGCACACCACCTTGCCTGCGCGCAGCCGCTGCGCCAGGACCCCGAACGGGTGGCCTCCTCCGCTCGCCGGAAGCACCTCCATGCCGAGCCCCTCACGGAAGGCGACGAACCGCTTGTACACCGACTCGGGCTTGATCCGCTCCACGACGGTTGTGAGCGAGCCTGCCCCCCTGGCGATAATCCATGCGCCGGCCTGGTCCCAGTTGCCCATGTGCGGCAGCGCGAAGATGACCCCCCGGCCGGCCGCGAGGTACTCGAAGGCCTCTGGCAGGTGGCCGGTCTCGTGCATGCCGTTGATCACCCGGTCCATCGGCATCACCGGCAGCCGGAAGATCTCCAGCCAGTACCGGGCGTAGGACTCCATCGACTGCCGGGACAGGGCGCGGACCTGCGCGCCGGTCGCGCCGGGCCCGAGGACCCGGCGAAGGTTGGCCTCCAGCACCTGCACCCGCGGTCCCTGGCGGCGCCAGGCCAGGCTGGCCCCGAGCCGGAACGCGGCGGCGGCCCACGACTCGGGCACCCGGCACACGACTGACCAGCCGAGGCCGTATCCGACGTCGGTCAGCCAGTCTTTCAGCCCGTCTTTCAGCCCGGCCATCCAGCACCTCCTGAGCCGGATTGCTCGTCCCCCGCCTGCGCGCCCTGCTCCGCCGCAGAGCCCGCTGCCCCCGAACCAGCCACCCCGAAGCCCGCTGCCCCGCAGCCGCCTGCCCCGCAGCCGCCTGCCCCGGAGCCGCCTGCCCCGGAGCCCGCTGGGCCGGAGCCGCCTGCCCCGGAGCCGCCTGGCCCGGAGCCGGCCGCCCCGGGATCTGCCGCCGCGCCCGACCCGGCCCCGGCCGGGTGGCCGGCGGGAGCCGGCTCTCCGGCCGTGACGGCACCGGGGATGACGACCGGCCCGTTCGCGGCGAGTGCGCCGCGGCGCACTGCGGCCACCCGCTGCCCGAAGGTGACGGCGGTGGCCGCCGCCAGCAGCCACAGGCCGACGGGAAGCACATACGGTACGCCCAGGCCGGACAATCCGATGGCAACAAAGCCGATTATCAGCCGCTCTGTCCGCTCCGCGATGCCGACGTCGCAGCGCAGCCCCAGGCCCTCGGCCCGGGCCTTCGCGTACGACACCAGCGTGCCGCAGACCAGGCAGAACAGCGCTACGGCCGCGAGCACCTTATCGTGACCGCCCAGCATGAACCACAGCGTCAGCCCGCCGAAGACCGAGGCATCGGCGATCCGGTCCAGGGTCGAGTCCAGGAAGGCGCCCCACCGGCCGCTGGTGCCCTTGATGCGGGCCAGCGCCCCGTCGAGCATGTCCGAGAACACGAAGACCGTGCACACGACCGTGCCGGCGAACAGGTGCCCGGTGGGGTACAGCGCGAGAGCGCCGGCGCTGACGCCCACCGTGCCGATGATCGTGATCGCGTTCGGCGTGATCGGAGTGCGGGCCAGCGCCCGGCCGACGGGCGTGAGCAGCCGGGCCAGTGCGGGCCGCAGGTTACTGAGCATGGCCGTCTGATCCTACTGGCGCGGCCCGCCGTCCGGCCGTCGCAGCCGATTCCGCGGCGGCGCGGCCAGCGATTGCCCTGCGGGTCTTGTGATAGCGGTACCGGCAGGTGAAGGCTGGACGTGCACTAGGCGAACGCAGATACAGGAGGCTTGTGCGATGGCGGACAAAACTCATGCATCAGGAGCCACCGGCAGGGGCTCATCGGCCGGCCAGCCCGACAGCGTGCGCAATGTCGTGCTGGTCGGCCATTCGGGAGCAGGGAAGACGACTCTGATCGAAGCGCTCCTTGTGCACACCGGGACGATCCAGCGGGCCGGCCGGGTCGAGGATGGCACCACGGTCAGCGACTTCGATGAGGTGGAGATCCGCCAGCAGCGCTCGGTGAACCTGACGCTCGCCCCGGTGGAGTACGACGGCGTCAAGATCAACCTGCTGGACACGCCGGGCTACGCCGACTTCACCGGCGACCTGCGGGCCGGCCTGCGGGCCGCGGACGCGGCGCTGTTCACCGTCTCGGCAGCCGACGGCGTGGACGGGCTGACCAAGATGCTATGGGAGGAGTGCGCCGCGGCCGGCACCCCGCGCGCCGTCGTGATTACCAAGATCGACCACCACCGGGGCGAGTTCGAGGAGGCCCTCGCGGCGTGCCGGGACGCGTTCGGCGAGTCGGTGGCGCCGCTGTACCTGCCGGTCGGCGGCGGCCAGCAGGGCATCCGCGGCCTGATGGGGCTGCTGTCGGAGCGGTTCTACGACTATTCCGGCGACTCCCGCAGCGAGGCCGACCCCGACCCGGCTGACGCCGGCCGGCTGGCCGAGGCGCGCGGCGCGCTCATCGAGGCGATCATCCAGGAGAGCGAGGATGAGAGCCTGATGGACCGGTACCTGTCCGGCGAGGACATCGACCCCAAGGTGCTCATCGAGGACCTGGAGAAGGCCGTCGCCCGGGGCAGCTTCTACCCGGTGCTGGCCGCGGCCGCGCCGCTGTCGGTCGGCCTCGAGGAACTGCTGGAGATCATGACCCAGGGCTTCCCGGCGCCCGAGGAGCACCCGATGCCCGCCGTCACGACCCCGGACGGCAAGCCGGTCACCAGCCTGTCCTGCGACCCCTCCGGGCCGCTGCTGGCCGAGGTGGTCAAGACCACCGCTGACCCGTACGTGGGCCGGATCAGCCTGGTGCGGGTGTTCTCCGGCACGCTGCGGCCGGACGCCACCGTGCACGTATCCGGGCACGGCAGGGCCGAGCGCGGGCACGCCGACCACGACACCGACGAGCGGATCGGGGCGCTGACCTCGCCGCTGGGCAAGAACCAGCGCACGATCTCGCAGTGCACGGCCGGGGACATCTGCGCGGTCGCCAAGCTCGGCACCGCCGAGACCGGTGACACGCTGTCGGACAAGGACCACCCGCTGCTGATGGAGCCGTGGTCCAGCCCCGAGCCGCTGCTGCCGGTCGCCATCACCGCGAAGTCCAAGGCGGACGAGGACAAGATGTCGCAGGCACTCGGACGGCTGGTGGCCGAGGACCCGACGCTGCGGCTGGAGAACAACGCCGAGACCCGCCAGCTGGTGCTGTGGTGCATGGGCGAGGCGCACGCCGACCTGCTGCTGGACCGGCTCAGGAGCCGGTACGGCGTCGAGGTGGAGCAGGTGGACCTGCGGGTCCCGCTGCGCGAGACGGTGGCGGCCAAGGCCGAGGGCCTCGGCCGGAACGTCAAGCAGACCGGCGGGCACGGCGAGTTCGGCATCTGCCATATCGATGTGGAGCCGCTGCCTTCCGGCGGCGGGTTCGAGTTCGTCGACAAGATCGTCGGCGGGGTCGTGCCGCGGCAGTTCATCCCGTCGGTGGAGAAGGGCGTGCGGGCCCAGATGGAGCAGGGCGTGCTGGCCGGCTACCCGATGGTGAACATCCGGGTCACCCTGTTCGACGGCAAGGCGCACTCGGTGGACTCCTCGGACATGGCGTTCCAGAAGGCCGGGCGCGCGGCCCTGCGGGACGCGGCCGAGAAGGCGCAGGTGCTGCTGCTGGAGCCGGTGGACGAGGTGTCCGTGCTGGTCGCCGACGACTACGTCGGCGCGGTGATGTCGGACCTGTCGTCGCGGCGCGGCCGGGTGCTGGGCACCGAGGCGGTACCCGGCGGCCGGACCCTGGTCAAGGCCGAGATCCCGGAGCTGGAGATCACCCGGTACGCGATCGAGCTGCGGTCGATGTCGCACGGCACGGGCTCATTCACCCGCTCCTACCTGCGGCACGAGCCGCTGCCCCCGCACCTGGCGGAGAAGCAGGCGGCCGCGGCGAAGTCCGGCTAGGCCAGCCGACCTCCTTCATGATCCCGGGGACTTTTCAGCACATAGACCTGACAACTCTCCGGGATCATGGGGCGGGACCGGCGCACCGCGGGGCCGGGCGGCGGCCATCAGGCGGCGGGCCGTCAGCCCGCGTCCGGCCAGGCTTCCGCCAGCAGCTTCCTGGTGTCGGGCAGCAGCTCGGGCAGCACCTTGGTCTGCCCGACGACGGGCATGAAGTTGGCGTCGCCGCCCCACCGGGGCACCACGTGCTGGTGCAGGTGAGCGGCGATGCCGGCGCCGGCCGCGGTGCCCATGTTCATGCCGACGTTGAAGCCGTGCGGGCCGGAGGCGGCCCGCAGCGCCTGCATCGCCCGCTGGGTGAACAGGGCCAGCTCGGCCGTTTCCGCCTCGTCCAGCTCGGTGTAGTCGGCGACGTGCCGGTACGGGCAGACCATCAGATGCCCGCTGTTGTACGGGTAGAGGTTCAGCACGGCGAAGACCAGCGCGCCGCGGGCCACGACCAGGCCCTCGGCGTCCGGCAGGCCGGGAATCCGGCAGAACGGGCAGTCCGGGCCCGCGTCCGGCCCGGCCGGCTTGTCCTGGCCCTTGATGTAGGCCATCCGGTGCGGCATCCACAGCCGCTGCAGGCCGTCGGGCGAGCCGGCGCGGCCGGCTCCCGGTTCGGTCATCAGACCTGGGCCCGCTGCTCGACGGCAGCGACGATCTCGGCCACGGCCTCGTCCACGGGCACGCCGTTCTTCTGCTCGCCGCTGCGGTAGCGGAACGACACCGCCTCCGCCGCGATGTCATCGTCGCCGGCCAGCAGCATGTAGGGCACCTTCTGGCGCTGGGCGGTCCGGATCTTCTTCTGCATCCGGTCGTCCCCGTCATCCACCTGGACGCGGATGCCGCGCTCGCGCAGCCTGGCCGCGACCTCCTCCAGGTAGGGCACGTGCGCATCGGCGATCGGGATGCCGACCACCTGGACCGGCGCCAGCCACGGCGGGAACGCGCCCGCGTAGTGCTCGGTGAGGATGCCGAAGAACCGCTCGATCGAGCCGAACAGCGCCCGGTGGATCATGATCGGCTGCTGCCGGGTGCCGTCGGCGGCCTGGTACTCCAGACCGAACCGCTTCGGCTCGTTGTAGTCGAGCTGGATGGTGGACAGCTGCCAGGTCCGGCCGATCGCGTCACGAGCCTGGACCGAGATCTTGGGCCCGTAGAACGCCGCGCCGCCCGGGTCGTCGACCAGTTCCAGGCCGGATTCCTCGGCCGCCTCGCGCAGCTGGCTGGTGGCCAGGTCCCAGTCCTCGTCGGTGCCGACGAACTTGTCCTTCTCCGCGCCGCGGGTGGACAGCTCCAGGTAGAAGTCGTCGAGCCCGTAGTCACGCAGCAGGTCGAGCACGAACCCCAGCAGCCGCTTCAGCTCCGGGCCGGCCTGCTCGCGCGCGCAGAAGATGTGCGAGTCGTCCATCGTCAGCCCGCGCACCCGGGTGAGGCCGTGCACGACACCGGACTTCTCGTACCGGTACACGGTGCCGAACTCGAACAGCCGCAGCGGCAGCTCCCGGTAGGACCGGCCGCGGGACCGGTACACCAGGATGTGGAACGGGCAGTTCATGGGCTTGAGGTAGTAAGTCGAGCCGTCAAGTTCCATCGGCGGGTACATGTTGTCCGCGAACCAGCCTAGGTGCCCGGAGGTCTCGAACAGGTCGGCCTTGGTGATGTGCGGGGTGTTGACGAACTCGTAGCCGGCCTGCTCGTGCCGCCGCCGGGAGTAGTCCTCCATCACCCGCCGGATGGTCCCGCCCTTGGGGTGGAACACCGGCAGCCCGCTGCCGATCTCGGCGGGGAAGCTGAACAGGTCCAGCTCGGCGCCGAGCTTGCGGTGGTCGCGCTTCTCGGCCTCGGCCAGCATGGCCAGGTACCGGTCCTGCGCCTCGCGGGACGGCCAGGCGGTGCCGTAGATGCGCTGCAGCTGCGGGTTCTTCTCGCTGCCCCGCCAGTAGGCGCCGCCGGTGCGCATCAGCGTGAACGCCGGGATCTGGGCGGTGGTCGGCAGGTGCGGGCCGCGGCACAGGTCCTTCCAGCGCAGCTCGCGGCTGGCCGCGTCGAGGTTGTCGTAGATGGTCAGCTCCGCGCCGCCCACCTCGACGGCCTCATCGCCGTCGGCCGCGCCGCCCTTGAGGCCGATCAGCTCCAGCTTGTACGGCTCGCCGGCGAGCTCGGCACGTGCGTCCTCGTCGGAGACGACCCGGCGGGCGAACAGCTGGCCCTGCCGGACGATCTTGCGCATCCGCTGCTCGATGGACTTGAGGTCGTCGGGCCCGAACGGCTCGCGGACGTCGAAGTCGTAGTAGAACCCGTTCTCCACCGGCGGCCCGATGCCCAGCTTGGCGTCGGGGAACAGCTCCTGCACGGCCTGCGCCAAGACGTGCGCGGTGGAGTGCCGCAAGATCGCCAGGCCGTCCGCCGAGTCGATCTCGGCCGGCTCGACGACGTCGCCGTCGGACACCGGCCAGGCCAGGTCGCGCAGCACCCCGTTGACCCGGGCGGCGACCGCGGTCAGGTCGTAGATCGCGTCCCCGGCCGTCGCACCGGCTTCCACCACGTGCTCGCGTCCGGCGAGGGTGATGTGAAGCTTGTCGGCAGGCACGGCTGGCTCCCTGGGAAGGCGCGAATGACGGGACGGTCGTCCGGTGTCTCGATGCTATCGGGGCGGCAGGCCGCCCGCGCGGGAGTATGCGGCGCGCGGCCGGGCCTGTCCCCCGGGCCGGGCCTGTCCCCAGCCGGGCGCGGGCTAGCTTTCGGCGACGATGATGCCCAGGCTCTGCGCCAGGGCCGGGGCGATGGCGGTGAGCTGGCCCGGCGTGATGATCGCGCCGCGCAGCGACTGCGGCCCGGCGATGATGTCCAGCTCGCAGGTGCGCAGGTCAGCCTGGTCCAGGACGGCCTTGGTGAAGTCGACCATGGTGAGCTTGCACTGGCTGAACACGGTCCGGGTCAGCCGGGCCTCGCCGAAGTGCACGTTGCGCAGCAGGCAGTTCTCGAACCGGACGTCGGTGAGGGCGGCATCGCGGAAGTTGACCGTGTCCAGCTTGCAGCCGTAGAAGCCGACCTGGCGCAGCACTGAGCCGAACGCCTCCACACCGGCGGCCACGCTGCCGATGAGGGTGGCCTCCTGCCAGCTGGTGCGGGCCAGGTCGGTGCCGGCCAGCTGCAGGTCGCGCAGCCATGCGCCGTTGAACCGGGCGCCGCGCAGCCGGCCGCCCTGAACCGATACCGCGCAGAACGCGCACTCGGTGAACACCGCGCCGCGCGCGTCCGGCTCGGCCCAGGCGCCGTGCTCGAACTGGGCCGCGTCGTACTCCCCGTCCGCTTCCGGGACGTCCTCGCAGCGGCTCAGCGCGGCGGCCCAGGGCAGGTCCGCAAGCTGCGGTGGCTGGCTCATCCGCCGACCCTACTCGCCGCGCCCGCGCCGCCGGGTCGCGCCGCCAGGCGGGCCGCCGCCGGGCTCGCGCCGCTACAGCGGGGTGACGGTGACCAGGCTGCCGTAGGTCAGGTACGGCCAGGCCTTCTTCGCCGGGCCGTAGGGCAGCTCCACGCAGCCCAGGCTCTGCTGCGAGCCGTAGGAGTAGCGCGGGAAGTAATGCACCGCGTCGCCGGCGCTGAAGTACGACACCCAGGACACCGGGTCGGCGTACTTGCTGCCGTCCGGGTTGGTGCCGCGCATGATCTGGAACTGGTAGCGCAGGTAGACCGGGAACGTGCCGACATCGGTCGGCGACGCCGGGATGCCGGTGTTGGCCTCGTTCCGGAACACGACGTGCCCGTTGTGCCAGATCGTCAGGGTCTCCGGGGACGCCTTCTGGCTGGCCACCGCGTAGGTGTAGCCGTGCGTGTTGGCCTGGCCCTTGACGGCCGCGGCCAGCAGGGCGCGCCACACCGCCGGGCCGGCCACGCCGTCCATGGTCATGCCGTGCTCAGCCTCGAACGCCCGGACCGCGCCGTCGATGACCAGGCTGCCGGGCCGGCCGCCCCGCCACAGGCGGTGCAGCCGGGCGGGGTAGCCGGGCTTCCAGGAGAATGCGCCCGCCGGCGCGGCGAACGCCGCGCTGCGCTGCGCTGCCGCGGTGGCCGGCGTGGTAGTGCCGGACGCGGCGGTCCAGGTCAGCGGCAGGTAGCCGAGCTGGGCCAGCACCTGGGCCAGCCGTACGGATGAGTACCGGCCGGTGCGGAACCTGACGGTGTCCGACGCGGCCAGGTGGCCGCCGCTGGCCGACTGGACCCCGGCCGGGCCGCCGGGTATCCGCACCTGCACCCGCACGCCGGGACCGAAGCCGCGGGCCGGCGTGAACTCGGCGGCGGTGCCGGACCGCTGCCACGTCCCGGCGATGGCCGGCTGCAGCGCCGGCATGGGCGAGCCGGCGGCCAGCCGGGCGGAGAAGGTGACCTTGATGTCAGCGGCGCCGTTCACGCTGGCGGCGTGCGCGGCCGGGGTAACCACGAGCACCCGCAGCGGGCCGGACTGCGACCGGGCGACGGACGCGGACTGGGTGCGGCCACCCGGGTGCCCGGCTCCGGTGGCCTGCGCGGTGCTCTGGGTCAAGACGATGGCGGTGCCAGCTGCCAGCAGGCAGGCGATGATCGCGCCCAGCACGACAATCCGGCTGCGGCGCCCTCCCGATCCGAACAACGACAGCTCCTTCGCCCTGTGGCATGGTTCGGGTGGCGCCGCCGCGCTCACCGTGCCTGATGTATACCCCGACGTTCGTTATCTGTGACTGTAGTCGGCGGGCGAAGGTTGAACGTGACAGCGATGTCAAGACTTTGCCGAGAAACGGGCACAATTTCGTGACAGTCGGCTGGCTTCATGACACGTTCATGAATATCGTCCTGTGGCTGCTGAAAACCGGCCCGCGAGACGGCCGGACATGGCGCGCCCGGCGGGGACGCTGCGGCGGACGGCGCCGGGCAGGCAGCCGGAGCGGGCGCGCGCTCCCCCGAGACGCGCGCCGGACGGTCAGCCGGTAACGGTCACCAGGCTGCCGTAGGTCAGGTACGGGTAGGCCTGCTCGGCCGCGCCGTAGGGCAGCTCGACGCAGCCCAGGCTCTGCTGGAAGCCGTACGAGGCGCGGGGGAAGTAATGCACCGCGTCCCCGCCGTTGAAGTACGACACGAACGACACCGGGTCGGCGTAGGCGGAGCCGTCCGGGTTGACGCCCCGCATGATCTGGAAGCGGTACCTCAGGTAGACCGGGAACGTGCCGTTGGCGGTCGGCGACACCGGGATCCCGGTGTTGGCCAGGGTGTGCAGCACGACGTGGCCGTTGTGCCAGATCGTGAGCGTCTCGGGGGCGGCCTGCCGGGCCAGCGCGTAGGTGTAGCCGTGCGCGTTGCCCTGGCCGGCGGCCGCGGCCTTGAACAGCGCCCGCCAGAAGGCCGGCGACGTCTTGCCGTTGACCGGCATGCCGTGCTGGGACTGGAAGGCCATGACCGCGCCCTTGATGATGAGGTTCGGCTGGCCTGCCCGCCACTGGCGGTGCAGCGCGTACGGGTAGCCCGGGTTCCAGCTGAACTGCCCGGCGGGCGGGTCGTAGGCCATGGCCGCCTGCCCGGCCAGGGAGCTCGCGGCGGCCGACCCGCCCGGCACCACGGTCAGGGCGGCCGAGGCGCCCCGGGCCATTCCTGGCGACCAGTGCAGCGGCAGGTAGCCGAGCTGGGCGAGCACCTGGGCCAGCCGCAGGCTGGCGTACTGGCCGGTGCGGAACCGCACGGTCACCGGTGCGGAGAGCAGCCGCCCGGTCGCTGACCGGACGCCGCTGCGGCCGCCCGGGATACGGACCGTCACCCGGGTTCGCGGGCCGAACGGCCGGGCCGGGGTGAACACCATCGAGCTGCCGGCGATGCTCCACCGGCCGCGGACGGCGGGGGTCAGCACCGGTGTTGGGGAGCCGGCGGCGAGCGGGACCGAGAACTTGATCTCGACCGGCTCGCCGCCGTTGGCGTGCGTGCTGCCGTCGCCCGGCAGCACGGAGCGGACCGCCAGAGGCGACGCGACGTGCGCTCGGTCGGCCATCTGCGCAGCGGACTGGCCCGCCCCCGAGTGGGTCAGTCCGAAATACGCGACCGCCGCCACGACCACCGCGGCTGCCCCCGCAGCCAGCGCGATGACCGGCGCCTTCGACCGGCGCGGCTGGACCTCCTGGTCCTGCCCTGCCTGCGTCGCCTCCTCTTCCGGCTGCTGCTGCGGCCCCCCAGCCGCGTGCCGCCGGGCGGGCCGTCTCCTACCGAACACGCTGCTCCCCCGTCTGTGACACGGCCACCGCCCCCATAACTTCCCGTGACCGTGCGCGCCATCATAGTTACTAAGCGTCACTGTGCGTACCCGACTCGGACGAGTCGCAACGGGACAGTAGGTAAATGATCGGTAACGACCCGGCGAGGCAGGCCGAATGCGGGACACCGGACGGGGCGTACGTCCGCATTTGGGCCGCTCAAAGAGGAGAGCCCCGGCGGAGGCAGTGCAGATATGGATCACTGGTCAGGTGATTATCTGACAAGACTTGACTCAGAAATTATGCTCGCTCATTCTGGAGGGAACTAAGCCGGGCCAGCCGGGCGCCGAGTCGGCGGCGCCGCCCGGACTGATGCGCAGGACCTGATGCGCAGGAGGGTGACGCCATGGCCCAGCCGGATGACAACCAGCCGGATGACAACCAGCCGGAGCACGGCCAATGGAGCCGGTCATGGTGAATGCCGACTGGCCCGGCCTGGATCACGGCCTGTTCAGCATCTCGGTGGCGGCCGAGCTGGCCGGCCTGCACCCGCAGACGCTGCGGATCTACGAACGCGAGGGCCTGCTGGAGCCGGCCCGCAGCGCGGGCGGGACGCGCCGTTACAGCCGCCGCGACATCCTGCGGCTGCAGGAGATCTGCGCGCTCACCGGCGATGGGCTGAACATGGCCGGCATCCGCCGGGTGCTCGCGCTGCAGGCGGAGACGCGGCAGCTCCAGGCCGAGGTCGGCCGGCTGCGACAGGCCGCCGAGCGTCCTGGCGGCTGACCTTGCCAGCCTCCGCCGCCTGCCGGAACGCTGGCCGGCTGGCGGCCCGGCACGCCGCTGACTCAGGCCTGCGAGCAGCTGGTCCGCTCGCAGGCCGGGCAGCCTGCCTGGACTCACGGGCCTGCACCGAGCGCTGGGCCGCGCGGTGGCGCCGCGGGCCCGCCCCGCCGGGTCCTGGTCCGCGCTGAAGCATTGTTAAATTCTGAGAAATGCGCAGGGTAGACGGCCTGTCGGGCCTGGTGGCAGACTGTCGGGCACGGTTGTCGGCCAGCCGCAGTGCCCGGCTGCCGCAGTCACCCAGCAGCTGCCGGGCATCGCCGATCGATTCCCGGAGTGAGCTGATGATGGCTGATTACGAGCCTTCGTCCGCTGCCCGCGCGCAGCTGACGATCGAGACGTGCTGGATGTGCGGCATCCGGCTGCCTGCCTACCGGATGATGCCCGACGGCGGCAGTGCGTGCGCCACGATCCGCTGGTACTGCGTCGACGTGCTGTCGTGCACCGAGCGCTGGGTCTCCAGCCGGTCCGCGCCCGACGGCGCCGTCCCGGCGCGTCCCGCCCCGGCGCATGCCGGCGCGGCGGGCCCGGCCCCGGCCCGGCCCGCCGCAGCCGATCCCGCTCCGGCTAGCCCGGGCCAGGTTGCCGCCGGTCTAGGCCGCCCGGCGGCGCGCGCCGGTCGCCAGGCCGCCCCGGCCGCCGCTGTCCAGCCGGCCCCGGCCTAGCGACCCGGGCGCCTGCCAGGCGAAGCGGCTACGGGCCCCAGCGTGCCTGCCGCCAGCACCGTCTCCACTCGATGGTCAGCACGCGGCCCTGCGCGACCGGCCGCGGCGGCCAGCTGACGGGTAGCCGGGGCCAGCGGCATTCGGCGCCTACCCGAAAGCGCCCGTCGCAAGATCGCAATGGGCCGCTAACCGGGTGGGCGATACTGGGATCGAACCAGTGACCTCCTCGGTGTGAATTACCTGCGGTAACAGCATCCGGCTACGTCAGGCCAGCTCAGTGCGCCCGTGCGGGTCCACTGGCGTCCGCCCCGATTCGCCCAAACGCGAGCCCGTTGCTGTACCTCACTGCTGTACGAGCCCCCCGGCGTAGACTCGACGCCATCAGCGAGCCCGCGCTTGACCTGCCAGCCGACAGCCCGGCCGTGGCGGACGCCGTAGAGAACGCCCGCCGCGGCGTCATCACGCACCCGACCATCGGCGGCAAACGGGTCGCTGCCATCGTCCCCGAGTCCGTGGTGGACGCGCTCCGCGCCGCTGAGGACGCGGAGGACGCAGCAGAAGCCGACGCCGCGATGGACGAGCCCGGCGAATCCGTGCCCTGGGAGCAGGTCAAGGCAGAACTCGGCCTGTAGCGCGCCTGACGTGGCCACCTACGCCATCGACATCCGGCCGCCCGCCGGGTACTGCGGCAGCTCGACTCGCCCGTCCGCAAGGCCGTTGCCGGGACCATCGACGACCTGGCCACCGATCCCCGCCCGCCGGGTGTACGGCCCCTCACGGGCCACCGGCCCTACCTGCGCGTCCGCGCTGGCGACTACCGGGTGATCTACGCCGTGAACGACAGCGCCCGCATGGTCACGACCGCGGCGGTCGGGCATCGGCACGAGATCTACCGGGCGCTTGACCGGTGATGCCGGCCATGACCCTGGCGAGGACGCGCTGGCGCTGGTCAGACACCCCAGGGCTTAAGTTGTCAAATCGAGGCTATCCGGGCAGGCGGGCTTTTGCCTTGCGTGAGGGCATGCTGGCGCCGGCCGTCCGGCCGGGGCTGGACGGCTGTGATGACGGG
>JBKQSL010000375.1:0-9201 GCA_052143655.1 Streptosporangiaceae bacterium | reverse complement strand
GCCGCGCCGAAGTAGACGAGCCAGTTGTCGGGCACGTCGGCGGGCATGCCGGGACGCCGGGGCATGAGCCCGCCGATGGTGCGGCCGCTCACCTGGGCTTCGGGGTAGTCGTCTCCGCCGCCCCAGCCCCAGCCGAACACCGCGGAGTAGAACGCCTTCGACTTGGCGACGTCGGAGCTGGACAGCTCGCTCCAGATGAACGCGCCCGGCTCGTTGACCAGCTGGGCGCCGAGGTGCTGGCCCGGCTGCCAGGCCGCGATGACGGCGCCGGTAGTGTCGGTGAAGATCGCCATCCGGCCCGCGGTCATCACGTCCATGGGGGCGACGATGACCTTGCCGCCAGCCGACTCCGCCTTCCTGACGACCTCGTCCACGTCGTCCACGTTGATGTAGGTCGTCCACCGCGGCGGACCCGGGTCCTGGGCAGGCGAGATCGCCGCTACCTGCTTGCCATCCTTCGTGACGATGGTGTAGTGGCCAGCTTCCTCGCCCATGTCCTGGCCTTCCCAGCCGAACAGCTCCGAGTAGAAGCGCACGCCCCCGCTCAGGTCCTGGGTCCCGATGTCCACCCAGGACGGAACCCCATGCTCATACCGCGTCATCTCAGGCATCGCCCAGCCTCTTCCGTCGACGGAAATCCTTTGCCGCACTCTCGCAGCCCGGCACACCTCCCGCAAGGCGGCCCGCAGCGGCATCGCACCCCCCGAGGGCCGACAGGGACCTGGTCAGGCCGGGGTGTTAAGACTGGTCCCGGCCTGCTCGCGACGCATCCTGGCCGACTTCGCTTTGGTTCTGCCGCGTTGGAGGGCCGACGCCGGGTACGGAGACCGGGAGGGTCAGGATCTCTCCGGTGTGAGGCCCGTTGGCCAGCCTATCGAGGTTGGCCAACGGGGCCGTCGGCTGGCCGCCATTCGACGGTCAGGATGAACAGGGTTCGCCGGTCCGGTCCGCCGAGCATCAGCGCGAACGGGGCCCGGTTCTCGCGGAGTTCGACGCGTTGCAAGACCTCGCCCCTCTCGGCGACGCGGACGATCGAGTAGTCGGCGGTGCCGACCCAGACCGCGCCCTCGGCGTCGAGGCAGATGCCGTCCGGGCCGAGTCCTTCGGCGAAGACCCGACGGCTGGACAGCCATCCGTCGGCGTCGATGCCGAACGCGGTGAGCCGGCCGGCGAACGACTCGGAGATGATCAGCGTCCGGTTATCGGGCGTGATGACCATGCCGTTGGGGAACTGAATGTCGCCGGCGACCTGGCGTCGGTGACATTCACCACCGAGGCGGCGCCGGGCATGCACTCGGCGATCATCCGGGCGTAAAGCCAGGCACTGTATGACCGGCGGGTTCAGCAGCTACGGGCCGACCCGGCTGGGTACAGGTTACGTTTCTGGCCAGGTGCTCCGGCGCTCATAATCAGCCGATCACTTCCGGGCCAGTCTTTCGTGCTACTCGTTTGGCCGATGCTTCCCATCCCGCTTCGGTCCTCGCGGTGTACTCCCAGCACTCCAGGGCGCCGCGCATTGGCCGTCCAGCGACATGAGTTGGCCGTCTACGGCCTTGGACTCGCGCGCCGACATCCTTACGGTGACGAGAGTGACGCCATGACCAGCTACGGAACCGGAAGCGTGATCGAGATGAAGCTGCCGTATAAGGAACCGCTCGTCCCTGCCGAGCCGGGAGAACGGGTCATCCCCGAACCGCCGCGCCGAGGCGAACCGGGCGGGGAGCCATGCCGCATCTGCACCGGCGCGACCACGTCGGCCGTGTGGTCTAACGACTTTTGGACGCTGCATCCGCCGGTGGGCGGGAGCCTGGCTGGTGCGGTCTGGCTTGCCTCCCGGGAGCATGTCGACTCGTTCGCTGACCTCCCGCAGGCAGCCGCGGAGGATTTCGGCAAAGTCGCGGCCAGGGTCGAGAGGACGATCCTGTCTCTCGGCGGGATAGCGCGGGTCCACCTGAACCGGTGGGGAGATGGCGGTGCCCACTTCCACGTGTGGTTCATCCCGCGTCCCCTCGGCATGCTGGAGGCCCAGGGGATGATGCTGCCCCTGTGGGAAGACGTGCTGCCCAACGTGCCCGACGAGCAGCTCCGTGAGGCAGCCGAGCGCGTCGCGGCCATGATGGATGATACGGACCCGCCCGCGCCGCAAAGGTCCTCAGCCCCGGTGAACTCCCAGCTATCGGCCACTCCATCGCGCAGCGAGCCCGCCAAAGGCGCCTAACGTGCGCGAGACCAGAGCCGAGCTCGATGCGCTCCAGCAGCTCCTCGATCACTCACACGCCAAGGCCACCGAACACCTTCGGGGGATAATCAACGACCGCCGGACCTTGTCGGCTGCTGATGTCACCGCGCTCCTGGCCGGGATGAAGGTCGTCGCCCTAGCCACGGTGACCGCTCGCGGGGAACCGCGCATCAGTGCAGTGGACGGGCACTTCATGGGGCCTGGACCTGGAGCACGAGCGGTTCCTCCGCCAAGGCTCGTCACCTGGAGGCGCGCCCAGCGGTCAGCATCGCCCACGTCGACAACGAAGATCTGGCAGTGTTCGCGCACGGGAAGGCTGAGCGCCTGGGCTCTTCGGACCCCTGGTGGAACGAGACCCTCTCGCACTGGGCTGCGCACTACGGCGGCTCTCCGCTGGAGTGGGGCGACGACATCCGCCTCTATCGGCTGGCCGCGTCGTGGATGGTCGGCTACGCGGCAGACCGGAAGCAGCTGCTAATGAGCAGGGGACTCAGTCCAACATGACGACGGTTCACGTCCACGGGAGTGGTGCATGGGGTAGCTGATGCAGCTGTGACTGATCTGCCCGGTGGCAGGCGTGTCGGCGTGGCCTGAGACGGCCACCTCGTGATCCTTCGAAGTGCTCACTACGAGACGAAACGAGATGGCCGCAGGTGACATTGTGCCGGTTGGCGGCGCACGGTTCGAGGAGACGCTGGAGTCGGCGAGCCCGGATCTGCTGCGGGAGATGGTCAAGGGGTTCGCCCAGCGGATGATGGACGCCGATGTTGAGGTCCGCTGCAACGCCGGGTACGGGGAGGTCACCCCGGAGCGGGTGAACTCGGTAACGGCTGCCGGCGCCGGGGCGCCGGCAGCTGCGGGTGATCGGCAAGGGCGGCAAGGAGCGCCACGTCCCGGTCGACCCGGCGTTCTTCAGCGAGCTGGCCGCCTACCTGCGGCTGGAACGCCCGCCCGGCCTGGCGACCCCGGAGTGCTTCGTGGTGCAGCCTGTGGCCAATTCGTCACCAGCAGCCAGCGAAACGGACACCAGCAGACATAAATCCCGGAAGTTAAGGGCAGTGGCCCTGGAACCGCCCGAGCGCATGGCCAGCTGGCCACCGCCGCGCGGGAAGACCCGTCCCGGATCCAAACACTTAAAGCTGAGCACGCAGTTCCGCCGTTCGGCGCGTCGATCCTGGTCGACGGCGGGTCGGCCAGGGCGCACCCGAACGAGCAATCTGCGTGCAGGCGCTGCCCGGACGGCCGGTCACGTCTTCAGGTGGGCGTCGAAGAACGCGACGATCCGGCGGCGGGCGTCCTGCGCGGATGCCTCGTGGTAGCCCGCGTGGGTGATCCGCGCCAGCACGCCAGCGACCGGGCCTGACTCGTCCTGGGACTGGTGCAGGAAGGCGTGTCCGGCGTCCGGGTACACCTTGATGTCATGGTCGATGCCGAGCGCCTCTAGGGCCCGGCCGAGCCGCTGCGGCGCTTTGCGCAGCGACCGGTCCCGGGCTCCGAAGCTGGCCACGATCGGGCAGGCCCCGCGCAGTGCGTCCGCGGCGTTCTTGCGCACCAGGCCGTAGTTGATACTCGATACGCAGAATCCGTGACCGGCGGCCGTCAGCAGGGCGAACCCGCCGGTGGCGCAGAACCCGATCACGCCAAGCCGGCCGTCACATTCCGGCTGGCCCGCCAGCCACGCCCGCGCCGCATCGACCTGGCCGAAGGTCTGGCCCCGGCCGGCCCGCAGGTCCCGGAACATTCTCAGCAGGCACGCCGACGGCCTGCCCCAAAAGCCCAGGTCAACCGACAGGGCCAGATACCCGGCACCAGCAAGCCAGTCCGCCTGCTCCCGAACCGCCGCATCGATGCCGAACCCGTCGTGCAGCACTACCACCCCAGGCCACCGGCCCCCGCCGTCAGGGCTAGACAGATAGCCAGGCATCCCGCCCGCGGACGTAGAGATCGTGACATCCCCCACGGCCCGCCCTCCGTTCGCGCGCACCGCCGGATTGGAGGCAGGGTTCCGATAGGCGGGAGGCTTCATCTCACGCTGCGTAATCGGCGGGGCGCACACTGCCGCCGTTATGGTCGGCAATCTGGCTGCGGTGACCTTCTGTTGCCACGCCGAACTGGGTGATCTGAGTGTGGCTACCCACATGGCCATGAGCCGGCCGAGGTCGGGATCTGCCGATGACAGGCCCTTGTCGGCGTGCATGTGCGTACCGAGGTAAAAGGTCGTTGAGGGCGTGGCCGCCTCGTCGGAATGTTCGTATAAGCAATCCCGCTGTGATAGCTGTCGCGACCGCGCCGAATATCATCCCACCAATCCTCAGCGCTCCGTGGGTAAGCGCTGCGGCCGCGACAAACACGCCCACGCAGGTTACGACTCCAATCCACAATGTAACCCGCAGGATGACCTTGGAATCAGAGCTAGGATCGGATTGGGCCGGGGCAACTGGCGGCCTTACCGGCGGAGCAGGAATGACCGGCTGGGATTGGGACGGTAGGACAAACCTGACGGGTGCTTGCTCTTCTGCCTCTCTCGCTTCCGCATCCCTTTGGTGGCGCTCATTAAGGGTTCCTACCACTCCTCTGAGTTCTGAGACATCTTGCACCCGATAGAGGTAAACGGTCGGATTCCAGTTGCCCCCCTTACCGGAAGACTGCTGAAAGAAAAGCACGAGTCGGTCCCGCTTGAGTCTGGCCCGGGCTGGTGGGTTGGTGGGCGCAGTTGCCATACCAGGGGGAAGGATGACCATCGCTGCTTCAGCGAAGTCGCCGAACGAACACTGGTAGTTCGCCCCAATCTTGGATGGGTTTTCGGTCCAGGTTCCGATATTTCCACGGTCGTAATTCTCTTTGTTTGGCTGAACAAAGATCCAGCTGTCGCCATTGTCGCGGTAAACCCAATAGTCAGCCTTGTTGAGTCCGTCAGTCTCCCAAAAGCACAACAGCGGACTGGCTTCGCGTTGCTCCTGGCTCCGCTTGGGCATCAACCGCCAAACGTTGGCGTTAAGTTCCGGCCCTGCCGGTCCCATGAGGACATTCTTGACGTCGTTTACGACCAGCCCGCCATAGACCTCGGTCATGTGACACAGCGTATCGTCGTAGCGGGGCGACACGCGATACCTGAAGCGTTGAAGGTGAAGCGGTAGTCTCAGACGACCGTTCTCAAGCTCACTTCCACACCTGAGGACAAACGCCAGGTTCTGGGCCCGCTGCTCGAACTGCTGGCCCGCGAGACCCGCCCCCTTCGCGCGAAGTATTGATTCATGGCGCAGCCCAGCCCAGTCCCAAAACCGCTGATCTCCCTCACCTCGCCTGCTTGGGCGGCGTCGCCGACCCTTAGCTACTTCGACCTGAAACCCGGTCGGCGGGTGACCGCTGGTGGTGCGCGCGGGAGGATGACCTCGACCCCTTGGGCTAGACCCCTGGCGCGGCCGAGTGCTGGCTCTCCCCCTTCGTTGGCGGCCACGATCAGCGACACCGGGCATACGGCGGGATGCGAGGCGAGTACAGCGGACGGCCGGCACGCGGTGCCGTACCAGGCCCGGAACCTCCGCAGCCTGACGCCTGAAGAAACCCCACGTACGTGACGTACACTAGGAACATGAGCGAGAACGCGATGCCGCTGCCGTACGAAGTGCAGGAGATGACCACGACCGAAGCCCGAAAGCACCTGCCGGATCTGGTCAATATGGCCGCTTACGGTCATGTCACCACAGTGCTGACCCGGGACGGCCGTCGGCTCGCCCGTATCGTTCCCGAGGAAGACGCATGGGTCTACAGCCCGGCCTGGCAGGAAAAACTCCAGGAGGCCGGAGCGGATCTGGCCGCCGGGCGGGTCCGGAGATTCGACAGCGATGAAGAGTTCCTGGGACACCTGGAAGCCGTCGACGATGAGGCCGGGTGAAATACCAGACCACGGCGGGATTCGATCTGGCACTGGCCAAACTCCCTCGCGAACATCGCCGACTGTTCGCTGATACCGTCCGCGGCCACTTCGTTCCCGCGCTGGCAGCCGGGGCGCACCGCGGCGAGGCACCCTGGCCCAGACGCCTGCGCGTTCACAAGATCGGTGAGACCTACTCACTGACCTGGAGCTTCGCCGGCCCCCATGGGCGGGCCCCTTTCACTATCGGCCCAGACACCAATGGCGAACCGCTCCTGACCTGGCTGGCCATCGGCTACCACGACATCTACCGATGACAGAGCAACCAAGACGCCATCAAGTGCGGCCGCTGGAACGGGCAATCAGGTCGGCTATGGCGGATGCGGAGCAAGATCATCTGACGGCACGTTTGCTCGTTGTTTGCTCGGATGCCGCGGTAGCGCCCGCAGCGTGCTCGGGGCTAAAGCGGGCGACCACGAAGGGACTGGTACCGTCAGCCGAAGAGCTCGCGCAAGACTGCCGCTGACCGCTCGGAGACTGGCTCGTCTGGATAGAAGTCCGTGCAGATCCGCAAAGCCGCTTCAGCGGATTCAACGCCGATCATGCCCGCGAGCAGCCGAAGGTCGTCCACGTCGCGTGTCCTGGCCGCCAGCGCCTTCATGGCAAAGACATGCTCGGGAGATGCGGCCATCACTCGAAGCCCAGGATGATCAAATACCCGGCGCTTGCCTGGATCATCCTTGCCGGAGATGTAGACGGTCGCCTGCTCGTTCAGCCACCACGGCGGCAGCCCGAGGTCGTCGGCTACCCTCCTGGCCTCCTCCAAGACGACGCCATGCGGCACGAACCTGGCATCGACATCCCGCGTCACGCGAGCGGCGTCATAAGCCAGGGCCATGGCGGCGCCGCCCACCACGAAGATGTCCGCGACCACTCCCCTGCGGGCAAGCCGCTCGCCCAGGGCCGTGAAGCTCGTTCCAGGTCCGCACGGCCGAGCAGGACGTCGCCGGCGTCGCTCATGCCGCTTCCAGATCCCGGGCCGACAGGTAGACGCCGTGCTTGCGGAAAGCCGCCGGTGCCCATACCAGCGCCTCGGCCCGCTGGATCTCCAGCTCCGCCGGGAACCACGGCCGCCGCAGCACCCGCAGGTCCGCCCACGACGGCGGAGCCGCATCGTGGGCCGCAGCAAGATGCTCCGCCAGCGCCGCCAGCAGCGTGTCCCACCGCTCATCACCGGTCGGCGCGGGCTCGTCAGACAGCAGCGGCAGCTGAGCATCAGCAGGCGCCCACCGGTACTCCTCAAGGAACTCCCACACCAGCTTCCACCGCACCGTGACATCAGCCGTTCGCGCCAGGCGGACCGCCAGGCCGGCCAGAGTCATGGGCTGGTAGCGCTTCACAGGCAGGCCTCCACTACCTGTCCGAACCTCATCAGCCGAGCATACGGCCAAGGTGGGTCGCGCGGCTTGACCGCTGGCGTGGCCCGCGCTCGTGGCGACGGCCACCCGTACGCCGGTACGGGACTGTACTTTCAACGTTGACAGACCCGCGCCCGTCCGGCCGACGCCTAACGAGACCGCGCCGACGTAACGGTTCTTGTCCGCGGCGAAGTAGATGCCGTCTTCGCCGTGCCCGCGGCGCTTGACCACAGCCTCCGCCATGGAGCCAGTCGCAATCCTTTGGCTCCCCGCCTGGCTCCCCGGTGATGGCTCCCGGAAGCTCACATGCCCTCGGGACCCGGTGGGCGCAACTGGGCCCGAACCAGTGACCTCGCTTCTAAGGCGACACGGCCTCAACGCTGTAGCTACCAGTGAAAACCCAGGCCAGCCGGAACTCAAAACGCCAAAGATGCCATATAAGAGGACTGTACTTTCAACGGTGTAACTCCTGAACAAACGAGGAGACACCAGTGACGGATGTGACGACGGGCCAGGGCCAGGAGCCGGCGGGGCTGTCGGCGGTTGATGACCAGCTGCTGCGCGAGCTCACCGAGCGGGCCCGCACCGGCGGGCTGCAGCTGACCGGCGAGCTGCGGCACGGCCGGGTGATCCCGGCTGACCGGGAGCATCTGCGGCAGTGGCTGGCCCGCTTCGCCGGTCACGGTGAGGCGGAGCTCGCGCTGGAGGCTGCACCGGCTGGCGCCGCGTCGTGGAGGAGCTCGTCGCTGCCGGGGTCAGGCCGCACCTGGCCGAGCCGGCCGACACCGCCGCGCTGCGGGGAAAGAAGCGGCACGCCAGAACCGACAAGACCGACACCCCGCACCTGCGGGTGCACCTGATGGCCGGGGACCTGCCGGAGAGTCCTGGATCCCGCCGGAACACGTGCTGGAGGCGCGGGCTACCGTCCGGCTGTATAAGGACCTGCTGGATGAGCGCGGGTGCTGGCACCAGCGGATGGGCTGGGCTCGCGGTGTCCGGCTGGTAGCAGCGCCGTGGCGGCGGCTCGCGTTTAGTTGTGTGGACCGGCCGGCCTGCCCGGGCGGCTCGCGGGTAGGCCGCGGATAGTCCCGCTCGCCCTGGTGACGGTGGTGCCGCGGGTGCGGAGGTGGCTGATTTCCTTCTGCTGCGCGGTGATCCGGGACAAGGCGAGCGTCTTGAAGTCCCCGAGCTGGGCAAGGGATTAAAGACAGGCCTGGTCTGTGCCGAAACCGTCCGAGGCTGTCCTGCATCCGCCATGATCAGCGCCGACGTATTCGCCGACGTTGTCGGCCGTCCGGTTTCGTTCATCGGCGTTGCTGCTCGGGTTGCTGCTTCCCGCCGCGAACACGGCTCCGGAGGTCGCCAAGGCAACCTTGCGAACTTGTGCGGCTGACCTGGCGAGATATTGCAGGTTCTGTGTTCTCGGCCATGATCGTTCCGCGCATGTTCCGGACCCATTGTTAACCTGGACGCAACATCGGATTAAAGGGACGGGCTCGGCCTTGATCAAAACAGCCCGCGTCCGTCCAGTCCTTCGGCCTGATGTTGACGGCCTGACTTCCTGAGCATCCTTGCCGGGTCTTCGGCTGTGCTCTTTGGCGATGTTGCTGCCTGTCTGTGCCCGTGCGGGCCAGGATCTTGGGCGTCCCCTTTTGAACGTGAGGGATCCC
>JBKQSL010000374.1:0-6240 GCA_052143655.1 Streptosporangiaceae bacterium | reverse complement strand
CGTACTGGTGACGGCCGCTGCGGGGTACGATCCTGCGCGCCGGGCCGGGGAAGGAGAGCCTGCTCATGCCCGAAGAGCCGTTCCGCACGATCATCGAGCCGTTCCGCATCCACTCGGTCGAGCCGATGCGGCTGACCACCCGGGCGCAGCGGGAGAGCGCCCTGGCGGCGGCCGGCTGGAACCTGTTCGAGCTGCCTGCCGACAGCGTGCTCATCGACCTGCTCACCGACTCGGGCACCGGCGCGATGTCAGCGGAGCAGTGGGCCGGGATGCAGCGCGGCAGCGAGGCCTACGCGGGCGCGTCGTCGTTCTACCGGTTCCGGCATGCGGTCACCGGGCTGTTCCCGTTCCGGCACGTGCTGCCCACCCACCAGGGCCGGGCGGCGGAGAAGATCCTCTTCACCGTCGTCGGCGGGCCCGGCCGGGTGATCCCGGGGAACACCCACTTCGACACCACCCGGGCCAACATCGAGTTCACCGGCGCGAGCGCCGTGGACCTGCCGATCGCCGAGGGGCTGCAGCCGGCCACGCGGCACCCGTTCAAGGGCAACATGGACGTCGCCGCGCTGGAGCGGCTGCTCGCCGCGCAGGCCGGCGCGGTCCCGCTGGTGATGCTGACGGTGACCAACAACTCCGGCGGCGGCCAGCCGGTCAGCATGGCCAACATCCGCGAGGTCCGCGCGGTGTGCGACCGGTTCGGCAAGCTGCTGTTCCTGGATGCCTGCCGGTTCGCCGAGAACGCCTGGTTCATCAAGACCCGGGAGCCTGGTTACGAGCACGTCGCGGTGCAGGCGATCGTCCGGGAGATGGCCGGGATGGCCGACGGGATGACGATGTCGGCGAAGAAGGACCCGCTGGCCAACATCGGCGGCTGGCTGGCCCTCAACGACGACGAGATGGCCGAGCAGTGCCGGAACCTGGAGATCCTCACTGAGGGCTTCCCGACCTACGGCGGGCTGGCCGGCCGGGACCTGGAGGCGATCGCCCAGGGCCTGACCGAGTGCGTCGACGAGGATTACCTGGCCTACCGGGTTCGCTCGGTGGCCTACCTCGGCGAGGGGCTGCAGGCGGCCGGGATACCCGTCGTGGTCCCGTTCGGCGGGCACGCGGTGTTCATCGACGCCCGCGCGATGCTGCCGCACATCGATCCGCTCGCCTACCCGGGGCAGGCGCTGACCTGCGCGCTGTACCTGGAGGGCGGGGTGCGCAGCTGCGAGATCGGCACGGTGATGTTCGGCCTGCACCCGGACGGCACCGAGAGCCCGGCGGCGCTGGACCTGGTCCGGCTGGCCATCCCGCGCCGCACCTACACCCAGAGCCACATCGACTACGTGATCGAGGTCGCCGGGCGGGTGGCCCGCCGCAGCGGCGAGCTGACCGGGGTGCGCATCGTCTCCCAGCCCCGCCAGCTGCGGCATTTCACCGCGCGCTTCGCGCCGCTGACAGGATCCGCCGATGACCGCTGACAAGTCACGGCGGCTGGTCCTGCTGCGGCACGCCAAGTCCGCCTGGCCGCTCGACATCGCCGACCACGAGCGGCCGCTGGCCCCGCGCGGCCGGCGGGCGGCGCCAGCGGCCGGGCAGTGGCTGCAGGCGGCGGGCTGCGAGCCCGACCGCGTCGTCTGCTCGACGGCCCGGCGGGCCCGGCAGACCTGGGGGCTCGCGGCTGCGGAGCTGGCCGGGCCGCCGGCGGCCCAGTTCGACGAGCGGGTGTACGCGGCCCCGGCCTCCGATCTGCTGGCGGTGATCCGCGACACCGGCGGCCAGGCCGGCACCCTGCTCATCGTCGGGCACAACCCGGGCCTGCAGGACCTGGCCCTCGCCCTGGCCCGCCCGGGCGCCGGGGACGCGGCCGCGCTGGCCCGGGCCCGGGCCAAGTTCCCGACCGGCGCGATCGCGGTGCTGGAACTGACCGGCGCCTGGCCGGACCTGCGGCTGCGCCAGGCCCGGCTGACCTCGTTCGTAACCCCGAAGGACCTGCGCGCCGCCGACGCGGGCTAGCCTGCCGCCGACCGTCCTGGCCGCCCGGGCGGCTAGGCGCGCACCGTGCCGCGGGCGTCGAAGGTCATGGCGCGCTGCAGGGCCGCAGCCCGCAGGCCCGGCTCGATCTCCACCGGGCCGCCCAGGTGGCCCGCGTTGATCCCGGCCTGCGCCGCCTCCTCGACGACCCCGCCGACCACGATCGCCAGCTCGGGGCTGCGGTGAAAGACCAGGACGCCGTGGTTGGCCAGCAGCACGGCCGGGACGCCCGGCTGGACCGCCGCCCGGATGGCGGCCACTGCCTCAGCCGAGCCGCGCGGGCCGTACCCGGCCACCGGCACGCCGTCCGGCAGCCCGAACATCGCCAGCGCCTCGACCCAGCAGCCGATGGGACGCCGGGCCACCGCGTAGGCGGTCGCGTACGGCGAGTGAGTGTGCAGCACGCAGCCGACGTCGGGGTGATCGGCGTACATGGCCGTGTGCATGGCCACCACCGCGCCCTGGATCGGCGGCAGGTCGCCTTCCAGGAGCGTCCCGTCGAGCCCGATGCGGACCACCGCCGACGCGGGATGATCGCGCAGCGAGGGCCCGGCGGTGAAGTACATCTCCTGCGCCCCGGGCACCCGGACGCTGACGTTGCCGTGCCCGTTCGCGGAGATCGCCCCGCTGGCGACCACCCGCCGGGCGATGTCGGTCACCTGGCCCGCGAGATCCTTGTCCATTGCGCTCCCCCCTGGCTGCGCTCGGGCTGGTCAGGACGACGGCGGCGGGCTGTAGCCGCCGGACGGCCCGGGCGCGCCGCCGGGCGGCCCGTAGCCGCCTTCGGGGGGCGGGCCGTAACCTCCGCCGGGCGGCGGGCCGTAACCGCCGCCGGGCGGCGGGCCGTAACCGCCGCCGGGCGGCGGGCCGTAACCGGGCGGCGGGCCGTAACCGCCCCCGGGCGGCGAGCCGTAACCGGGAGCCGTGCCGGGGCCGCCAGCGCCGACGCCGACGAGCCGGTAGTAGATCAGCGTGACCACCAGCGCCAGGAACGGCGCGATCAGGGTCCCGGTGATGACCGTCGTCAGGCCGGTGCGCAGCGCCACCGGCAGTACCGAGAACACCAGGCCGAACACGATTTCCACCCCGATCAGGATCAGGAAGACCAAGACCAGGGTCCCAAACACGTTCCAGCCGTGGCCGCGCACCAGCGCGCGGCTGCGGCCGAATGATGCGATCGCCCCGGACCGCTCGATGATGATCACCGGGACGATCACTGCCCAGATCGTGATCAGCCACAGGCCCGGGGCGATCAGCAGGATCAGCCCGATCCAGATCGCGAATCCGGCCAGGATCGACGCCCCGGCCACTGGCCCGATGAACGGGGTGGCCGCGGAGAGGGTCTCCCCGAGGGAGAGGTCCGCCCGGCCGTCCCGGACATCCTGAACCGCCTTGACCAGCGCGGCCTGGACGAGAAACGCGGCGATGAGCCCCACGATGGCGCCCAGCAGTTGCCCGAACAGCCCAGCCAGCCCGAGCAGGCCGGAGACGATCGCAGCGACGAGATAGATCACGAAGGCGATGGCCAGCAGGTGGGCGGCATGCGCCCGGTACATTTGCCAGGATTCGCCCAGCACGCCCGACAGCGGATTCATGCGCTGATGGTAGTCCGCAGCCATCCCTTTTACCGGGGATTGCCATCAGCGCGCCGGCCGCGGATCCGGCCGGCCCGCGGGCTTCCAGCGACGCCAGCCGGGTGCACTCGCTCTGGCCGCTGATCATCCCGCGCCGCTGACCGGGTTTAGCGGGCCGCGCTGGGTCAGAATAAGCACAGCGTGCCCGCATCGGCGGGCGTGACCCTGGGGAGACGGCCGTCATGACACAGCCACATGCATCCCGCGCGGCCAGGCGGCGGCCGGGCCTGCCCGACCTGGCGGCCACCGGCCAGGAGCGCCGGGCGGCCGGGCGGGCCGCCCGCAGGCGAGCCGGCCGGGGCACGCTCGGGCACTGGGACGAGGGCGAGCGCGGGCACGACCCGCTCGCCACGATCCTGGCGCAGGACAGCATCCGGGTGCCCGAGCTGGTCCCGCTGCGCCATCAGCGGATGGCGGCCTCACCGTGGAACTACTACCGGGGCGCCGCCGCGGTGATGGCCGCCGACCTGGCCGCCCAGCCCGACAGCGGGCTGACCGTGCAGCTGTGCGGCGATGCGCACGTGCTGAACTTCGGCCTGTGGGCCACGCCGGAGCGGAACCTGTACTTCGACCTGCGGGACTTCGACGAGACCCTGCCGGGGCCGTTCGAGTGGGATGTCAAGCGGTTCGCCGCCAGCCTGGTCGTCGCGGCGCGGGAGAACCGGCTTCGGCCGGCCCGGGGCGCCGCCGCGGTAGCCGCCGGGGTCGAGGCGTACCAGCGCCGGATGCGGCAGTACGCCACCATGCCTGAGCTGGACATCTGGTACGACGGAACGCACGCTGACCGGCTGGTCGGGTACTTCCAGCCGGCCGACCGGGACCGGGTGAAGGTGCACATCGAGCGCAAGCGCGAGCGCCGCACCAGCCGGGGGGCGTTCCGCAAGCTCACCACCATGGCGCACGGCCGCCCGCGGATCACCGTCGATCCCCCGCTGCGCATCACGATCAGCGACGACGAGCAGGCCGACCTGGTCGGCGAGCTGCTGGCCGGGTACCGGCTGACGCTCCAGGAGGACCGGCGGGCCCTGTTCGACCGGTTCACCGAGGTCGACACGGTACGGCAGGTGGTCGGGGTGGGCAGCGTGGGCATGCGGGTGTACCTGGTGCTGCTGGCGGGGCGCACCGGCGCGGACCCGTTGTTCCTGCAAGTCAAGCAGGCCGGGCCGTCGGTGTACGAGCAGCACGCCCAGCCGGCCCGGCCCGGCCATCACGGCGCGCGGGTAATCAGCGGCAAGCGGCTGGTGCAGAGCGCCACCGACATCTTCGTCGGCTGGGGATCGCTGCACGGCCGGGACTACTACGTGCGGCAGTTCCGGGACATGAAGATCATCCCGAGCACGGACCTGATCGCTCCCCGGCTGGCCGAGTTCGCGACCGCGTGCGGCGAGGCGCTGGCCCGCGCCCATGCCCGCTCCGGCGATCCGGTCGCGATCAGCGGCTACATCGGCCGCGGGCACAAGTTCACCGCGGCGGTCAGCGAGTTCGCGCGCAGCTACGCCGACCAGAACGACCGCGATCACGCCCAGCTGGTCCGCGCCATCGCCGACGGCGCGGTCGAGAGCCTGCCCGGCTGACCGCCCGGCCCGGGCTGACCTGGACGGCTACTGGTCGGACGCCCAGCCGTGGTCCTGGGCGAACCGGAGCAGCCGCTGGCGAAGCTGGACTATCTGCTCACCCGTCAGCGTGGGCACGGCGGTCAGCAGGATCTCGGTCAGCTCATGCGAGCACTCGGCATACGAGAGCAGATCGCACATGTCCTCGTCGTCGCCGGCGGCGCGGGCGGCGGGGCTCCCGTTGCCCGGGCCGGCGGGCGCAGGGCGGGCGTCGCCGTCGACCACCCGGACCGCGTAGGCCTTCAGCCCGCGCTCCCCCTCGGTCACCTCGAAGGTGACCGAGGCGCCGGTAACGAACGTCTCCCGGCCCGACACGAGCTCGTTGACGTGCACGAACACGTCCTCACCGCCGCCGTCGGGGGCGATGAACCCATACCCCCGGACGTCGTCGAACCGCAGTACCCTGCCTGTCCGCATCTCCTGGTCCGATCCAGCGCAAGCCATCACGCATCGAGCCGGCCCGCGATCCCATGCAAGGCCCCCGCGGGCGCGGCCGCAGGCCATGAGTATATTTCCCTGCGGCCTGGCCGGATAGCGTCCTGACCAGCCTCGCAGCTGACCAGGCGGGCCTCGCGCCCCGCTCTCGCGCGCCGCGGCGGCCGGGAAAACCGGTTGCGGCTGGCCCCGGGCCTGTCCCTACGATGCAGCGCGGGGAAAATGTAGACGCCGGCAAGACCACGCTCACCGAGCGGCTGCTGTACACGGCGGGCGTGATCGGCGAGCTTGGCAGCGTCGATGACGGAACCACGCAGACTGACTCGCTCGCGCTGGAGCGCCAGCGCGGCACCACGATCCGGTCCGCGGTCGTGTCGTTCCCGGTCGGCGGGATCACCGTCAACCTGATCGACACGCCGGGCCACCCGGATTTCATCGCCGAGGTGGAGCGCGCGCTGAGCGTGCTCGACGGGGCCGTGCTGGTGATCTCGGCCGTGGAAGGCGTGCAGCCGCAGACCCGCATCCTGATGCGGGCCCTG
>JBKQSL010000373.1:0-8854 GCA_052143655.1 Streptosporangiaceae bacterium | reverse complement strand
GCCGGCGGGCGTTGGCCGGCGAGCGCAGCAGGTAGGCGCCCTCGCGCAGGGCGGCGTAGTCCTCGGCGGAGACGAGGAAGGCGTTGCCGTGCCTGGAGACGATCTCGATCGCGTCGTGGTCCTCATTCACCTTTTTGATCAACGGGAATAGCCCCTTGCGCGCCTCGCTCGCGGTGATCGACATGACAGTCCAGCCCTCCAGAAGTGGTACAAGATATAGTACCGCTTCCGCGCTGCGGTTTACAGTGCCCCGGTGCTGCCGCTGGTGCATAGTTCCCAGGTCTGAACCGTTCCGTCAAGCCGCACCGACAACAGTCGTCCGCTCAGGCGGCTCGCCGGGGCTGCCCGCGGCCTGAGCGGCGGCCGGTCTGGCCGGCTGCAGGAACCCGAGGTCAGTCACAGCGCGTAATTGAGCGTTGGGCATTCTGTGCATTGGGTGCGCAGAAGCCGCGGACTCGCTGGTTCCATGACACGCCCGAGCGCGGGGCGGAACGAGAAGGATCGCTGCAGCTCAGAGATGGTGGGGCGCCTGGGGCTCGAACCCAGAACCCACGGATTAAAAGTCCGCTGCTCTACCATTGAGCTAACGCCCCGCGGCGCGGACCGGACGGTACTGCGCCATCGGACGAAGCGTACCGACTCCGGCGGCCGACTGGCTGCCCCCACGGCGATCCAGGCTCGCAGCAGGGACCCGCAGCGGGAGCCGCCCAGCACTCGCGGAGTAACGTCCCGTCCCGTGCAGAACGCGTTCTTCGAGCCCCTCGGGCCCGGTGCCTTCCTCGCCACCGGGGCTACTGCCGGGCCGTGGAGCGAGGATGCCCAGCATGGCGGCCCGCCGTCGGCGCTGGCGACCCGGGAACTAGAGCGGCACGAGGCTGACGGGACCCAGCGGCTGGCCCGGGTGACCGTCGACATCCTGCGGCCGGTGCCGCTCGGCGAGCTAACCCTGACGACGCGCACGGTCCGGGCGGGCCGGCGGGTGGCGCTGTTCGAGACCATGATGCAGGCCCAGGGCCAGGACGTGCTGCATGCCCGAGGCTGGCGGATCGCGCTGTCCTCGGCCGGGCTGCCCGAGCATGCGCGGCCGCCGGAGCCGCAGCTGCCGCCGATCCCGGACGAGCACCCGCTGCCGGTGTTCCCCGGCGGATACATGGACGGCTACCTGGCGGCGATCGAGTGGCGCTTCGTGACCGGCGGGTTCGACACGGCTGCGCGCGCCGCCGCGTGGACCCGGCCGCGGATCCCGCTCGTCGCGGGGGAGGAACCCTCGCCCGCCTGCCGGACCATGCTCGTCGCGGATTCTGGCAGCGGCGTCAGCTCGGTCCTGGATCCGATGCACTTCCTGTTCATCAACGTCGAGCTGTCGGTGGCGCTGCACCGAGACCCGGTCGGCGAGTGGATCCTGCTGGATGCGGTGACGAACGTGGGGGACACCGGGACGGGGGTGGCACAGACCGCGCTGTCCGATGCCAGCGGGTCGTTCGGCGTCGGTCTGCAGACCCTGCTCATTACCCCGCGCTGAGGCTGAACTGCCCGCGCCGGACTGCGGCCGGTCCCGGCCGCTGCGTCCGTCCGGGGCTGGGATATACCTGCAGGGTGGAGCTCGACCTGCCGATCTGCCAGACCTGCGGTGTCCAGTACGGGGCGCCGCGCGCCAACTGCCCGGTGTGCGATGACGAGCGCCAGTATGTCGGCTGGGACGGCCAGCAGTGGACCACGCTGCGCGAACTGCAGGCCGCCGGGCACGACGGGCGGATCGAGCAGGAGGGCCCCGGCGTGCTCGGCATCGGCGCCGAACCTCCCACCGCCATCGGCCAGCGCGCCCTGCTGATCCAGGCCCCGGGCGGGAACGTCCTGTGGGACTCAATCACCTACCTTGACGACGATCTGGTCGCGCGGGTCCGCGACCTCGGCGGGATCAGCGCGGTCGCGATCTCGCACCCGCATTTCTACGGCTCGATGACCGAATGGGCGCACGCGTTCGGGGCCCCGGTTTACATCCACGCCAGCGACCGCAAGTGGGTGGCCCGGCCGGACAACTCGGTCGTGTTCTGGGAAGGCGACACCAGGCAGATCGGCGACGGCCTTACCCTCGTCAACGCGGGCGTGCACTTCGACGGCGGCCAGGTGCTGCACTGGGCGTCCGGCCCGGACGGCGCGGGCGCGCTGTTTTCCGGCGACATCTTCACCGTCGTGCAGGACCGCAGGTGGGTCAGCTTCATGCGCAGCTATCCCAACCTCATCCCGGAGCGGCCGCGCACGATCCGCCGCGCGCTCACGCTGGTCGAGCCGCTGGCGTTCGACCGGATTTACGGTGCGTGGTGGCGGCGGGTGGTCGGCTCGGACGGCGCCGCCGCCGTCCGCAGGTCCGCGGAGCGCTACCTGCGTTTCGCGCTGGACGACGACGATTCATAACGGGCCGTCCCGCCCAGCCGGTGCACATCGCCCGGTCTGGCCGCAGACGGCCCGAGACCAGGTCAGCGCCCGGCCAGCCCGGACTCGAACGCCTCGGTGAGCACCAGCCGGGCAGTCTGCGGGTCCTGCGCGCAGGCCACCGAGCAGGCCGTCGCGCCCGGGCCGAAGCCCGCGAACCAGATGCCCTCGACCAGCAGTTTTCACCGCGAACCCGCGGACCGCGTCGAGCCGGACGTGATGCCGCTTAGCCACCTGCCGGGCAACGTCGCGGACCACGTCCCACTTGAACGACTCAGCGCCGATATCCCTCGGCTCGCGGTGCCCGTCGAACCCCTGGCCGCCAGCGGCGAAGAACTCCAGCATGGCCCGCGCCAGTGCGCCCTCGCCGGTCTCGGCCAGGTCCATGTCGGCTAGCCCCAGATCGGCCGGCCCGGAGTCGGCCGGCTCAGCCGTCGTTACTCCAGTCGATCTCGGTGCTGGCAGCAACGTCCGGGTGCCGCTGCAGCCAATCGCGGGCGAACGGGCACAGCGGCACGAGCGTCAGCCCTTCTCGCGCCGCGCGATCCACCGCGGCGCGCACCAGCACGCCGCCGAGGCCGCGGCCGCCGAGTGCCGCGGGCACGCCGGTGTGCACCAGCACCAGCCGGTCGCTCCGCCGCCGGTACACCAGCTCGGCGACCTGGCCGTCCTCGGTCAGCTCGAAACGCGACTGGGCCGGGTTGTCACTGACCCGAGGCTGATCGTTCATAGCGCGATGATCGCAGCTGCCGCCGGCCTGTCCCGCCCGGGCGGCGCCCACCGCCGCGGAGCTGAGAGATCACCGGGCGGCAGCAGGGATCGCACCCAGTCTCGTTCGGCGTCGATGAAGATCACCGCGTGCGCCGTGAAGTCGATGACCCCGGCATCACGGGCCGACGGCTGCGGCACGATCGTGACGCTGCCGTCGGCAGGCGGGAACCGGCCCGCCGCGGCCGCGCTGAGCACGTCCGCCAGAGACGTCGGCCCGGTGGCCGGGACGAGTAGGGTGCCCACGTCCGGGCCGGGCCCGCTGCCCGACCTGGACTGGGCCGTCCCGGGCGGCCCCGCGGGGCGGGGCTGAGCCAGGCGTTCATGTTCGTTCATGATCCCGAAGACTTGCCGGTCGCCGGCGACGCAAATCCTTCGGGACCTTGCCGGCTGCTGCCGGGCACGGCGGGATTACCGGTAGGCGGAGATGCCGGTGATCTCCTGGCCGAGAGCCAGCGCGTGGATCTCCTCGGTACCCTCGTAAGTCAGCACGGACTCCAGGTTGTTGGCGTGCCGGATCACCGGGTACTCCAGCGTGATGCCGTTGGCGCCGAGCACGGTCCGCGCCTGCCGGGCAATGTCCAGCGCGGTCCGCACGTTGCTCATCTTCGCCATGCTGACCTGCTGCGGCGTGACTTTCCCGGCCTCCTTGAGTCGGCCCACGTGCAGCGCGATTAGCTGAGCCCGCTGCAGGTCGGCCAGCATCCAGGCCAGCTTGGACTGGGTCAGCTGGAAGGCACCGATCTTCTTGCCGAACTGCTCTCGGGTGCGCGCGTAGTCCGCCGCCGCCTCCAGGCACGACCGGGCGGCTCCGGTGACCCCCCAGGCGATGCCGAACCGGGCCTCGGACAGGCACGACAGCGGGCCCTTCAGGCCCTGGACGCCGGGCAGCACCGCGGTGGCGGGCAGCCGGACCTCGTCGAAGAACAGTTCCGAGGTGACGGAGGCGCGCAGCGACAGCTTCTTGTGGATGTTGCGGGCGCCGAAACCGCGCGTGCCGCGCGGCACCAGGAAACCGCGGATCCCGTCCTCGGTGTTCGCCCAGACGACGGCGATGTCGGCGATCGACCCGTTGGTGATCCACATCTTGCTGCCGGACAGTACCCAGTCGGTCCCGTTCCGCTTGGCGAATGTCTTCATGCTGCCCGGGTCGCTGCCGTGATCGGGCTCGGTCAGCCCGAAGCAGCCGAGGGCGTCGCCCGCGGCCATCCGCGGCAGCCATTCGCTCTTCTGCTCGTCCGACCCGTACTTCCAGATCGGGAACATGGCCAGGGAGCCCTGCACCGACACCAGGCTGCGCAGCCCGGAGTCGGCGGCCTCCATCTCCCGGCAGGTGACGCCGTAGGCGACCGGGCCCATGCCCGCGCAGCCGTAACCCTTCAGGTGCATGCCCAGCAGGCCCAGCTTGCCCAGCTCGGGTGCGAGCTCGCGGGGCAGCGTCCCGGCCTCGAACCAGTCCGCGATGTTCGGCATGATCTTGTCGACGGCGAAGTCACGGACAGTGTCGCGGACCAGTCGCTCCTCGTCGGTGAGCTGGTCGTCCACCCTCAGCAGGTCCACGGCGGCGTCGGTGCTGCGCGGCATGATCTAGGTCCTCTCGTACAGGTCTCGCCCGTCAGCGTATGCGCGTGCCGCGCAGATGTCCCCGTCCGGGATCCGATGGAGGATGATAAGAGCTATGAGCAACCTGAACGGCAGCAAGCAGCTGATCCGGCCCCGGCATGGCCGGATGCTCGCCGGGGTGTGCGCGGGAATCGGCAGCTACTTCGGCATCGACGCGAACCTGGTGCGCCTGATCCTGGCGGTGATCACTGTGTTCACCGGCGGCTTCGGGGTCCTGGCTTACCTGGTGGCGTGGGTGGTGATCCCGGAGGAAGGCGAGACCGGCTCGATCGCCGAGAACCTGGTCAGCAAGTACCAGAAGTAGCCGGGCGCCCGGCCAGCACGGCCCGGGTTCCGAGTGACCGGCCCGTCCCGCGGGCAGCAGCCGTCGGTAGCCGAAGAGGCCGGTGAGACCGCGGGAGTGAACCGGACATGACCAGCCCAGGCAACGCGGCGCCCTGGCGCGGGCTCGCAGCTGAGATCAAGGACGCCGTGACCGTCCGGGCCGTCCTGCTGGTGTGCGGCGTGGGCCTGCTGCAACTGGCGTTCGTCGTGCTGGGCAGCCCGAGCGGCGGCGGCGCCTGCGCGGCCCCGCTGCTGCCCGGCTTCTGACGGGCCATCGGCCCGTGGCTGCCGACCGTCGCGCGGACCGACGCGGTCCGCGGCGTGGCCTGCTTCGGCGGCGCCGGGATCACCGTCGACGTCCTGGGCATCGCGGGCTACGCGGTCGCCGGGCTGATCCTTGCCTCCATGGTGCTGACGGTGCTGCGGCGGCAGATCGTGCGGATGCCGTTCGGCGCGGACCGGGAGATGGCCAAGGCGGCCGAGCACGGCTAGCGGCCTGGTCGGCGGCCTGCCGCCGGGTGCTCCTGCCCGGCCGCGTGGGAGCCCTTCGCCAACTGCGCGGGGCGCTTGTCGCCCGGTAGTCTGCCGGAGTTCGCCATGCGCTTTGCCCGCGGTGCCGATCGTCCCCTATGCTGGACCGGTCCCCGACGGCGGGCGCCACGGGCAAGGCGGCGATGACCGTCGAGCCCCCATCGTCTAGCGGCCTAGGACACCGCCCTTTCAAGGCGGCGGCACGGGTTCGAATCCCGTTGGGGGCACAGTCGACGTAGAGTCGACACTGCATGGTCCTGTAGAGCAGCTCGGAGTGCTCGCCACCCTGTCAAGGTGGAGGTCGCGGGTTCAAATCCCGTCAGGACCGCCCGGCAGGCCTTGGGCTGGTTCGCGGCCCGGCGCCAGCCACGGTCAGGTAGCTCAGTTGGTACGAGCGTCCGCCTGAAAAGCGGAAGGTCGGCGGTTCGACCCCGCCCCTGACCACCGTTCTGACCAGCGCAAACGCCCCGGCGGATTTCTCCAGCCGGGGCGTTTGACGGCAGCCGTGACGGCAACCGCAGGCCTTCGGGTCAGGTCAGCGCGTCGCCCAGCCTGGCCAGTGCCTGGCGTTTCTCATCGAGCGCGGTGCGCGCGTAGATCGTCATCGTGACCTCGATGTCGCTGTGGCCGACGATCTCCCGGACCATGTCGGGCGGGACGCCCAGGTGCAGCAGCAGCGAGACGCAAGTATGTCTCATGTCGTGGAACCGGGTACTGGGCAGCCCAGCCGCAGTGCGGATGCGGCCCCAGCTGCGGCGCAGGTTGTCGGGCTCCATCGGGGTGCCGATCCGGGTCGGGAAGACCAGCCCGTTCTCCTGCCAGTCGGGCCAGGCGTCGGCCCGTTCGGTGAATTGCTGGCGGCGGTGCTCACGTAGCGCGCTGACGCACAGCGGCGGGAGCGGTATGGTCCGCGCGGAGTCATCGGTCTTGGGCCGGACGAAGCGCAGCGCCCCGCCGACCCGTTGCAGCGTCCGGGTGACTTCCAGCGTGCCCGCGTCAAGGTCGATGTCCTCCCAGCGCAGGCCGAGCAGCTCGCCACGGCGCAGGCCGAGGCACAGTGCCAGGACGTACAGCGCGTACAGGCGCTCGCCTGCGGCGCACCGCAAGACCTGACGAGCCTGCTCGACAGACAGGCCGCGGTTGACGGTGTATTTCGGCGTGCTGACCTTGACCAGCTTGGCGACGTCGCGCGGGATGACTTCCTCGCGGACCGCCGATTCCAGCGCGTTCCGCAGCACGGCGTGGATGGACTGGACCATGCGCACTGAGAGCCTGGAGGCGCAGCACTCGCCGCCGGGCCGCGCGCAGCATCGCGGCTGGTCGCGGGCGGCGTCGATGCCGTGCTTGCAGCACAGGCACTGAGCCCGCAGGCGGGTGATGAGCACCCGCACATCCTGGGCGGTCAGCTTGGCCAGCCGCTTCTTGCCCAGCTCAGGGATCAGGTAGAGGCGGACCACGCCCTCGTATCCCTGGTAGGTGCGGGGCTTGCGCTCAGGCCTGACCAGATGTTCCAGCCAGTACTCCAGGTATTTCGCGACCGCCCAGTTCTCGGCTGCCACCGGGATGCCCTGGTCGGCCTGCTCCAGCAGTTTGGTGAGCTGGCGGCGTACATCGTCTCGGGTGCGCCCGTATACGCGGACGCGCTTGGTCGTCCCTGCCGTGGTGGGGACGAAGGCGGCTCCCTCGTACCGGCCGTCCTTGCGCTGGTAGATAGTTCCCTCCCCGTTCGCGCGCTTGCGGCCCCGTGACGTGCGGGAGCTGCCGCGCGTCTGGTCGCGCGGGTTCGGGTCGGGCGGCTCGCCGGATGTGGTGATCGTGGTCCTGGTCATCAGGCGGCCATCTCCTTCAGGTGTTCGAGGCATTCGGTCAGGGCTTCGAGGGGGACCAGGCGGCGGCGGCCGATCTTGATCGTGTGCAGCTGGCCAGAGCGGATCAGGTTGTAGATGCTCCACCGGCTGACGCGCAGGCGGGCGGCGGCCTCGTCGATGGTGAACAGTGTCAGGTCCACGAGCCGTCACCTCCTGCTACTGGCTGGCATTGCCCGCGGCCGGTGAAGTTCCACCGGGAGCGGACGAGTGTCGTGTCGCCGGGGAGGTCCGGCAGCAGACCGGCGGCGACCGCACGGGCATGCTGGTGCGCGGCACGTTCGGTGCGAAGCGCGCTGAGGGTGGTCGAGTAGGTGCGGCTCTTGGTGGCGAAATGACCGGAGAAGCCGAGCATGTGCGCCCAGTTGGCCAGATGCAGGTCTTGCAGTTCAGGCTGCTTGCTGAGCCGGATGCATTCGGCGATGAGGCGGCGGGCGTGCTCGCGGACCGGGAGGTCGTCGATGCGGTCGGCCGGGGTGAGGCGGCGGTCCAGAGTGCCGGTGCATTCAGCGGCCTTGGTGGCGTACTTGGCGACGTAAGCGGCGACATTGCGCTCGGTCAGCTCACCCGTGCTGGTGATCGGCCTAGTGTCGTGCTGGGTGCCCCAGGCAAGGATCCGGGCGGGAAGGCCGCTGACGGCCGGGATGCTGACGGCGACGGTGCGGGCGGCCTGGGCGATGGCGGCGGCCAGGAGAGCGAAGGTGGCCCAGGCAGGCGGCTCGGCAGCGGGTCCGGCCGGTCCATCGAGCCGGATGATGGCGTGGAAGTGGACAACGCCCCGGCGCTGGTATTCAGCAACTTTGGCGAACGAGACGCGCAGCTGCGCGGACAGGGCTTCGGCGGTGAGCCCGGCCAGGCGGGCGAGGGCACGGCGCAAGGTGATGGTGAACCGGCGCCACAGCTCGGGGCGCAGGCGTTGAACAAGACGGTGCCGGTGTAGTCGTAGCAGTGAGAGCACATTGGCTCACCGAGCAGCGGATCATCCCAGCTGTGCTGCTGGCTGCATGCCAGCGTCATGCCGTGCGGGCAGGGCTTGGGAGCGCGCCGGGGACGGCAGCGCATGACCCGGCCGTTTCGTTCCCGGCGGGCGTGGACCAGGCCGAATGAAGGAGCGGTGAGCGTGAGGAACGTGGCCGGATGGGCGGCGACGGTGAGGGGGATGCCCTTGCCGCCGGTGAGCCCGGCTGTTCCCGGCCGCTCAGAATGAGGATGTAGGGACCTGGTTGCGTCACTGACGGCGCGGACGGGGTTTGAGGGCAGCCTTCGGGTTGTCCTTTTTCGTGTGCGACGGCACGGTGATCACGTCGGTT
>JBKQSL010000372.1:0-8108 GCA_052143655.1 Streptosporangiaceae bacterium | reverse complement strand
ATCCCCGCCCGGAACCCGAGCGGCGCCGAGGGCTGAGCCAGCCGACGCGGTCCCGGGCCAGGCCCCCGAGCCTGGGACCGCGTCGGCGACCAGCACCCGCGCGCCATGAGGCGGCGTCCTGAGCATGAGGCAGAACGCCGCTTCGTGCCGCCGGAAGCCCGGCCGGCCCCGCAGCTCAGCGGGCAGCTCCCGGGGCCTGGTCGCGCGGGGCAGGCCGGCCGCCGGGCCGCAGCCGGTCCCGCAGCAGCGCGCAGAACGCCGGGTACTCCGCGCGCCCCACGTGCTCGCCCATCTCGATCGAGCAGATCGCGTCGTAGCTCTCGGCGGGAATGTCCCGGTAGTCCTGCACCCGCACGGTGACCTGGCCGGCCAGGCCCAGCTCGGCCACCCGGCCGCGGGTGAACCGGGCCTGCCCGGCGGCCAGCGTGACCGCGGTGACCCGCGCGCCGTAGTCGCGCGCCGCGTGGATCGCCGCCGAGCCCCAGCCGCAGCCCACATCCAGCAGCCGGCTGTCGCGGGTGAGCTCCAGCTTCGCGCAGATGGCGTCGAGCTTGGCCTGCTGGGCCTGCGCCAGGTCAGCGCCAGCGCGGTCCCACAACCCGGACGAGTAGGCCATCGACGGGTCGAGGATCAGCTCGTAGAACTCCGCCGGCACGTCGTAGTGATGGGAGATGACCGCCCGGTCCCGGCTCTGGCTGTGCAGCCGGCCCGATACCCGGGCCTCCGCGGCCGGGGGCGGCGGCGGCCGTCCCGGCAGCCGCAGCGCGGCCGCCGCCCGCGCCGCTGCCGCCCAGCCCGCCGGCGGCAGCCGGAACCCCGCCAGGCCCCGCTGCCTGGCCGCCTGCCAGACCGCGCGCAGCCCGTCGGTGAGATCCCCCTCGATGTCCAGCTCTCCGGTCACGTAGGCCTGGGCCAGTCCCAGCTCGCCCGGGTGCCAGGCCAGCCGCTGCAGTGCCCGGCGGCTGCGCAGGATCACCACCGGGGCGCCGGCCGGGCCGGCCTCGCTGCCGTCCCAGGCGCGCAGCCGGAACGGCGGCTCGCCGCCGAAGGCCTGCTCGGCCACGCCCATCAGCAGCCCGGCGGCGCCGCCCGTCCGCCGGGCGGTCGCCAGCGTGCTCATGCCGCCTCGCTGCGCCGGCCCGGCCGCGGCGCGGCGACCTGCCCGGGCCGGTTCACGATGAACTGCGAGACCTGCAGGTAGCCCGACCGGAAACCGGCCTCGGAGTAGCTCAGGTACAGCTCCCACATCCGGTCGAACACCTCGTCGAGGCCCAGCCGCCGCAGCTGCGGCGCGGCGGCGGCGAATCGCTCGCGCCAGATCCGCAGCGTCTGCGCGTAGTGCGGGCCGAAGTCGCGGCGGTCGGTGATGCGCAGCCCGTTGCTGGCCAGGTTCTGCTCGATGGCCGTCACCGACGGGATAAGGCCGCCGGGGAAGATGTACTTCAGGATCCAGGTCTGCGTTCGCCGGGTGGCGAGCATCCGGTGGTGCGGCATCGTGATCGCCTGCAGGCCGATCCGGCCGCCTGGCGCCAGCAGCCGGCCGAGGGCGGCGAAATAATCCGGCCAGTACCGTTCGGCCACCGCCTCGATCATCTCCACCGACAGGATCGCGTCGTACTGGCCGGTGACCTGCCGGTAGTCCAGCAGCTCGACGCTCACCCGGCCGGCCAGGCCGGCCTGCTCGATCCGCCGGGCCGCCAGGCCCCGCTGCTGCACCGAGATCGTGATGCTGCGTACCTGCGCGCCGCGGGCCGCAGCGCGCAGCGCCAGCTCGCCCCACCCGGTGCCGATCTCCAGCACCCGGCTGCCCAGGCCCGCGCCGGCCAGGTCGAGCAGCCGGTCGATCTTGCGCCGCTGGGCCGCCGCGAGCAGACTCGCCGGCCCGATCGGCCGGCCGGCCGCGTCCTCCTCGAACAGGGCCGAGGAGTAGGTCATCGTGTCGTCCAGGAACAGCGCGAACATGTCGTTGGACAGGTCGTAATGCCGGCGGACGTTGCGCCGCGCGCCGCTCTCGTCCCCGTCGGTGTCCGCCGGGTGGTGCCGGACGTAGAAGTCGCGCAGCCCCTGCAGCGGCCGTGGGACCAGCGTCTCCAGCTGGCCGGCCAGGATCGTGAGCAGGCCCGTGAGGTCGTCGCAGTCCCAGTCCCCGGCCATGTACGACTCGCCGAACCCGATCAGGCCGGTGGCGCCGACCCTGCGGTAGAAGTCCTCCGGCCGGCCCAGCCGCAGCCGCGGCGCGCTGACCGAGCCGCCGCCGAAAGACTGCCCGGACGGCAGCACGACGCGCAGCGGCAGTCGCGCCGCGATCCGGGCGAGCAGCAGGCGCGCGACCGCGGCCCGGGCGTGCCCGCCGGGCCGCGCCGCCACGTCGGGCCAGCGCGCGGGATCCGCCGGCGGCGGGGGGGCGCTAGCCCAGCCCTGCCCGGCCCGGGCGGGCAGCCGGCCGGCCGCGGTACCGCGGGCGCCGGCCCCGCTGTCTGCCACCGTGCCCTGGAGGCCTGTTACCTGGCTCATTGCACTCCTTCCTGAGGCTCGTGCCGCGGCCTGGGCTGCGGCCGCAGGCCGCGGGCGTACAGCTTGATGCCCTGCCAGCGGATCCGGCCGGTCACCGTGGCGGTCGAGCACGGGTGCCGGGCGGCGGCGCGCAGCACCGCGGCGGTACCCGCGTCCTGCCGCTTGCCCCGGACGCTGGCCACGAACGGCGGTCCGCCGGGCCGGTCCAGCACGATCGTCAGCGCCAGCCGCTCCCCGGGCTCGGGGACGGCCATCCGGTAGCGGCCGTCGACCGGGTAGAACGGCGAGACGCAGAACTCCTTGCCGACCTGCGCCCGGCCCTGCTCGTCAGTCCGCAGCAGGTAGCAGTGCCGCTGGTGGTAGGTGTTGTGCACCTCGGCGAGCACGCATGCCAGCTCGCCCGCGGCGTCGTGGCACCAGTACACGGTCAGCGGGTTGAACACGTAGCCGAGCACCCGGGCGTGGGTCAGCATCGTCACCTGGCCGCCGCCCAGGTCGATCCCGTGCCGGGCGAGGTAGGCGTCCACGTTCTGCCGGATGCTCCGGCCCGGGCCGCCGAGGTGGTCGGCGGCCCGGAACCCGGCCAATGGCCGCAGCCACAGCGCCGGCCGGGGCAGCGCGTCAAGGTCCACGTACCACTGGTAGGTGCGGTAGGTGAACGCATTGCGCAGCGGAGCGGTCCGCACGTGCGCGATCCGGCACTCGTACAGGGCTGGCGCGCCGCCGGGTCCCCGGCGGCGGATGGCGCTCACAACCGGGTCACGCGCAATCACCAGCGGCCGCCCAGGGACGCGGCCGCCGCCACGCCGGCGCGGCAGCCGTCCTCGTGGAAACCCCAGCCGTGGTAAGCCCCGGCGTAGGCGAGAACGCCGTCGTTCAGCCCGGGCAGCCGGCCCTGCGCCGCCACCGACCCGGGGTCGCAGATGGGGTGCTCGTAGTCCATCCGGGCCAGCACGCGGCTGGCGTCCACGCAGCCGGCGGAGTTCAGGGTTACCAGGTAGTTCACGTTCCCGGGCAGCCGTTGCAGCCGGTTCATCCAGTAGCTCACCTGGACCTGTCCGGCCATCGCCGAGCAGGACGGCAGGGTGTAGTTCCACGAGGCGCGGGCGGCCCGGCTGCGGGGCAGCAGCCGGTCGTCGGTGTGCAGGATCGTCGGGTTCGCTGAGTAGCGGAACGCGCCCAGCACCGCCTGCTCGGCCGGTGTCGGCTCGGCCAGCATGGCCAGCGCCTGGCCGGGATGGGTGGCGATCACGGCGCCGTCGAACGTCTCGGCTCCGCCGCCGTCGGGGTCGGTGTAGCGCAGCCGCACCGAGCCGGCCTCGCGGCGCACGGCCTGCACCCGGGCGCCGGTCCGCACCGCGGTCAGCTGCTTGGCCACCCGGTCGACGTAGCTGGCCGAGCCACCGGTCACGGTCAGCCACGGCGGCGAGCCGGTTACCGTCAGCAGGCCGTGCTGGCTGAGGAAGGTAAACAGGTGCCGGGCCGGGTGGCTCAGCGCGGTCTGCGGCGCGCACGACCACACGGCCGCGACGAACGGCAGGGCGAAGTGAGTCCGGAAGTAGGCGGAATACCCGCCGGACGCGAGGAACTGGCCGAACGTCAGCTCGCCCCCGCCGGACTCGGCCTGCGGCGGGCTGGCGAGCAGGCGGCGGGCCGCGCGGTGGAAGCGCAGGACCTCGCCGAGCATCCGGGCGTAGTCGCCGCGGCCGCGCGGCAGCCCGGCGGCCAGCCCGGCCAGCCCGCGCTGGCCGGCGTACTCCAGCCCGCAGCCGGTGCAGCTGACCGACATGCTCATCTCCGACTTCTGCGTCGTGACGCCGAGCTCGGCGAACAGCCGGGTGAGCAGCGGGTAGGTGCGGGCGTTGTGGACGATGAAACCGGTGTCGACGGCCAGCTCGCGCCCGTCCGGTCCGGTGATCCGGTGCGTGTCGGCGTGACCGCCGAGGCGGCTGTCCGCCTCGAACAGCGTTACCTGGGCCGTCCGGGACAGGACGTATGCGGCCGTGAGACCTGCGACCCCGCTGCCGACGACGGCCAGGCGGCGCTGTGCGCCGCCGTCAACCGCGGTACCGGGCTGCTGCGCGGGCGCGACCCGGTCGTTGACTTGTCCTGGCACTGCTTTATCCCTCCAGGTCCTGCCCGCCGCCCCGCCTGGGGCGGAGAAGGGCCCTGCACTGTGATCGCCCCCCGATTACCCGTTGGTATTCGGGGCACGTGAGACGGCGGATTGGTGGCGCTTTCCCCGCCATGCGGGCCCGGCCCCGGCCAGTCCGGGCGCGGGTCAGAGCCTGGTAGTACCGTCGGGAGCAGCGCAAACGTCCAGATCCGGGGCAGTCGGCCCGGGCGCGGCGGTAGTGCGCGGGCTGACCTCGGGCAGGCAGCCAGCGTGGCCGCGGCCGGCCTCGGCGGCGCCGTCTACTGTTAGGGCCAGCGGACCCTGACCAGGAGGCCGAGGTGACCGACCAGGAGGCCGAGGCGATCGCCAGGCCAGGCCCGGACGAAGCGTCCGCGCCGCTGAACTCGGCGGGACTGCGCCGGATCACCGGGCCGGTAAGCATCGCGGTGTTCGCGGTGGCCACGGCGGGCCTGGTATCGGCGGGCCGGAGCAGCTCGGCGGCCGTGCTGGCCGTCTGCGCCGTGGCCCTGGCCGTGGCCGCGGCCGGGACCGCAGCGGTCTTCGCTCGCTGGGCTCAGAGCGCTGCCCAGGCAACGGCGGCACTGGTCGTCACCGGGCTGGCCGGCGCGCTGCTGGCCGGGCTGCTGCCAGATACCACTGGCTTCGTCATCGTGTACCTCGCGCTGGCAGGCCTGGGCATGCGGCTGTCGCCGCGGCCCGCCCTGGCCGCGGGCGTGGTGGTGCTCGCGGCGCTGAACGCCGCCCTCCTGACCGGCCAGATCTCGGTGCCCAACCTGATCAGCCAGGACGTCGGCGCAGCGTTCATCTTCGCGATCGGCGCCTTCACCCGTTCCGCCCAGCTGTCTCAGCAGCAAGCCAGGGCAGCGCAGCTGCGGGCCGAGGACCTGCTGGCGCAGTTGCGCGCCTCGCAGCAGGCCGCGCAGCAGGCCGCGGCGCTCACCGAGCGGGCCAGGCTGGCGCGCGAGATTCATGACATCCTCGCCCATGCGCTGGCCGGGCTCGTGCTCGCGCTGGACACCATGGAATTGCTAGCCCGGCAAGCTGCCGGAGACGCTGCCGCCGTGGACGGGGCGGCCGGGAACGGAGCCGCCGGGACCAGTCCTGCGAGCCCGGACGTCGCCGGGCGACTGCTCGACCAGATCGTCCGGGCCCAGCGGATCGCCCGCAACGGGCTCGCGGACACCAGGAGCGCGATTGCCGCGCTGCGCGGCGATGCGCTGCCAGGTCCTGCTCTGCTCGGCAGCCTGGTCCGGGACGCCGCGGCGACCGGGGTCGATGCCGAGCTGACCGTGGAAGGCCCGCCGCGGGCAGTGCCGCCGGAGATCGGGCTGGCGCTGTACCGGACGGCGCAGGAGGCGCTCACCAACACCGCCAAGCACTCCGGCGCGGGCGCTCACGCGCAGCTGAGCCTGCGCTACGCGCCGGACTCCGTCGAGCTGATCGTGACCGACGGGCCGGCCGGCGGCCATCCGGCTGTCCCTTCCGGGCTGACCTTCGGCGGCTACGGGCTGACCGGAATGCGCGAGCGGGCCGAGCTGCTGGGCGGCACGCTCACCGCCGGGCCGACCGAGACCGGGTTCGCGGTCCGGCTGCGGCTGCCGGTCACCGGGCCGGAGCCGGCCGCGGGCGTCGCCGGGCTAGGGCCCGCGACGGCCATTGCCAGCTCGGCGCCTGGCACGGGCAGCGCGCAGGCGCCGCCGTGACCGGGGAGCCGGCCGGCCCTGTCCGGGTGCTGATCGCCGATGATCACAAGATCGTTCGTGAGGGACTGGCGGCACTGCTTGGCCTGCTGCCGGGTGTCGCCGTGCTGGGCACCGCCGTCGACGGCGACGACGCGGTGCGGCAGGCCGCGGCGCTGGGCCCTGACGTGGTGCTCATGGACCTGAACATGCCGCGGTGCAACGGCGTCGAGGCCACCCGGCGGCTGGCGGCCGAGCAGCCCGCGGTCCGGGTGGTGGTGCTGACCACCTACTCCGACGACGCGTGGGTCTTCTCCGCCCTGCAGGCCGGCGCGCGCGGCTTCCTGACCAAGGACGCGGGCGCTGAGGAGATCCGCCGCGCCGTGACCACGGTCGCGGCCGGTCACGCGCAGCTGGATCCGGCGGTGCAGAGCCGGCTGCTCGACGCCCTGGCCCGCGGTGACCGGCTCGCGGTAGCAGGCTCGCCCGGCGGCCGGCGCCCTGGTGACGAGCCGTCCGGCGATGCCCGGGCGGATACCGGGCCGGGCCCGGCCGCGGCTCGCCCCGGCGAGGCGGCGCCAGCCCCGGACGGCCTTACCCCGCGGGAGGCCGAAGTGCTCACGCACGTCGCCGCCGGCCTGTCGAACGCCGAGATCGCCGCCACGCTGGTCGTGTCCGAGGCGACGGTCAAGACGCACATCAACCACATCTTCGCCAAGACCGGCCTGCGCGACCGCGCGCAGCTCGTCGGCTACGCCTACCGTCACGGACTCGCAGGTGAATGACTGACTGGCACGTTCTGTTCCCGGCAGGCCTGGCACTGTTCCCGCCCTGGCCTGCTGTGCTCCGCTGCCGGGCCTGATGTCTCCACCCACGGGTGGAGACCGCGGGCGGCGGAAGTTCCACTTCCGGGCTGATGGCCCGAGGGCGGCCGGAACCTAGCGTTGAGGTGTCGGTTCTTTCCAGAACCCGGAACGAGAGGAAGGCCAGGACCATGACCGCCACGGACTACATCATCAACGCGATACTCGTCCTGCTGGTGCTCCGGCAGATCAGGCCGAACCGGCTGGACCTGGTCAGCCTGGTGCTCCCGGTCGTGCTCGTCGCAGCGGCTGCCGCCTACTACCTGCGGACGGTGCCGACAGCGGGCAATGACATCACCCTCGACATCGCGCTGGCCGGCCTGGGCGCCGTCCTCGGCGCGCTGTGCGCGTTCGCCACCAGCCTGAGCCGCGGGGCTGACGGCGTCGTCCTGTCCCGGGCCGGATGGCTCGCCGCGATCCTGTGGGTCGTCGGCATCGGGGCCCGGATGGCATTCGCGTTCGCCTCCGACCACGGCAGCGGGCCAGCGATCGCCCGGTTCTCGCTGGCGCACGAGATCACCGGCGCCGACGCCTGGGTCGCTGCCCTGGTCATGATGGCCCTGGCCGAGGTGATCACGCGCCTGGTGGTGCTCCGGCTGCGCGCCCGCCGGGTGCCCGCCGCGGTGACCGCGCAGGCCCGCGCTTACCAGGGCGCGTAGCTCAGCCCGCGAGAGCCCGGGCGGGATGGCTCGGCCGCGTCGTGCGCGGCCGGTCCGAGCCGCCCGGGTCAGCGCCCCCTCAGCCGACGTGATCCGCAGGCCTGGTCAGTGCCGGGACGTGTCGCTCTCCCGCGCGATGCCGAAGAACGGGGATCGCAGGCCGATCCGGGCGGCCAGCATCACGACCAGGCCAGCGCCGGTCACGCCGGCCAGGGACCAGTTCTGCGCCGCCGGGGCGGCCTGCACCGACCGGACG
>JBKQSL010000371.1:0-4049 GCA_052143655.1 Streptosporangiaceae bacterium | reverse complement strand
GCGGGCGCCGGTCCTCGTCCCCGGGTACCCTGAGTGGGCCGTAATTCTCGGGGCTATAGCTCAGCTGGAAGAGCACCTGCTTTGCAAGCAGGGGGTCAGGGGTTCGAGTCCCCTTAGCTCCACCAGGTGGTCTTCACGTTTCAGTGAAGGCCATGTTCACGTTTGGGTCTGACATTCTGGCTTTCTGGCCGCGGGGCCTGAGTTGATCTTCGTGTTCCTGGTGCATGGCCGTGGATGGGCGTGCTGGCCTGGGGTCTGGGCGTGCTGGGGCTGGCTGGCGTGCTGGTGAGCGGCGGTCTGTGGCGCAGTGTGCAGGCTGGTTATGGCGGGGCGGTGAGGCTGGCCAGGGTGGTTTTCCGCCGGCGTTTCCTTGTCCTGGGCGGGAGGCCCGCGGCGGCGCGGCGCTGGTTATCAGCCTGGCGGGTGTTCCAGGCGGCGAGGATGCGCTGGTTGCGGATGGCGTGCAGGGCGGCGAGCCAGAACGCGAGCGGGGTCGGGCCCATGAGGCGGCACCAGCCGCGGGTGACGGTGTTACTGGCTGGGTCCTTGATCGTGGAGAAGCCTCGTTCGGCGGCGGTGCGGCGGGTGTAAGAGCGGCGGTGCGCCGCCGAGGGGTAGTCGTGTTTCTGCCGGGTCTTCGCCGCGACGCTGGGTGGGATGGTGAGGGTCTGCTGGGTGCAGCAGGTCGGCGGGCAGGCTGGCGGGGTCAGGATCTCCGGGCGGGACCGGTCCAGGGTCATTGAGGCGGGCCTCAGTGGGCAGCGGAGCTTGCCCATGACGGCGGGGCAGGTGACGCGGTGGTAGCCGTCGGCGTCATCGGCGGTGAGCCGGCCGAGCTTGTGGCGGGCGAATTCGGCGGTGCGGATGTCGTGCGCGGCGGTGTCTTCGGGGATGGCGGCGGGGGGTAGCGGCCCCAGGTGCAGCAGTGGCTGCGGGGTGGCGGGGCAGTAGAGGTTGCCGTTGGTGATGATGGCGCCGTGGCAGGTGCCCTGGGGGCCGCGGTCGGCGGGGTGCAGGTCCTGGACCAGCTGGGCGCCGGCGGCGCGCAGCGGCAGGGCCCAGGCATCGGCGTCGCGGTGGGCGTAGCCGGAGTCGGCGAGGATGTCGCCGAGCGGGATCCCGTTTCCGGGCATGCGCGTGAGGACGGGGGCAAGGGCGCGGACCGGGTCGGCGTGGCAGGAGGACAGGGTGATCCGCCGGGTCAGTTCCGGGACGGGCGGGCCGTCCTCGTCGCGGGTCATCGTGGCGGCCGAGAGGTAGTAGCCGAAGAACATCTCGCCTTTGGGGCCGGGGAGGTTGGAGTTGCGGTGCCCCCAGGACGCTTCGGGGTCGGCGCAGTCGCTGCTGCCGTGGTGCGGGGGGCGGGAGAAGGATTCCACGTCGGTCCAGTCGGCGGCCAGCGAGGCTGAGGCGGCCTTGTACTGGTCCGGGATGCTGGCTTCCAGCAGGTCATCCAGCACGGTGGCAAGGGCCGCGGAGGGGGAGCCGTCCGGCTCTTCTTTCCGCAGTGCCTTGGTGATGAGGCCGAAGGTGCGCTCGGCCTGGCGGTAGGTGAGCTGGTGCGGGCCGGTCTTCCAGCCCTCGGTCACCCCGAGCCGCGCCTGGTCACCGGGGGGCAGGGCGGTCAGTGCCGCATGCACCTCGGTCAGGTGCGCGGGCCGCCGCCCGGCCTGGGCGAGCATCATGCCCAGGATTAAGGTGCTGGCTTTGAGCTGGCGGTGGCGGACGCCGGCCGGGAGGAGTGCCTCGATCCGGGGCGCGATCCCGGAGGCCTCGATGATGGCCTCCAGCACGGGCAGCGGGATGCTCACCGCTGCCCGCCGAGCAGCGCGACCGCCTCAGCCTCGCTGCCGGGTGGCAGGACGGCGGTGATGTCGCCGAGGCGCTGGCTGCAGGTGATCCCGGCGGCGTGCAGGAACGTGGCCAGGCCCAGGAGTTCCGCGCACTCGGCCAGCCAGGTGGCGCGCAGCCGGGAGGTGTCCAGCCTTGGCAGGCCGGTACCGCCGGCCAGCGCGGTGACCAGCGGGGTGGTCAGGTTGCGGCGGGCCGGGTCAGCGCCGCCGGCGATCAGCTGGTCCCCGGCGAACGCGGCGGAGGCGAGCAGCCGGTCCTGGTAGCGGGCCAGCACCGGCACCGCCCGGGGCCGGGCGCCGCGCACCTGCACGACCACGCCGCCCGACCGGCAGGCCACGTCGGTGCCGCAGACCTGGCGCAGGCCGCCGCGGATCAGCCCGGCCCCGGCCCCGAGGCAGACCAGCCCGCTGGCGCGCATCCGCCGCGCCAGCGTCGGCTGCGCGTCCGCCAGCGCGAGATAACCGGCGATCTCCGCGGGACTATAAGGGTGCTTGGCGCGCTCACGGGGCAGCGGCGCGTCCGCCGGTGCCAGCGCGGGCACGACGCGCCGGGCCAGGAACCGCAGGTTCGTCCGCAGCGTCCGCCGCGTCACCCCGGTCAGGCCGGGCGCGTGCGCGGCGAACCGCTCGATCACCGATGGGTGCAGCAGCACCTCCGGGACTGGCTCCAGCCCCAGCCCGGTGCCCCAGTCCGCGAGGCGGCCCGCGGCCCACAGCAGGTTCTTCGCCCGTTCCCGCCCGCCCGGCCCGGCGGTGGCCACGACCGCCCGGGCGAAGCACGCGGCTGGCGGGGGCACCGATGACGGCCGCCACTGCTGGATGTAAGCCGCAATCCCGGCAGGATCCATACAAGATTTGTACTGTATGGAATGCGTGAGATACCGGAACCTGGCTGCGAAAATGACAGCGTGTCGCCCACCCCGGCCCAGGCGGCCCGCGCCGCCAGCCTCGCCGCGCAGATCGCCGAGCTTGCCCACGCCGGCTTCATCCTGCCCGGCACCCTCACCGAGCGGATGACCCGCTGCGGCTACCCCCGCTGCCGCTGCCGCGCCGACCCGCCCCAGCTGCACGGCCCCTACCACCAGTGGACCCGCAAGGTAAACGGCAAGACCGTCACCCGGATCCTCACCGACGACCAGCTCGCCGACTACCAGCCCTGGTTCGACAACCAGCGCCGCCTCCACGCCCTCATCACCGGACTGGAAACCCTCAGCCAGGAAATCGCCGACGCAGACCCCCGCTGGCACCGCTGAACCAAGATCATGTGGGCACCGCCCGCTTAACCTGCGGGCAGGCCCCTCGCCAGCATGAGAAGCCCCAGGCCACGGCCAAACGTGAATACCTGTCCCAGCTCAAAGAGCTTTTTTGAAGATATTTTTGTACATCTTGCCGGTTTCTTGGAATCACTCGCCGGAGACGCTGGGGCGCACACGGCGCTCAGAATAACCGGCAACAGGGCTAAATGGGTAGCCGAGAGTTACGGCCAGCGGATCTCCTCGGACATGCGCTCGACCTAAGTGGCCGCCACCCGACCGGGCGCCGATGTCCGCCCCTGCCGAGTATGCGCTTGACCACTCTCAGGTGTGACTATCGTCGATCGCGCCCATATCAGTCAGTTCTGGCGGGACGCTCCCCGCGCCTGGATTGCTACGGCGTGATCGCGATGGCGACGGGATACGGCCCGGCCTTGATCGCCTTGAGCGCGGTGTTGGTGGCGGTCCGGATCGGGGTCACCGTGTCCGAGTGGGCGTTGGCGACGTAGGCGGTCTTCCCGTTCGGGGTGATCGCGATGGCGCTGGCACCAAAACCGACCTTGATCGCCTTGAGCGCGGTGTTGGCAGCGGTCCGGATCGGGGTGACGTAGCCTCTGAATGTTCTGATCTCGATGGCGTGGCTGCTGAGCACGTAGGCGGTCTTCCCGTCCGGGGTGATCGCGATCGCTACGGGGCTGATCGCAACCTTGATCGCCTTGAGCGCGGTGCTGGTGGCCGTGCGGATCGGGGTCACCGTTCCCGAGCCGAGGTTGGCGACGTAGGCGGTCTTGCCGTCCGGGGTGATCGCGATCGCGACGGGGGTTTTCCCGACCTTGATCGCTTTGCGGGCCTTATCGGTGGCGGTCCGGATCGGGGTCACGGTGCCCGGGGAAGAGCCATTGCCCAGGTTGACGGCGTAGGCGGTCTTCCCGTCCGGGGTGAT
>JBKQSL010000370.1:0-14637 GCA_052143655.1 Streptosporangiaceae bacterium | reverse complement strand
ACCGATCCACAGAGCCAGTATTGCTGCACTATGCAGGTCGCAGCCACCCCGATGCGCAGCCGCGAGGCCGGCCGCAGCCGCCGGCACCCGGCAGCCGACTCGGATAACGCGCAATGCATTGCCGCTCACCGGACCCCTCAGCCCACCCGGCCGCAGACCGCTGACACCAGCCGGCACCCGCGCGTGATCGTCAGCGGCATCGCGGCGCCGCTGGAGATGCAGGTCCGCAGGGACGAGGTATCGGCGGCGGCGGGGTCCGGGTGATGGCGAGCGCATGGTCCGTGCCCAGTAGCGGACGGCAGCATCGGGGTAAGCGCCGAGTTCCAGCCAGAATCGTCTCGGATTGCTTACTCGTCCAGTCAGGCCGATCTGGCTGCTGCGCGGCCCCGGCCGGGCCGGGCGCAAACCCGAGGCCGCGGAGGCGCGATGAGATGCCCTGGCGGAGGGATGATGAACGAATCTGAAACCGAAGGTGAACGGGCGGGGGCGAGACAGTGCCTGCTTCGCGCGGTGGCCAGCAGCGGGGATGGCTGCGGGCACCGCGCTTGCTGCAGGGGCTGCTGCCCGTCGACCGGTCCCGGGCACCCGCGGACGTGCTGGCCGGGCTGACGCTGGCCGCTCTGGCCATCCCTGAGGTTCTCGGGTACGCGAAGATCGCCGGGATGCCGGTGGTGACCGGCCTGTACACGCTGCTGCTCCCGATGGCCGTGTTCGCCGTCCTCGGCTCGTCGCGCCATCTCGTGGTCGGCGCGGACTCCGCTACCGCGGCGATACTCGCCGCGACGCTGACCGGGCTCGCGGTAGCCGGATCGCAGCAGTACGTCCGGCTGGCCGGGCTCGCGGCCCTGCTGGCCGGCGGGATGCTGCTGCTGGCGCGGCTGGCCAGGCTCGGGTTCCTGGCGAATTTCCTGTCCCGGACCGTCCTGGTCGGGTTCCTCACCGGCGTCGGCATCCAGGTGGCGGCGGGCCAGCTCCCCAACATGCTCGGAGTAACTGCTGCCGGTAAGAGCACCCTGACCAAGCTATTGGACACCGTCCAGGCGCTGCCGCACGTAAGCCGATATGACCTGGCCGTATCGATCGGCGTCATCGTGATCGTGCTGGCCGCGCGCCGGATCACACGCAGAATCCCCGGGCCGCTGATAGCGGTGATCATCGCGATCGGCGTGAGCCGGGCCTTGGATCTGGCCAGCCGCGGCGTAGCCATAGTCGGAGCCGTCCCGCGCGGGCTGCCGCACCTCGGGCTGCCCGCGCTCGGCCTGCACGACGGCACCGCGCTGCTCGGCGCCGCGGCGTCGATGTTCATGGTCATCCTCGCCCAGAGCGCGGCGACCTCGCGCGCCTACGCCGGCAAGTACGAGGAGCCGTTCAGCGAGGACACCGACCTGGTCGGGCTGGGTGCCGCCAACGTGGCCGCCGCGTTCTCCGGCACGTTCGTCGTCAACGGCAGCCCGACCAAGACACAGATGGTCGACAGTGCGGGCGGGCGCAGCCAGCTGGCCCAGCTCACGACCGCCGCGATGGTCCTCATCGTGCTGCTCTTGCTCACCGGGCCCCTCTCCTACCTGCCGGACGCCGCCCTGGCTGCGGTGGTCTTCCTCATCGCCATCGAGCTCATCGACGTCAGCGGGATGCAGCGCATTCTGGCCTGCCGGCGCCACGAATTCGGCATTGCCCTGCTGACGACTGCCGCGGTCGTGGCCCTGGGAGTCGAGGAAGGCATCGTTCTTGCAGTGGTCGCCTCGATCATCGACCACCTGCGCCACAGCTACCGCCCGGTCAACAGCGTGCTAGTGAAGTCACCGGCCGGGCACTGGCAGCCTGCGCCGGTCCTGCCCGGCGCGCGCACCGAGGAGGGGCTGGTGGTCTACCGGTTCGGCACCAGCCTCTACTACGCCAACGCCTCGCGCCTCATCGACGATGTCACAATCCTCGCCGCGCAGGGCGGCCCGCTGCGGTGGCTGGTTCTCGATGGCGCGGCCATCGGCGATGTCGACTACACCGCGGCGGCGGTCCTCACCCGCATCATCGAGCACCTCCACAGGCAGCACATCCGCTTCGCCATCAGCACCCTCGTCGGCCCGGTGCACAAGCAGCTTGACCGCTACGGCATCATCGCGGCCCTCGGGCCCGGTGCCTGCTACGACACTCCCGGCGAGGCACTCGAGGCGTTCCACGCCGAGGAGGGGCCAACCCGGATATCGGGTGCCTGATGGGCCTGTCTTCGAACATCTCGGCAGGCAACACTGGAAATGCACGCGGAAGTCCGGGGTTCCCCCAGGGGGTCGGCAAAGTCGCGGCTGTGGCTTGGGATCGGCGACAGAAGACCGCTTCGGCTCGCTGTTACTGCCAGCGGGCAGACGCTGCGCCGGGCCGTGATGAAGACCACCACGACCGGCCGGATCTGGGCCGAAGACCCGGCCGCCGGCAACCGCCGGGACCTCACCTTCGAAGAACACCGCGCGTTCTGGACCTGGGCCATGGTGGAAGTGCTGCGCCTGACCGGCATGCGCCAGGGCGAGGCCTGCCGCCTCGGCCGGGACGACATCGACCTGGAAACGGGGACGCTCGTCATACCCGACTCCAAGTTCGGCAAGTCCCGGCAGGTCTTCCTGCACCCGACCGCGATCACCGCGCTGCGCGCCTACCAGCAGGCCCGGAACCGGGCATTCCCCGAGCCGGAGGCGGCACGTTCCTGGTGAACAGCCGCGGCGGGCCGCTGGACGGGGCAGCATCCAGCACACGTTCGCCGCGGTCGTCGCGGCGGCGGGCATCCAGGCCCCGCCCGGGCAGCGCGCCCCGAGCACGCCGCCGTGATCAGCCAGGTCCTGGCCATCCCGCCCGGCCGGCGCGACCGGGCCAGCGTCAGCTACCTCACCCCGGAGGAAACCGACGCCCTGCTCGCCGCCCCCGACCGGACCACCTGGCACGGCCGCCGCGACCACGCACTGCGTAGCCGACCACGCACTGCGTAGCAGGGAGCGCTACGCAAGTCAGGCAGCGGACGGTACCAGCCGCTGCCACGATCGAGATTGGCCTAGGTGCCGATGCCATGGCCGATAAGGACTCGGCGATCAGCGGCCGCTGGCACTCCCTGTCAGAGGGAACAGATTCTATGCTGGTACCGCCAGACGGGGTGAGATGACTGGGCGGGCAAGCCGTGCGAGACAGCCACGACAGGGGTCAGGCACACCTATGGTGAACCGGCAAGGGTGTCTGCGGTTCCTTCCATGGGACAGGCCATAGAGGACGCCAGGAAGGAAGGCAGGCGTGTTCGAGGCTGCCAACATCCGGGAATGGCGTGGCCACGACGTGGTTGACGCCGAGGGTCACAAGATCGGCGAACTGGAGGCCGTCTACGTAGACACGGCCACCGACCTGCCGTCGTTCGGCACGGTCAAGGTTGGAATGCCGACCCGGCACCGGCTCGTCTTCGTGCCTCTTGACCGGGCGACCGTGGGTCCGGGATACCTCAAGATCTCTTACGACAGGAGACAAGTGAAGGATGCCCCGTCGATCGGCACCGATGGCGAGTTGCCGGCAGGCGACGAAGAGGCGATCTTCAAGCATTACGGCCTGGCATACGAGCGCGGCGGCGGCGGCGAGCGGCGGCTGGCCCGCCGCTGAGCAGCAGCCCAACTGAGCGGAGGGGTCCGTTGATCGCCCTGTTTCTCCTGCTGGTGATCGTGGCGATCGCGCTGGGCATCGTGGGCGTTGTTGTCAAGGGCCTGCTATACCTGCTAATCATCGGCATCGTCGTATTGCTGGGTGCCCTTCTCCTGGGCGCCCTGCGGATGCGGCGGCGGCCCGCGAAGCTCCAGGCTAGGTAATTCGGTCCGGTTGCCCATAAACGCAGGCACTTCAGGTCCGTGACCGGCCGACGAGATCTGCCCGCCACCGGGACTACCGCACATCCGCCTCAGCGGATCCCCGGCCTCGGGTGCCGCCGGGCCGCTCAGCGACCTCATGACGCTGGCGACAGAGCTGCTCATCCCGTCGCTCATCGACGCGCAGCTGCTGGCCGAGGTGACCCGGACAGCCTTCCCGGCCTGCCTGGTTACGGCCGTCAGCCGCGCTGCGACTGGGGACTGGGATTCGAGATCCGCGACAGCAAGGCACCACACTGGACCCCGGACCAAGGAACTCGCCCGTGACGTTCGGCCACTACGGCCGCTCCGGCAGCTTCATCTGGGTAGACCCGGACGCTGGCATCGCCTGGGCCGGCCTCGCAGACCGCGACTTCGGCCCCTGGGCAGCGCAGGCCTGGCCACAACTGTCAGACGACGTCCTCACGGGATATGAGGAACCGCAGCGTCCGCCAGGGTAGCCATCGGGCGCAGCGGACCGACCCGCATGGGCGGGAACGGGATCCGGCGGCGACGAGCACGCGGCCCCTCGCTGCGGTGGCGAAGCTGCTCCGTCTCCTGAACCGCCCGCATGACGTAAGCCCCATGCCGGCCGGGTCATCATGCTCCTGGCAGGCATAGGGCTCAGGCATCGCTTGGTCGCGGAGCGAGTGATCAGCGAGCTCGCTCCGGCTGCGGGTAAACGATCGCAAGCGAAACGATCGCGCGGCGAACCGCATTGGATCCGCCGCGCGACTGAGGGCTACTTAGCTACGGCCCCATTGCTCTTGGCCGGGGCGTCGTTCTTGGCGCCCGTCCACGGCGCAGTCGCCTTCAGGACATCCTCGGCGAACTTCCGCTGGCTGGCCAGCATGCGCTCAGCGAAGTCGTAGGCGTCCGCGACGAGCTGGTGCGGCTTGGGCATCTTGTCAGCAAACGGCATGGTCAGCTCTGGAGTGATCGACTGGACCTTGCTGGTCCAGGCCTGGATCGCCTCGACGACTGCGTTCTGGCTATTGCGGACCGTGCTCAGGACTTCGTCCTGCAGTTCGCGGCCCATGGTGCGGGCTTCTGTCATGGCTTCTCCTCAGGATCTGTATGTTGCTAACTATATTTAGCATTGCTTGATTTGTCAAGCGCAAGGTCTTCAGTGCCGCGGCCAGCCTCGCCCAGCAGACCAGGCGGAGAGCCGGGCGGTCGGCATGAGCGGCCGCCGCATGGGAGCTCACCGCCGACAGCTTGCTAACGTCAGCCGGTCAGGACTGGTAGCGGGGTCGGGTGCGGTGGATGGCCTGGTGCGGCGCGCCTGCTGCTCCAGCGTCTCCACCACGGCTGGCAGCAGGCCACGTAAGCCCAATTCCGAGCGCTCCTCTTCGGTGAACGCGGTGCCCTTGTTCGTCAACGGATCCTCCAGCACCCGCACATCCGGACTGTGCTCGACGCTCACGACCGCTCCGCTCCTTCCCCGGCACGACCGCGTCGCTGCGACCACCCGATGTCGCGGCGGGCTCGCGTGTCCCGCGTCGCGACCAAGATGTCGTCTAGTGTGTATAGTTAGGCGTATGCCACGGATGCAGGTCTATCTCCCCGACGATCTCTACGAGCAGGTGAAGACACGGCGCTTGCCAGCGTCCGAACTGCTCCAGGAAGCTGTCCGCGCCGAGGTCCGCCGCCAGGACCTGCTCGGCGAGACCGACGCCTACCTGGCCGGGCTTCTTGCCGATGTCGGGGAGCCGTCAAGGGAGGAGCGGGCGCGCGCCGAGGCCATCGCGCGCCGGATCGCCTCCCGTCGGACATCGCAGGCCAGCTGAGGCGCGGGAGGCCTGGTGCTGGTCCTGGATTCCGGCGCTGTCACCCGGCTGGCCGAACGCTCGTGCCGGGCGGCTGCGCTGATCGCAGCCTTCCGCGCTGAAGGCCTCTGGCCGCCAGTCGTCCCGTCCATGGTGCTCGTCGAAAGCCTCACCGGAGACGGATCACGAGATGCAGCGCAGCACCGCTTCCTGCGCGCGTGTCACATAGCGGAGACCGTGCCCCTCCCGCTCGCCCGCCGCGCCGCCTGGCTGCGAACCCGCGCGCGAAAGGGGTCGGCCGTGGACGCCCTGGTCACTGCGACTGCCGAGCCGGGCGGCACAGTCCTCACCGGAGACCTTGCGGACCTGCAGGCGCTAGCGGGGCATGCGGCGGACGTGTCCATCGAGTTGATCTGAGATCCGCCATCACGAGATCCTGCGCCGCGCCTGAGCGTCCCCTACTGCAGTTCATCCAGGCGCTGCCAGGTGAACTGGCACCGTACTGTCAATCCGCCGGGCTTCCTGGGTTGCGGGAGGAGCCAAGCCAGCACGCCAGCCGACCGATGGAAGCCGCGCACGATCTCCTCGGTGCTGAGCCCGCCGACCGTCCGGGCACGAGCTGGCAGACCTCCACCGAGCGAACTCCGCGTTCGGGCAGCGCGCGGCGATCACCACGGCCGCATCGACGTCGGGGACCTCGATGACGAAATACCCCGCGATGACCTGCTCAGGACCGGACGTCCGGCCGGTGCACACCGGGCTGCTGCGGCTCGCTGCCCGCTGCCCGGGCTGGCGGCTGGTTCTCCGCAGGCGGCGCGGCTGACTGCCCGACCCGGCCCTCGCGGTCCGGCGCCCGGCCGGCGACCTGGCTGGCCGGGTAGCGGCGCTCGGCGTCGGCGATCTTCCGCTCCGCCGCGGCGGCAAGGTCCACGCCGAGGACGTCCGCCAGCAGCACCAGGTAGAGCAGCACGTCGGCCATCTCCTCGGCTGCCCGGGTGCGCAGCGGCTGCTGCCGGGCGAGGGCCCGCGCGTCGGCGGCCGGCAGCCACTGGAACAGCTCGGCCAGCTCGCCGACTTCGCCGACCAGGGCGAGGATCACGGACTTCGGGTCGTGGAACGATCCCCAGTCCCGGTCGCCGGCGAACTGGCGCATGCGGTCGCGCAGGATGTCAAGGTCAGGCATCCGGCCAGCATCCCAGGAAAGCCAGCCCGCGGCGTCACGCCAGGTTCGTCCCGTCATCATCGGCGTAGCCTGATGCCTGCACGTCGCCGCCCCGTCCGCGCTGACCCCGGCCAGCTGGTTGGCGTCCCCGTCAGCGGTGATGTCGGGGGTGGGCACGATCGACCAGGCCGTCCCGTTCCAGTGCTCGACCAGCGGCGCGTCGAGCGCGTCGGCGTTGGCGAAGGTACCGACTGCCCATGCCTCGCCCGGACCCGAGGCGGAGACGCTGGCGAAAATGCTGTCGGTCACGTCGGCGGCCTCGGGGTTGACGGTCGTCTGGACCTGCCAGACCGACCCGGCAGCGGCATGGCCGTACAGGCCGGGACAGCCAGGGTCGCGGCGCCGGTGGCGCGTCGGGCCGGCGGGTTGCGCCCGGGCAGCTGCTGGCAGCAGGGAGGCGCCATGACCGTGATCGTCGTGACTGGCATCCAGGCGTCCGGCAAGTCGGCGGTCGCCCAGGCCCTGGCCGAACGGCTGGACCGGTCGGTGCACCTGCGCGGCGACCTGTTCCGCCGGATGATCGTTAACGGCCGGGCCGACATGGGCGCAGCCGCCCCGCCGGACGAGGCCGTCCGGCAGCTGCGGCTGCGGTACCGGCTCGCGGCGGCGGCCGCGGACGGCTACGCCGACGCCGGGTTCACCGTCGTGCTGCAGGACATCATCATCGGCCCGCACCTGGCTGAGATGACGGCGGCGATCCGCCGCCGACCGCTGTTCGTGGTAGTGCTGGCGCCGAGCGCCGAAGTGGTGCAGGCCCGGGACGACGCCCGCAGGGCCGCCCGCGGCAAGGTCGCCTACAAGCCGGGTGACCTGAGCCCGGCCGAGCTCGATGAGGCTTTCCGGCGGGACACGCCCCGGATCGGCCTGTGGCTGGACACCTCCGACCAGACTGTCACCGAGACCGCAGCGGAGATCCTCGCCCGCCTGCGACCCGATGCGGAGGTGCCGGCGCCCGCCGCGCCCGGGTGATCGCAGTGGCTGCGGTCACGGCCGGCCAGGCGCCGCCGGCCGTCCGTATTGAGCCTGGCGGAAGCGGCGCTGTCCTTTCCCGCATCATCCGCCGGCGGCGATGTGCCCGGTCAGCTGCTCCCAGGCGCCGGAGGCGACGGCGGCCTTCTGGTCGTCGGCCAGCGGCGCGTTCTCCAGGAAAGACCGCGCCTTCCCCGCGCCGGTGTCGATGTAGGGGTAGTCGGTCGAGTACAGGATCCGCTCGGCGCCGATGACCTCGATGCTCCAGCGCAGGTACCGCTCGCTCAGGATGCCGCTGCCAGTCACCCACGCGTTCTGCCGGAAATATTCGGGCAGCGGCCGGTCCAGGTGCAGGCCCGTCTCCTGCATCCTGGCAATGCGCTCCAGGAAGAACATGACGACCTCGCCCCAGTGCCCGACGATGACCTGCAGGCCTGGGTGCCGGTCGAAAACCCCGGAGAAGATCAGCCGCAGCAGCTGCACGCCGGTCTCGTAGTGCCAGCCCAGGCCATGGCCCGCGAACGCCGCGTCGACCGGGTCGCCGAGGCCGGAGTAGTAGGCATCGCAGACCGGCGCGACCGGGGTCTGCGGATGCAGGTACAGCGGCGCCCGCAGCCGTTCGGCCGTCCCGTACAGGTCGTCGTACTCGGCAGCGTCCGCATTGACGGTCCCGGTGCGCCCGTTCAGCATCGCGCCGCGGAACCCGAGCCGGGTGACCGCCCGTTCCAGCTCGGCGGCAGCAGCCTGCGGGTCGGGAGTCGGCACGGCCGCGAATCCCTGGAACCGCTCCGGGGTCGCGCGGACGATCTCGGCGAGCGCGTCGTTGGCGTCACGGGCGACCGCCACCGACTCGGCCGGGGGCAGGTTCTGCACCCCGGGAGTGGTCAGCGACAGCACCTGCACGTCCACACCCTGGTCGTCCATCGCGGCCAGCCGACCGGCGCCGACGTCCAGCAGCCGGCGGCCCAGCGGGCTATCACCGAGTCCCTGATGCGCTGCCTGGCCCGGCGGCGACACCCGCTCCCAGGCCGCGAGCAGCTCCGGCACGACGAAATGCTCCTCCAGCGCCACGATCCGCAGCACGCTGTCTCCTTCCCGCCGACCCGGTCACCGGTCACCCTAGCGGCCGGGCGCGCTGCGCTGGCTCGCGCTCACCCCGCGGGACAGCGACGGCGGCAGCCCGCGGTCCCGCCCCGCCGCGGCGCCTCGGCGGCACGTCACGGCAAGGAACCTGCGACGTGCGCGCCGGGCCGCCGCGCTGCCCCGCTCCCGGCGGCGATCGCGGCCAGGTGTGAGCGACCGCGGCACGGGAAACGGGAAGGACAGCCGGACCATGCTGCCGGCCCGGCGGATCAGGGAGGTGCCGGATTCCCGCCAGGAAGCTGGACCACTACCAGGGCAAGCGCGACTTCGCCCGGACGCCCGAGCCGCGCGGCGCCCCGCCCGCCGCCGGCGCCGGGCCCGCCGACGGTGCGGGCCGGCGCCAGGCCGACGCTCGGCGCACCGACGATGAGGCCGGCGGCCCGGGCGCGCGGCGGTTCGTCGTGCAGCGGCACCGGGCCCGGCGGCTGCATTACGACCTGCGGTTCGAGATCGACGGCGTGCTGGTCAGCTGGGCCGTCCCGCGCGGGCCGACGCTGGACCCGGGAGTCAAGCGCACCGCGGTGCACGTCGAGGACCACCCGATCGAGTACCTGAACTTCGAGGGCGTGATCCCCCGGGGCGAGTACGGCGGCGGCGACGTGATCGTCTGGGACACCGGCACCTGGGAGCCGCACGGCGCCGCCGACCCGGCGGCCGCGGTCGCGGCCGGGGAACTGCACGCCGATGTCCTCGGGCAGAAACTGCGCGGCCGGCTGGTCCTGATCCGCCGCCGCCAGGACCCGTCCGGCCGGGACCAGTGGCTGCTGCTGCACAAGCACGACGAGGCCGCCGTCGACGGGTGGGACCCCGAGGAGCATCCCCGGTCGGTGCTCAGCGGCCGCACCAACGACGAGGTCAAGGCCGACCCGGACCGGATCTGGCGCTCGGACCTGCCGCCCGGCCGCGCCTCGGTGCCCGTCGGGGCGCATGATCGCGCCTCAGTCCGCGCCCGGCCGCATGATCGCGAAGAGCTGCCGTCACATGCGGCCGGTAAGTCTTCGCGATCATCGAGCCAAGGCCGGAGCCGGGCGCAGGCCGGCAGCACTGCCCGCGACCGCAGCAAGACGACCGCTCCCCGCACAGCCTCCGCCACAAACGGTTGGCCCGCCCCGGAACCTGCCGACCTCGGTGCACTCGACGACCTCGGTGACGGCGGCACCTGGGAGATCTTCGGCCGCAAGCTCCGGGTCACCAACCTCGGCAAGGAACTGTTCCCGGCCCGCGGCGGCGAGCCGCCGGTGACCAAGCGCGAGCTGCTCCGCTACGCCGCGCAGATCGGCCCCGTAGCACTCCCCTACCTGGCCGGGCGGCCGCTCAACATGCACCGGTTCCCCGGCGGCGCGGACACCAGGGGGTTCTGGCACAAGCAGCTGCCCGAGCATGCCCCCGGCTGGCTGCCGCGCTGGGAGAACCCGGCGGCCGAGCGCGGCAAGACCACCACCTACCTGGTCGTGGACGAGCCCGCCGCGCTGGTGTGGGCGGCGAACTTCGGCGCGCTCGAGTGGCACGCCTGGACCTCGCGCACCGACGACCCGCACCGGCCGAGCTACGCCCTCATCGACCTGGACCCAGGCTCCGCGACGTCCTGGCCGGACCTGGTGACGCTGGCCCGGCTGCACCGCGCGGCACTCGATCACCTCGGCGTGCGGGCGCAGCCCAAGCTGACAGGACGGCACGGCATCCAGATCTGGATCCCGGTCCGCGCGCACAGCTTCGACGAGACGCGGGCATGGGTTGAGCAGGTCTCCAAGGCGGTCGGTGCCGTCGTCCCCCAGCTGGTGAGCTGGAAGTGGGACGTGCGCGAGCGAGGCGGCCTGGCCCGTCTCGACTACACCCAGAACGTGATCAGCAAGACGCTCATCGCCCCCTACAGCCCGCGGGCCGGGCCCGGGGCGCCGGTATCGGCGCCGATCCGCTGGGAGGAACTCGACGACCCGGGCCTGCGGTCGGACTCCCTGACGATCCGGGACATGCCCGGCCGGCTAGCCGAGGTCGGCGACCTGTTCGCCCCGGTGCTGGACGGCGGCCAGGACCTGCCGCCGCCACGTTAGGTCGAACTCGTGCGCACCGCTGCCCGGACCGGCGTCCGCGCCGGGCTGGCGGGCCCCGGCGGCCTGCTCATACAGTCGCTGCGCGCGCTCGCCGGGGGTCTCCCCCGGACGCTCGTCGGCCTCGTCGTTGGCCGGGTTCTGGAACGGTATCTCGCCCATGGGGATCATCCTGCCCAGGTCAGCACCGGGGAACCCCCGCCGTCCGCGCCGTCAGGGATCGTTGACGCCCTGCTCCCGCTGTGGATCGCGCTGGTGCGCCAGCGCGGCGGGAATCGCGCCGACACGCCCGGCCGGGCCGGCGACGACCCGAACGGCGACGCGCTGTTCGAGCCGGCGAGGCACGCAGTCGGGCAGGCAGTCCGGGCCACGGCGAGTGACTGACCGGCAACGGAGCTGCGATGACACGAACTCACGTACCGCAGGCCGCGCAGGGCCGCCGATAGGATGGGGCAAATGCTGTCCATGACCAGTCCGCAGGAAGACGAACCCGATCAGGCGCCCGCGGGCGACTACGACTTCGTCGTGGTCGCCAGCCGGCTGCCGGTCGACCGGGTCGAGGGTGACGGCGGCGAGCCCGTGTGGCGGCCGAGCCCGGGCGGGCTGGTGACCGCCCTGGAGCCGGTTATGCGGGCGGCCGACGGCGCCTGGATCGGCTGGCAGGGAGCCGCCGGGGAGCCCCCGGAGCCGTTTGACACCGACGGCATGCACCTGGTCAGCATCGGGCTTTCCGCCGACGAGGTCCGCGATTACTACGAGGGCTTCTGCAACGCCACGCTGTGGCCGCTCTACCACGACGTCATCGCCCCGCCGGAGTTCCGCCGGCCGTGGTGGGAGGCGTACGTCCGGGTGAACCGGCGCTACGCCGGGGCCGCCGCGGAGCAGGCCGCGCCCGGCGCGACCGTCTGGGTGCACGACTACCAGCTCCAGCTGGTCCCGGGCATGCTGCGCGAGCAGCGCAGCGACATCCGGATCGGCTACTTCTGCCACATCCCGTTCCCCGGGTACGAGATCTTCGCCCAGCTGCCGTGGCGGCGGCAGATCGTGCTGGGCCTGCTCGGCGCGGACCTGCTGGGCTTTCAGCGCCAGGGCGATGCGGCGAACTTCCTGCGGGCCTGCCGCCGCGCCGCCGGACTGTGGACCAAGGGCTCGCACGTCTGGGCGCCCAACACGGTTTCCGGCACCCTTGCCTCTGTGTCCCGGCCTGGCCCGGTCCGCCCCCCGCGCGAGCTGGCCAGCGCGCGGATCGAGCCGCGGCCGCAGGCAGCGGAGACCGGCGACAGCCCGGGGGCGCAGCCCACCGCGGCGGGCCGTCTGGTGCGGGCGGCCTCCTTCCCGATCTCGATCGACTCGGCGGCCTTCGGCGAGATCGCCCGGCGCGAGGACGTGCGCGAACGGGCCAGGGAAATCCGCAAGGCGCTGGGTGACCCGGAGATCGTCCTGCTGGGCGTGGACCGGCTCGACTACACCAAGGGCATCCTGCACCGCCTGAAGGCCTACGAGGAGGTGCTGGCCGAAGGGCGGCTCGGTGTGCCGGACGCGGCGCTCGTCCTGGTGGCCAGCCCCAGCCGCGAGCGGGTCGAGCAGTACCGGGTGCTGCGCGACGAGGTCGAGGTGGCCGTGGGCCGGATCAACGGGGAGCACGGGGAACTGGGCAACCCGCCGGTGCACTACATGCACCAGTCCTACCCCCGGGAAGAGATGGCCGCGCTGTACCTGGCCGCCGACGTGATGCTGGTGACCTCGCTGCGGGACGGCATGAACCTGGTCGCCAAGGAGTACGTGGCCTGCCGCCACGACGAGACCGGGGCGCTGGTGCTCAGCGAGTTCACCGGCGCTGCGGACGAGCTGGGCAGCGCCTTCCTGGTCAATCCGCACGACATCGAGGGGCTGAAGGACGCGATCGTGCGCGCGGCGACGATCTCCCCGCGGGAGGCCAGGCGGCGGATGCGGGCCATGCGGCGGCGGGTGCTCGAGCACGACGTCGCCTACTGGGCCAGGACCTTCCTGGACGCACTCGGCCAGACGCCCGATCCCGGCCGGCAGCCCGCCGCTGCCTCCTGAGCGTCACCCCGCCCGGCGGCCCCGCCGCGGGCGGCTCCCGCCAGGCCAGCCCCGGCGCGCGCCCGGGCCCGGCCATCGGCCGGGCAGCCGCATTGGCGGCGTGACCCGGCAGGCCGGGTGCGGCCCGGCGGGGCGCGGCGGCACGCGGCGCCGGGGACCCGATGTGATTGGGACCCCGGCTGACCGTTTTTGCATAGGCCGCCACTCATGCACCGCAGTCGGCGAAGATTTTCTCTTATGACGTCCTACCGCCTGGGCATTACGACCAGCTTTGCCGTCAAGCGGTGGCCGCAGCCGGAGCGCTGGGCCCGTCTCGTCCGCGACGAGCTCGGGCTCGGCCTGATCCAGCACAGCCTCGACCTGGTCAGCCTGGACTCGTCCGCAGCCGACGTGGCCGACCAGGCATCCTGGCTGCGGGCGGCGTGCGCGGCGGGCGGCCTGACCCTGCACTCCACCGTGACCGGAGCCGCCGCCTACACCTCGAACCTGCTGCTGCACCCCGACCGCCCGGCCCGGGACCGGGCCGCCGCCTGGTACCGGCGCGTCATCGACTTCTCGGCCGATGTCGGGGCGACGGCGGCCGGCGGCCATCTCGGCACCTACAGCGTCGACGACTGGCGCCATCCGGTCCGCCGCCGGCGCCTGTGGGACGAGCTGCGCGAGTCGGTCGCCGGCCTGGCCGCGCACGCCCGGGACCGCGGCCTGGACTGCCTGCTCGCCGAGAACCAGATCGCCGCGCGGGAGCCCTCGACGCTGGCCGGCTTCTCGTCGCTGCTGACCGACGGCGACGCCGGGCACGTCCCGGTCGCGCTGTGCCTGGACGTCGGCCACCAGTGCGTGCCCGGGACCTCCGGTGCCGACCGTGACCCGTACCAGTGGCTGGAACGGCTGGGCGGCCAGGCGGCGGTCGTGCAGCTGCAGCAGACCGACGGCAAGTCCGACCGGCACTGGCCGTTCACGACGCGGAACAACAAGACCGGGATCATCACCGCCGACCGCGTGCTCACGGCCCTGGGCAAATCAGGCGCCGCCGAGGTCACCCTCATGCTGGAGATCAGCCCGGCGCCCGGGCTCGACGACAGCCAGGCGCTGAAGGACCTGCGCCAGTCCGTTGACTACTGGCAGCGCGCGCTGAGCGAGCACGCGCCCAGCTGACCGCGCAGTACCCGCAGTCACGGTGCTGACAGGCACGGGGCTGACAGTCACGGGGCTGACAGTCACGGGCTGACAGCCGCGGGGGCTGACAGTCACGGGCTGACAGCCGCGGGGGCTGACGGCCGCGGGGCCCGCAGGCGGCGCCGCGGCTACCAGCCGAGCTCACGGAGCCGGGCGTCGTCGATCCCGAAGTGATGCGCCACCTCGTGCACGACGGTCCGGTAGACCTGCCGGGCCACCTCGGCCTCGGTGCCGCAGATCGCGCAGATCGCCCGGCGGTAGATGGTGATCCGGTCCGGCAGCGCGCCGGCGTACCCCGCGCCCCGATTGGTCAGCGGGACGCCCTGGTACAGCCCGAGCAGGCCGGCCGGGCCGCCTTCATCGTCGACCGTCACCGCCAC
>JBKQSL010000369.1:0-2518 GCA_052143655.1 Streptosporangiaceae bacterium | reverse complement strand
CCGCCCGGGTGCGCAGGCTCCGGGCCGGGCCGTTGCGGCGGTAGCCGAGCTCGGTGACCGCGGCCAGCACCCGGTGCCGCAGGTCAGCGGCGACATCCTGCTTCCCGTTCAGCACCCGCGACACGGTCGCCGAAGAGACCCGGGCTGCCGCGGCGACGTCGCTCATGGTCGTCGGCACCTCTCACCTCACGTTCCCGGTCCGGGCCGGCGGGCAGGCCGTCGCCGACTCGCGGCAGGTAGACGGAGGGCGGTGCCAGCGGCGGCCAGGCAGGTCGCAGCGTGAGCATTGACTGTCTCCGACGGTCCCTACAGCAATAGAAATCGCTTCATGAAAACGATTTCTCACCGGCTGGCAGGGCTGTCCGCGGAGGTGCTCGTATGGCGCGTTCGGCGTTGCTGACCACTTCTGACGGGCCGAGATGTCGTCGCCCGCGACCGCTCCCGCCTTCCCGCCAGCCCCATGCCCGGAGTGCGGGGCCGGCTCGCGCAGCTGCAGGCCGCGTAAACCTTTCCGGGCATCAGCCCCGAGCCGCTGGGCCCGACCGCAGAGGCGCTGCAGCTGCCTGGCCAGGCCCGCCCGGCGCCGACGGTGCGCCGCCAGCCAGGGGAAGGAAGCATCCAGCATGAGCGCACAGCCACCGGCTGGCAACCGCAGGCTGCTCCTCATCGGCGAGTCCTGGTTCACCCACTCCATCCACCAGAAGTGCTTCGACAGCTTCACCACGTCCGCGTACGAGGAAGGCTGCGCTGATTTCGTCGCGGCGCTGGAGTCGCGCGGGGTGGGCAGTCGAGCACATCCCGAGCCACCTGGTGCCCGAGAGAATGCCGTCGACCGTCGAGGTCCTGCGGCAGTACGCCGTTATAGCCCTCTCCGACGTCGGCAGCAACACGTTCCTGCTCGGGCGCCAGACCTTCTTCCACGGCCAGGTCGCGCCCGACCTGCTGGAGCTGATCGCCGCCTACGCCACCGGCGGCGGCCGACGGGAAGGCCGGGTACGGGCTGTGGATCTCGATCCGCGGCCTGCGTCCCTCTGTGGTGGTGCAGACCTCCCTGATCATCATCGAGTATGCGTCCGTCATCTCGTTCGTGATCCTCGCCCTGATCCACGAGGCCAGCCACGCCGGCGGAGCCACCCTGCCGTCGCTGTCTGATTTCTCGCTCGCCAGTAACATCGGCGGCATTCACGGGCTGGCCAATGCCGGCGTCACCTGCGCGGTCCTGTATGCGGGCTGGGAGGCGGTCGCGGTCGTCGGCGAGGAATCGACGAAACCGCGGCAGAACCCGGGCCGGGCCATGATCGGCTCCGTGGCGTTCCTGCTCATCTGGTTCACCGGCCTGATCATGGTCTTCCAGGGCGTCTCCAGCCACAAGGAGGTCCTGGCACACGGCGGCGACATCCTCGCCTACGCCGGCAGCCTGCTGGCCCCTGGCCTGGCCGGCCGGATTCTCCCCCTGGCCGTGCTCATCGCGGTCATCGGCACGACCCAGCTCCAGATGACCGAGTCGAGCCGCATCCTCTACGCCTTCGCCCGCGACCGGCTGCTGCCGAACTTCCTGGGCAAGATCAGCGAGAAGCACCAGACGCCGTGGGCGGCCCTGACCGTCCTCGGCCTGATCCCGCCGATCTTCCTGATCCCCTACCTGGCCAGCTCATCGTTCTTCACGGTCATCACCAACATCATCAGCTCCGGCGGCGAGCTGTACCTGTTCATGTACTTCGTGGTCGCCGTGAGCAGTGTGTGGTTCTTCCGCAGCCAGCTCACCCGGAGCGGGCGGGCGATGCTCTTCGGCGGCATCCTGCCGCTGATCGGCGGCGCCCTGATGCTCGTCCTGTGCATTTACGGGATGACCACCGAGGCCGGGGTCGTGACCGGCGTGGCCGTCGGGATCCTGGTGCTGACCTATGGCCTCGCCTTCGCCATCGTGCGCCTGGTGAAGGATTCCCCGTTCCTGGACGAGCTGCAGCGGCGCCGGGCCGCTGGCCTGAGCGGGCCAGCCGAGGAGGAGTCCGGCCGGGTACCCGACGCGGCAGGGACCACCGATGCGTGAGCGCCCGGCCAGCTCGCCCGGCGGCGGCGCTGGCCGCGGCGGCGGCCCGAGGCAGCCGGCTCATGGCTGAGATCCGCTTCCTGGGATGCGATAACGATGTCTTCTGCGGCAGCATCCAGGCGCGGGCCGCCGAGTTCGAGCAGGCGACCGGGCACCAGCTGACTGTCCGGCTGCTGGACAACGACTTCTACTACGCCAACAACCTGACTGAATTCCTGGGCGGGGAGCGCCCGGCGGACGTCTACATGTCGGGGCCGGTGCTGGCATGGGAGCAGCTCGGCCTGGGGTTCGTGCGCCCGCTGGATGAGTTCGCCGCCCGGGCATCCAGCTCGTTCGGCCTGGGGGATTTCTTCGGCCGGCTGATCGCGGGCAGCCGGTGGAGCGGCCGTTTCGGTGACAAGCTCGGCCATGGTCCCCTGCTGGCCATCCCGGTGAACTGGGAGTCCTACAACCTGGCCTACCTGCCGG
>JBKQSL010000368.1:0-2966 GCA_052143655.1 Streptosporangiaceae bacterium | reverse complement strand
CCCCGCCGTCCCTGCCCGCGCCCGGGGCGTCGGCCGTCCCGGTGCCCGCAGCCCTGCCAGCTGGCGCCGCACTGACCGCGCCCTTCAACACCGTCCCGAAAGAACCAGCCATCGCCTGATGTCAGGTCAAGCCGTCCGAAGCCGCCGGGCCCCGCTCGCCCGAAGGCTGCAGCCGAGGCATGACCGGCTCCAACCCCGTTGCCGATTTTCCCGCCGCGCCAGGACGGCTGACAAAGCGCCCACCGAGATGGCGAGAGCCTGGCTAGTGAAAAGGTGCAGAAGAGCTCAGGAGAAGTGGATCAGAGCTGGGGCGCCGATCATAACGGGCACCCAGAAGGCGTAAGGACTACGGTGCGCCGGGCTAGCCTCAATCGTTCAGGTGGTTTGAGGTCTGGTTACTGATTGTGCTGGTATCCGTTTTTTGGCCTCATGTCCGTTTGTCCTTGGGACGGAGAGTGCGCGGGGTTCCCGGGGTGCCCGGGTGCGCACCGGCTCCGACCGCGCCGGGCTGGTCCTCCTCTCGTGTCGCCGGGGCTGATGGTGCTGGTCAGGCGGGTGCGGGCAGGGCGCACAGCCGCTGCCAGCAGGTCAGGAACGCCTCCTTCCAGGGCCAGTCGGGGCTGATGGCCAGGGTCCGCTGGCGGGCATGGCGGGCGAGGCGGGCGGGGATGTGCCAGATCCGGTAGCGGAGCGTGTCCGGGTCGGCTTCCCGCAGGTCAGCATCGTCGTGGCAGCCGAGGAGGCGGGTCCAGGCGGCCAGGTCGGCGGCGATGTTCGCCGCGATGACCCAGCCGCGGTTGACCTGCCAGGTCTTCGAGGGAAGGTTCCGCAGGCCCATGGCCTTGGCGGTGCGCACGCCTGCGGTCTCGACGACGGCGTGCTCGCGGTGGACCACGTCGATGTACTGCGGGTGATGGCTGCCCGGGACGCCGGCGATGCCGGCGCCGGGGATGCTGGTGCAGGTGATGGAGTACTTCCAGCCGGTCTTCTTCTCGTAGTCCGTCAGGTTCCTCAGGTGCCGGCGGGACGGCTTCACCCGGCGGGCGATCCAGCGCAGGCCGCCGGGCCAGTTCCCGGCGCGGCTCATCAGGCCGGTGATCTCCGCGACGTCCTTGTCGTCCTCGGCGGTGCCGTCCTGGGCGGTGCCGGGCTCCCATGCGCCGGCGGGGATGAGCGCGATTGCCTGCTCGTCGGCGGCGGTGATCATCCACCCGCACGTGAACAGCACGGTCTTGCGCGCGGATGACAGGGACAGCAGGTGCTTTACGAGGTCGTGGCTGGCGCCGGCCCCGTCGACGCGGACGAGGATCTTCCGCCGGAACCGGGCGGGGACCTGCCGGAGGGCCGCGGCCAGCACTTCCTTATGGTCGGTGAACGTGTTCGAGCCGGCGTTGCCGGGGCGGAGCAGCATCGCCAGGCACTCGCGGGTGTTGGCGAGCCAGGCCCCGAGCGGGTGGAAGCCGTAGCCCTTCTTCCAGGTGGGAGCCGCGCCTTCCTTGTCGGAGCTGGCGGTGACCAGGGTGGCGTCCATGTCGATGACCAGCCAGCCTGTCAGCGTCTTCCCCGCGATCACCAGCCACGGGAACCCGGCAGGGGTGCCCTCGATCAGCTTCCATGCCCGCGCCCGGGCCTTCGCCCGGGCGCGGGCGATCTTGTCCAGCATGGCCGGCGTGCCGGCCAGGTCCAGGGCGCGGCGCACCGTGGGCCCGCTCGGCGCGTCCCCGAGCACGGGGGCCAGGTGGGCGAGCAGGGCGATGTCGCTCATGCTGGTGGCCCCGAGCGCGATCGCGGCCGCCAGCGAGACCAGCACGATCCCCCGGTCGAGCAGGGGCGACGCGCCTGTCTTCCGGAGCATGGAGCTCAGGCCGGCGGTGAGTCCGGCCTGGTCGGCGGCCTTGCGGAGCAGGACCGCGCCGGCGTGGCCGATCAGGCCGGCTCCGCCGGCGGTGACCTTCAGGGCATGGTCCCACCCGTTATGCTGCATGGCGAGGAGCGCTCCAGTTCCGGGGATTAAGGCGTGTGGTAACCCGTAATCTCCCAGGGCCAGGGCGCTCTTCGCTGTTAAACCAGGAAGGGACAGCCGCTCCGCGGCCGTCCCTTCCAACCCCCGCGTCCTGCGGATCGTCCCGCACCCATAAGGTGCACGCTCACTCCAGCCCGCCGCGATACGAAACCCCAGCTCACAGGCACAGGCAGTCACCGGATCACTCAGCAGCCCATCCGCGCTGAATAGCGGAGGTTAACGCTGGCGCTTGAGGCGCGCCTTTGGTCCAAGCCAACGTCCGGACGCGGCCATCATCCGAGGCCACTGGATAATCGAGGACCGGCTGCACTGGGTCCGCGACATGGACTACGACGAAGAGCGCTGCCAGGTCCGCACAGCCAGCGCTCCCCGGGTAATGGCCACCTTGCGCCACCTCGCCATCACCATCGCATGCCTGGTCGGCCACGCCAGCATCGCCGCCGCTCTGCGCTATCACGTCTGCCGCCCAAACCGGCCACTACGGACGATCATGAACTGCTAAACGACTTTGCCGCGGCCCTGGCCGGTGCGGCGAGCCGCAGGAGCCTAAGTTGCCCAGGCTGTTCTTGATGGTGGACCAGGCGCCCTCGACCGGGTTGAGGCCGGGGGCGTAGGCGGGCATCTGAACGACGGGAAGCCAGTCCTGCTGGGCCTGCAAAATGGTGCGCATCTGGGCGCTGATGTGCGTGGTGAGGTCGGCCCACGGCCGGTGCCGGTCTTGCCACCGATCGTTTCACTGGGCCGCCGCCTGCCCCCACCCTGTGACGCTGGAGGCGCCGGTGAAGGCGGTCCCGTTCCAGGTGAACCGCCATCCCTTGTCGCAGAAGCGGCGGCCTAGTTCTGGCACCCCGATCCGGTCGCGGCCGCGTTTGTACTTGCGGCGCAGACAGCGCATGATCCGGCCCCAGGCCAGGTTGTCGATCGCGTTGAACGCCACCTTCTA
>JBKQSL010000367.1:0-38400 GCA_052143655.1 Streptosporangiaceae bacterium | reverse complement strand
CACATCCTCAGGACAAGGACGTGTGCGACGGCAGCGCCGTCCTGACCCGGCGGCTGGGAGGGGCGGACATGCCACTGTGCGCGCCCTGCGCCGTGGCCCAGGGTGTCGCCGAAATGCGCCAGTAGGCGGGGTACTTCGTCCGCGCCCGGGAGTCGATGGCTATGCCATCGCGGTAGTGCAGTGCGCTGGTCGGCGGCGCGACCTGCTCGGCCTGCAGGCGTTGCCGGATCAGGTTGAAGAGCAGCTCCGCGGGCACACTTCCGCTTGCGCGGCTGCATTTGACACGTCCAAGGGCCGTCAGCGCTGTGCCGAAAGAGTCGATCTGCGCGCTGATCCGCCGCGAAGCCCGCTCAGGTGGTCTTGTGTCCTGCGTTCTGCCGCTGGGGGCGGCCATGGGATCGAGTCATGGTTGATGGGCAGTTGCGCAGGTCGGCCTTTACGCTGCGGAATCAGGAGGTACGCGGTGTCTGTCTTGGTGGCTCGGCCCCGGATGACTAGGTCCCTGGCTAGCGGGAGGGCTGGCCGCTGGCTGGTTTTTGCGCGGTCTTCTTGATCGGGCGTGCGCCCGTTCGAGGCCGTCGAGGATCAGGTTGAGCCCGAACTCGAACTCGCGGCCGTAGTCATAGCCGGGCTGCAGGACGTGCCCGGTGGTCAGCTCGGCGAGGTGCGGGTACTCCTGGGCCGGGAAGTGATCGAGGAAGGTCACGGCCATCGCGGCGGTCTCTTCAGGGGTGGTGAAGGGCAGGCTGAGCTCTTGCATCGCGAAGCCGTAGAGATAGCTGTCGATGGCCGAGTAGGCATGAGCGGCCAGCTCGATCGTGAAGCCCGCGCCCCGCAGGCAGCCGATGACCGCGTCGTGGTGCCGAAGCGTCGCGGGGCCCGGGGCCGGCCGCGACTCCATGCGGCCGATCGCCCAGGGGTGCCGGCAGAGACCGCTGATCCGCCAGAGGCAGCAGCAGGCCCGGGAATTCGCCGGCCTGCCCTGGTGGCAGGCGCCAGCCTTCTTGTCCTGGCCGTGCTGGCCGCGGCTGCCAACTTCGGCGTCATCCAGCACCTGGTCACCCCCGGCGACCCGGCCAGGACGGGCAGGGACATCCTCGCCTCCGCGGGGCTCTTCCGCCTCGCGTCCGCCTCGCGATAGCCGCGCTCGGCGTGGTGGCCGTCCTGGACATCGTCGTGGCCCGGGCCCTCCTGAGATTCTTCGAACCGGTCCACCACGGCGTGGCGACGCTCGCGGCCTGGCTCAGGGTCGGCTACGCCGCGATCTTCGCGGTCGCCATCAGCCGGCTCCCCGCAGTACTTCCCCTCCTGAGCACTACCCGGCATAGCACGGCAACCAGCACCGGCCAGCGACAAGCCGAGGCACTGATGAAGATCCAGGACTTCCAGCACATCTGGCAGATCAGCCTCATCCTGTTCGGGCTGCACCTCGTCCTCATCGGCTACCTGGCCTGCAAGTCAGGCAACGTTCCCCGGCTTCTCGGCGCGCTGCTCGTCATCGCCGGCGGCGGGTACCTCTTCGACAGCTTCAGCGGGCTGCTGGCGAATTACTCCGTCAATGTCACCAACTTCACGTTCATCGGCGAGGCCCTGTTCATGCTCTGGCTCCTGGCGAAGGGACGAAACGTCACGCTCAAGGCCTAGAACCACCGGCATCCGCGCCCTCGCCCGCACTCCACGGCGACGGCGCGGATACCAGCATCTGCCGCGGAAACCAGAACTGGCCGATAGGAACCCGGCGCCACGCCGATCCCAGAACGCACACAACCACAAGTAATCGGCGCTCGGCGTGCTCTGTGCGCGGCAAAAGTGCGGCGTGCGGTCACCGCCGAGGTCGTGTACTTGGTCGTTATGGAGCCCGCGCGTCGTGCGTATTCGTCCGATGGCGACATGCGCCTTAGTCCGGTCATCGATGCGATGACCGGATGGCTGCCGCGGTCCGGGTATTGATGCCTGCCTATCCGTAGGTGGGGTGCTGCGGCCAGCCGGGCGGGGAGTCTTCCCAGTCTTCCTGGCGGCCGTATGGTGCGAGGTCGAGAACATTGTTGACGAATAGGAGCCTGTCAACGCCGCGCGCGGTCGTGGAGTAGGTCCGGTAGATGCTCGTGCCATCGCGCAGGAAGATGCTCAGCATGAAGCCGTCAGCCGCGCCGCAGTCCTCGGCGAACGACGTGCCGTGCGACGACACGAAGGGCAGCGTCCATCCTTTCTGCGCCTTGTATGCCTCGATTTGCGCGAGCGGCATGTCGGACACCGTCGCCCAGGCGACCCCGCAGCTGGCCAGTGCCGGCAGGCTGGCGACGTTATTGGTGAACCAGGTACAGCCGGGGCAGTACGCGCCGGGTCCGCGGTCCATGAACTGGTAGACGGCAAGCTGTACCTGGTCACCGAACAGGCCGGGCAGGGTTTTCTTTCCGGTCGGCGTCTCGAAGGTGTAGTGGTTTCCGAAGCTGACCATCGGCATCCGCCGGCGCCGCGCGGCGATAGCGTCGAGCGTGCGGGTAGCTTTCTTCTCGGCCCTGAGGAGATCGTCCCTGGCTTTCTGCCATTCCTCGCTGGACACGATCTTCGGTTTCTCCATCGTGGTCGCTCCTGTTTCGCCTGTTGTCGCGTGCGCGGCGTGCTGACTAGCCCTACTCCTCTAGACGAGTGATTCCTTATGGGTTCAGTGGTCATAGGCGGTCAGCTTCAGTTTCGCGGCCGGCGAAGCCTTTGTCGGTGATGAGGATCAGGCCGGGGCGCGCGGCAGCGAGCTGGGGCTCAGCGTCGAGCATGGCGGCGAGCACCTCACGCTCGCCGGTCTTCGGGCCGCCAGGGCCCGCAAGATCGGCATCCCGGCCGGGGCGCAGATCAGGTACAGCCGCAGCCCCCAGAACTAGCGCGAATGGCTGGCACAGTAGCCGTAGTTCGCCCAGCCGGCCAAATCGGAGCGTTTAGCGGCGGGCCGCGACCTGCCGCATTCGACCGGTGTGGAGCCGGCGATCCAGATGCTGTCGAACCAGAGGTCGCTGTCGGCCGCCAGGTCCCGGATCACCTGCTTGACCAGCGGCAGGACAGCGCGCAGCCGCTTGTTATATCCGGGCTGGCTCGGCAGTTACGGAAAGCAGCCGCGCAGGTGGCAGATGGCGAAGCGGATCCAGCGGTGCTCACTGTGGAAGCCCGGCAGCGGCTGGGCGACCGCCAGGCAGACCAGCTCAGACTGGCTCACCCGGGCCGGGTGACCCGGCTCCCGGTCTTTCACCAGCGTGTCGGTGAGGTAGGCCCGCGGGCGCGGTGCCGGTGTTTGGCCGGCCGTCTCCGGCTGACCCATGCGCTTGCCTGTCTTGGTGGTGAACAGCGGACCCACCGTCCGGCCGTCGAGGTGGTCATCGAGCTTGCGGGCACCGGCGCCGTGAGCACTATTCGATCGCCACGGCCGCCCTTGCGCCGCTACCCCGGAACAGACCTCGTCCTGCGCTACGAAGCCAAACCCACCCCTCCAGGCGCAGGATTCGATGGGCCTCGGTCGTGCGCTAACGCCGAGGGATGACCAAGAGCGGCCACATACGCGCTCTGGAGGCTCTCGTCGAAACTGATCGCTTGCACCCGGATGCCCGCCACTCACTCAGTCGCTTGCCGGTGGACAGCAACATCATGATCAGCGGCCTCGTAGCGGTTCTGCCGCTCGGCGATCCGGGGCGTGGCGGCAGGCCAGGCACAGCATTCCCAGCAGGGCTCCGGTGAGCGCGAACATGCGCTCGCGGACGTGGCAGACCTGGCCAAGCTGCGGCGCAGTTTCACGCACTCGCGCGTGCATCCCTGAGGGACCGTTCCGGCGTCTTGCGAGTGCTGGAAAGTGCTGGCGTCCGGCACCTGTGATGGGCCTGATTCTGACAAGGATCCTTGTTAAAACGCCAGGTCAGTCAGAGGGCGGGTGCGGGAGCGACCTGCGCCTCTAGCTCTTCAGGCCGGGGAAATCCTCTTCCCAGAACTCGGTGACCCCGCGGCCGCCGGCCTGCCCGCCCGCGCTGCCGGCTCCGCCCGTGGCGCCGGACCCGTCCGCCTGGCGGCTGCTCTCCGCCGTGCGCAACTGCACCCGGCGGATCTTCCCCGAGATCGTCTTGGGCAGCTCGGCGAACTCGATGCGGCGGATCCGCTTGTAGGGGGCCAGCCGCTCCCGCGAGTAGCGCAGGATCGACAGCGCTGTGTCGGCGGTCGCCGGCGTGCCGGGCGCCAGCGCCACGAAGGCCTTGGGCACCGCCAGCCGCAGCGGGTCGGGCGAGGCCACCACTGCCGCCTCTGCCACCGCCTCGTGCTCGATCAGCACGCTCTCCAGCTCGAACGGGGAGATCCGGTAGTCCGACGCCTTGAACACGTCGTCGGTCCGGCCGATATAGGTGATGTAGCCGTCGGCGTCCCGGCTGGCCACGTCGCCCGTGCGGTAGTAGCCGCCGCGCATCGCGTCGGCCGCGCGGGCCAGGTCGTCCTGGTAGCCGGTCATCAGGCCCATCGGCCGCCGGGCCAGGTCCAGGCAGATCTCGCCCTCGGCGGCCGGCTCGTCGGTCAGCGGGTCCAGCAGCGTGACCGCATACCCGGGCAGCACCCGGCCCATCGAGCCAAGCCGCACCTGCTGTCCCGGGGTGTTGCCGATCTGCGCCGTCGTCTCGGTCTGGCCGTAGCCGTCCCGCACGGTGATGCCCCAGGCCCGCCGGACCTGCTCGATGATCTCCGGGTTCAGCGGCTCGCCTGCCCCGACGCACTCCCGCAGGCTGGAGACGTCCGCACTGGCCAGGTCGGCCTGCACGAGCATCCGCCAGACCGTCGGCGGGGCGCACAGCGAGGTCATCTGGCAGCTGCCGATGGCCCCGAACAGGGCTTGCGCGGAGAACCGCTCGTGACCCAGCACCAGCGAGGCGGCGCCGGCGATCCACGGCGCGAACACGTTGCTCCAGGCGTGCTTGGCCCAGCCCGGCGAGGAGATGTTGCAATGCACGTCACCGGGGCGCAGGCCGATCCAGTACATGGTGGACAGATGTCCGGCCGGATAGGAGACGTGGGTGTGCTCGACCAGCTTGGGCTGGGCGGTCGTGCCCGAGGTGAAGTAGAGCAGCAGCGGGTCGGCGCCGCGGGCCGGGCCGTCGGGCGCGAACTCCGCGGGCGCGGCGAAGGCCTCCTCATAGGAGTGCCAGCCCGCGGGCAGTGCCGCGCCGCCGGGGCCGGCATCGACCGCGACCCGGGTCCAGTCGCCCGGCAGGTTCTCGAACCGGCCGGCCAGCGCGGTCTCAGTCACCACGTGCCGCACGGCACCGCGGCTGATCCGGTCGGCCAGGTCGACCGGGCCCAGCAGCGTGGAGGCGGGGATGATCACCGCGCCCAGCTTGATCGAGGCGAGGATCACCTCCCACAGCGGCACGATGTTGCCCAGCATCAGCAGCAGCGGGTCACCGCGGCGCACGCCCAGGCCGCGCAGCCAGTTCGCCACCTGTCCGGACCGTGCCGCCAGCTGCGCGTAGCTGAGCTGGACATCGCCGGCCTCGCTGATCACCCGCAGGGCGCTGGTGTCCGGCTGCTCGGCGGCGAGCACGTCGAACCAGTCGAGGCCGAAATTGAACTCCGGCAGCTCCGGCCAGCGAAACTCAGCGACGGCCGCGTCGTAGTCCTCGCGGCAGCGCAGCAGCAGATCTCGCGCGGCCCGGAACGCCGCAGTGCCTGGCGAATCGGTCATGGGCTCTATGGTGGCAGGCAGCAGCCCGTTTGGGGCAGTATCTGCGGCGCGTTCTGGGCCCGTCGCGGCCGGTCTTGCGCCCGCGTTGCGGCCATCGCGCGATACCCTCTCCAGTCGTGCCCCCCGGCCCCGCCCGTACCCCGCCTGCCGCCGACACCGCGGCGGATGCCGCTGGCGCGCGGCCGCGCGGCGTGCCGGACGTCGATGACCTGCTGGCGCTGGCTGTCGACGGGATCGGCGGGGCGCAGCGGCCCGGCCAGGTGGCCATGGCCCGCGCGGTCGGCCACGCCATCGCGGCCGGCGAGCACCTGGCCGTCCAGGCCGGCACCGGCACCGGCAAGTCGCTGGCCTACCTGGTCCCCGCGCTGCGGCACGCGCTCACCGGGAACGTCACGGTGGTCGTCTCCACCGCCACCATCGCGCTGCAGCGCCAGCTGGTCGACCGGGACCTGCCGCGGCTGGCCGAGGCGGTGACGCCGGTGCTCGGCCGCGAGCCGGTGTTCGCCATACTCAAGGGCCGCCGCAACTACCTGTGCCTGCAGCGACTGCGCGGCGGCCCGGCCGACGACGGTGCTGATGCCCTGTTTGATGCGGCCTCGGCCTCGGCCGTCGGCCGCCAGGTGCAGCGGCTGCACGAGTGGGCGGCGCGGACGCAGACCGGGGACCGTGACGAGCTGGTGCCCGGCGTCAGCGAGCAGGCCTGGCGCCAGGTGGCGGTCACCGCCCGCGAGTGCATCGGGGCGCAGCGCTGCCCGTTTGCGGCCGGCTGCCACGCCGAGCAGGCGCGGGACGCGGCGGGCCGGGCGGACATCGTCGTCACCAACCACGCGCTGCTGGCGATCGATGCCCTGGAGGACTTCGACATCTTCCCCGAGCACGATGTCGTCGTCATCGACGAGGCGCATGACCTGGTGGACCGGGTCACCTCGGTGGCCTCGGCGGACCTGTCCGACGCCGGGGCCGCGCTGGCGGCCCGGCGCTGCGGGCGCATGGTCCCCGACGAGCTGACCGGGCGGCTGCAGGCGGCCGGGCAGGCGCTGGGCCGGATGCTCACCGAGGTGCCCGGCGGCCGCCTGGACGTGCTCGGCGACGGGCTGGCGAACTCGCTCACTGTCGCCCGGGATGCCGCGGCAGCCTGCGCCGCGGAGCTGCGGGCCGCCGCGCGCGGCAGCGAGTTCGACGCCGACGAGCTGACCGCGCGCCGGGCCGCGCTGGCCGCGCTCGACGAGGTGGCGCAGACCGCCGACCGGATACTCGGTGTGTACGGCACCGGGCTGGCCGACCGCGCGGAGGTGGTCTGGCTGGACCGGCCCGCCGACTCGCAGCCGGCCCGCCCGGACACGCTGCGGGTAGCGCCGCTGGCGGTCGGCGGGCTGCTGGCGCAGCGGCTGTTCAGCCGCCGCACGGTGATACTGACCTCGGCGACACTCGCGCTCGGCGGCTCGTTCGAGCCGCTGGCCCGGGAATGGGGGCTGGCCCGGCCGGCCGGCTCGGCGGACCCGGACGGCACGGCGGCGCCGGAGGGCGAGGCGGACACCGCCGCCGGGCCGGGCTCGATGCCCTGGACCGGCCTGGACGTCGGCTCGCCGTTCGACCATCCGCGGCACGGCATCCTGTACGTGGCCCGCCACCTGCCGCCGCCCGGCCGGGACGGCCTGGCCGAGTCCTACCTGACTGAGCTGGCCGAGCTGATCACCGCGGCCGGCGGCCGGACGCTCGGGCTGTTCTCGTCCATGCGCGCCGCCCGGCAGGCGGCCGACGCGCTGCGCGAGCGAATCGACCAGCCGCTGCTGTGCCAGGGCGACGACCAGACCGCGCAGCTGGTTAGCCAGTTCGCGGCCGACGAGACCACCTGCCTGTTCGGCACCCGGTCGCTGTGGCAGGGCGTAGACGTGCCGGGCCGGTCGCTGACGCTCGTGGTCATCGACCGGATCCCGTTCCCGCGACCGGATGACCCGCTGGCCAGCGCCCGGCAGCGGGCGGTCGCGGCGCGCGGCGGGAACGGGTTCATGACCGTGGCGGCCGCGCAGGCCGCACTGCTGCTCGCCCAGGGCACTGGCCGCCTGCTGCGGACGATGACCGACCGGGGCGTGGTGGCGATACTCGACCCGCGGCTGGCCACGGCCCGCTACGGCGATTTCCTGCGGGCCTCGCTGCCGCCGTTCTGGGCTACCACCGACCCGCAGGTCGTCCGCGGCGCGCTGCGCCGCCTGGCCGCTCAGCCGGACTAGCTGCCCTGCCTGGCGGCGGCATCCGGATGCGCGATTCGCTGCCGCGTATTCGGCTGAATCCTCAATTACTGATCAGTAAACCCGCAGCGCGGCCGCCCCAATTCACGGCCAGCATCCGGCCGGGACGCAAATCCGGCGCGCCCGGGACTGGATCCGGGCGGAAAGCGCGGCTTACCGGGAACTGCGTGCCGGGAATCCGCCAGCGCTGCACGGTTCGCTCAATCATGGCGGGCTGACCGGAGTTATCGGATTTCCTTGTCCTGCAGGGAATCCGGGCGCCTGCGTGCGGTTTCGCTGGCCAGCAGCGGACGCTGACGCCCTGGTGACCGCTCGCCGGCCACCAGGGCGGGCGTGTCCCGAGTCTGGCTCGGTACCGCCCGGCCCTGGGCTGCCGGTGGGTCAGCCGGTCAGGCTGCGGGCCCGCTGACGAAGGTGAACATCTGGGTGTCCCTGGCCACGCTGCCGGTCAGCGTGTTCTGCCGCTCCAGTTCCAGCTGGTGGCGGGGGCTGGTCCGGCCGGTCCTGACCTGGAACACGTACGGGTGGCTGAAGGACGTGGTCGCCCCGGAGATCAGCGAGATGTAGGTGCTGCCACCGGCGTTCTCGGGGTTGTCCTCGCCGATCAGCAGCGAGCCCTGCGACTCGCCGCAGGCCACGAGCTTGACCGGGTGGCCCTGGTAGGGGGTGCCGATCGTGCCGGCGCAGTAGCCGGAGTCGTTTCCGTACGGCGAGTAGTCCATCTCGTAGGCCGGGGCCGACGAGTAGTCCAGGCAGGGCACCGAGGTGCTCGGCAGCAGCGTGCCGCAGAAGTCCGCGACGACGCCGACCGGCTCGAACGTGAAGTCCTCCTGCTGGGAGCCATTGCTGGCGCGGGCGAGGCTGACGACCTTGCCGTGGCCGTTGGCGTGCGTGATGAAGTCGGTCCCGAGGTACAGATTCGACATGTCAGTGCACTGTCCGCCGCAGGCTGGGGTGGCGTTGCGGACGGCGTGCGGATGCGCCGAGGCGGACGCGGCGGCGGGCACGGCCACCAGCGCGAGCGTGCCGGCGGCCGCCGCCAGGCTCTTGAGGTTGAAACGCATGGATGTCCCCCAGAAGAAAAGATGGCTTGCTGCCGGCGTTTCCCGACAGCCTGGCGAGAAGTCCCCGCGATTCGCGGGGCCTCCGGAGCGGGAGGATGAATGCTTATTCGATTATGTATCACAAGACGCGGCATGCCGGACTGTGGTTTACTGCAGTTCCGGCAGAAATCGCGCCAGATAGCTAAAGATCATGCCGAGGCTGCATATTAAGCTGCGAGGCAGCAAGAAATAGATGCGACTGCGTCACGGTATTAACCGAATTGATCGAGCTGGCTGATAAGTCGCCGGCTGTGCGGTCCGGGATACCGGGCGGGCACCGGTCTGGGGGCGCAGCCGACGGGCGCTGCGGTCAGCCGGAGCGCGGCCAGACCACCGGGAACAGCGGGTGATCCAGCTCCGCCCCGGCCGGCAGTTCGGCCGCCAGGCCGTCGAACGGCGGCGAGGTGCGCCAGCGCCGCGGCGCATGCCGGGCCTGCGCGGACAGGTACCGCAGGGACAGCACCCGCCGCCGGCCCGGATACGGGAAGCCCGGCGCGCCGTGCACGGTGAGGAAATCGAAGAAGATGGCATCCCCGGGCTGCATGTCGAACCGGCGGATGTCGAACGCATCCCGGTCGGCCCCGATGTCCGGAAGCTCGGCCAGGGTCCCGGCCGGGAACCACTTCGCCTCGCCGGTCAGGAACGTCCGCGGCATCAGCCAGGGGCCGCTGTGCGAGCTAGCCACCAGCTCCAGGCAGCCGTCCGCCGGGACCGGGTCCACCGGGATCCACGCGCTGACGCCCCGGCCGTCCACGTTGTAGTACGGCTGGTCCTGGTGCCACGGGGTGCGCTGGCGGGTCTGGCTCTTTTTCACCAGCACGTGGTCGTGGTAGAGGCGCACCTGCGGGGTGGCCATCAGCGCGGCGGCGAGCACCGGCAGCCGGGAGTCGCTGGCCAGCCGCTCGATGGCCGGAATGTCCTGCCACCGGCAGAAGTCCTCGGCGAACGAGCCGGGGTCCTCGCCGCTGCTGGCCACCTGGGCCAGCGGGCCGGGGGCCGCCAGTACCGCGTCGATGGCGCCGGTCGCGGTGGCCAGCTCGGCCGCATCGAGCGCGGCCCGCACGCACAGCACGCCGTCCCGGGCGAAGGCGGCGACGTCATCGTCGGTCAGCCCGGCAGCGGCGGCTGCCGGACCTGGCCGACCGGGCCCGGGACCGGCCTCGCCGGCCCGCGCTGGCCCGGTCATGACCTGGCTAGCCGGGTGATCGCGGCCGCCACGTCGGCCGGGCGCACCAGCATGTGCAGGTGCTCGCCGGGGAGCGTGCTGACCGGCCAGCCGTATCGCCGCGCGGCCGCGGCCTGATCCTGGTAGGCCGCGGAGAACATCAGGTAGCCGGCCCGCCCCGGCGGCCAGCCGCCGGGCGCTGGCGGCAGTTCCTCCTCGCAGAACGCCAGCGGCAGCGGCCCGGCCTCGGCCAGCACGGCCGTGCGGGTGCTCTCGTCCGGGAACAGCGGCGACAGGTCCTCGTCCGGCCACCACTGGTCCCACGGTGGCACCAGCCCGTCCTGGGCCAGCTTGCGCAGGTAGGGCAGGAAGTCGGTGCCGACGACCGGGCCGCCGCCGTCCGGTCCGGGCAGAGCCGCGTCCGTGAAGATCACCGTCGTGTCGCCCGCCCCGATGGCGGCGGCCAGCTGCCCGGCGAGCACCCCGGCACCCGAATGCGGCACCAGCACGACCCGGTCACCGGGACCGGCGTCCACCTCGGCGGCTAGCCGGCTGACCAGGCGGGCCCAGTACGGCGGGCCGCCCACGGCGAAGCCGACCGCCGACGGGATGATCACGGCCCGGCCGCTGGCCGCCAGCTCGCCGGCCACCGGCTGCCAGCTGGCCGGCCCGAGGGCCGGCGCGGGTACGAGGACGAACAGCTGCGCCATGCCCCCGATGATGCCATCTCCGCCCAGCCCCGGGGCTGCGCCATCATGCATGAATTTGCCGCCCGCGGCGGGCCGGTCAGAGCAAGTCGTGACCGGGGTGGTTGCCGGCCGGGAGCGGGGTGCGCTCGGCCGGGATCGAGCCGAGCCGCCCGGCCTGGAAGTCCTCGAAGGCCTGCGCCAGCTCAGCCCTGGTGTTCATGACGAACGGGCCGTATGCGGCGACCGGCTCGCGGATGGGCTGGCCGCCGAGCACCAGCACGTCCAGGCCCTCGCTCGGGCCGCCCGACCGCCGGGCCGCGCCGAAGGTCAGCGCGTCCCCCAGGCCGAACACGGCCAGCTGGCCGGTCCGCACCGGACGCTGCTGGGTGCCGGCCGTGCCTGAGCCGGCCAGCACGTAGCCGAGTGCGTTGAAGTCGGCCCGCCAGGGCAGCCGCAGCTGCGCGCCGGGCTGCAGCGTCGCGTGCACCAGGGTGATCGGGGTGTGCGTGCTGCCCGGGCCCTGGTGCCCGGCGACCTCGCCGGCGATCACCCGGACCAGCGCGCCGCCGTCCGGGGAGCTGAGCAGGGCCACCTGCCCGGCGCGGATGTCCTGGTAGCGCGGCGCGGTCATCTTCAGCCGGCCCGGCAGGTTCACCCAGAGCTGGAAGCCGTGGAACAGCCCGCCGCTCATGACCAGGTCCTCCGGCGGCTCCTCGATGTGCAGGATCCCGCCGCCTGCGGTCATCCACTGGGTATCGCCGTTGGTGATCAGGCCGCCGCCGCCGTTGGAGTCCTGGTGCCGGAACGTGCCGTCGATCATGTAGGTGACGGTCTCGAAGCCGCGGTGCGGGTGCCAGGGCGTTCCCTTGGGCTCGCCCGGCGCGTAGCTGACCTCGCCCATCTGGTCCATGTGGATGAACGGGTCAAGGGCACCGAGGTCCACTCCGGCGAACGCGCGGCGCACCGGGAAGCCCTCGCCCTCATAGCCCGCCGGCGCGGTGCTGACCCCCAGCACCGGGCGGTCCTGCGCGACCGCGCGGTCCGGCTCGGGAATCCGGGGCAGGACCATGATGTCCTCGACGGTGACGGCTGGCATGGCTCATCCTCTCCGGGGCGGGGTCTGCCTGTCCGGCGGGGGTACGCCTCGGGCCCGCCGGCCCGCCCATCTCCTGCCCGGCTCAACGGTAATTGAACGTGCAACATTCCGCCCGCGCCAGTCGGGCTGACTGGGCTGGCCAGCTCGGCTGCGGCCCGCCGCACGGACCCGGCACGGTAGCTCCATCATGACCGCCGGCCAGTGACCGTCCATGATCGCGAAGACGTGCTGTCACCGGTGACCGGGACCTCTTCGCGATCATGGCAGCCCGCCGTGGTCCGGTCGCGGCGCGGCCCCCGGCCGCCGTCATAGTGGCAGCCCGGCCTCGAGCTGGGCCAGCGCCGCGTCGATCTGGGCGAACATAGCGCGCGGTGAGTACTCATCGGTCCATGGCATGGTGGCCGCCATGATCACGCCGACGATGGCCCCGGCCCCGGCCCGGACGGCGATGTCTGCCGGGTCCCGGCCGCTGCGCCGCGCGATCATGTCCGCGATCACCTCGATGGTCCGGGTGAACTCGTCCAGGGCCCGGGCCCGGATTTCCGGCACCGACAGGGTCAGCCGGGTGGTCTCCTGCAGCCGCTCCAGTTCCTCGTCCGTCATCCCCGCGTAGGCCTGCGCAGCTGCCGCCCGGAACGCCGATATCGCGCTCAGCCCGGCCGGCTGCCGCTCGAACGCGTCCAGCGCCAGCACGTCGAGGTCGTCCTGCAGCACGACGTCCTCCTTGGTGGGGAAGTAGCGGAAGAACGTGCTGGGCGACACCTCGGCCGCCGCGGCGATCTGCTCGACAGTGGTGGCCGGGTAACCCTGCTCGCGGAACAGCCGCAGCGCGTGCTCCCGGATGGCCGCCCGGGTCCTGGCCTTCTTGCGCTCCCGGAGCCCGGCCGGCCTGGCTGCCTCGGCGGTCTCGCTCATGCACGTCATTCTGCCCTGGCTGGCGCTCCGGGCACAGCGCCGCCCGCGGCGGCTTCCCCCGGCGCCGCGGGCTGGCTCGTCTGTGCTGCCTCCGGCCCGCCAGCGCCCGCCGGGACCGGCCCGGCCCCCATCCCGGTGGCACCCGCGGCACCGGCGGCGTCGGCGGCCGGGGCACTGTCTGCCCGCCCGGGCAGGAATGCCAGCGCCAGCGCGGCGGCCGCCAGCGCGATGCCCGCGCACACCCACAGCATGATGTCCAGCCCGTCCACGTAGCCGGTGCGGACCATGGCCAGCAGTGCCGCGGATCCGGCGTTGCGCGCGACGGCAATGCCGCCGACGACGCTGCTGCGGACCGCGGCAGCGGCCGCCGGCGGCAGATCGGCCAGGCTCAGGTGGCTCTGGTAGGCGGTGGCCAGGACGGTGCCCAGCACGGCCACCCCGATTGTTCCGCCGACCTGGCGCATCGCGGTGATCAGCGCAGAGCCAGATCCGCTGCGCTCGGGACTGAGGGCGCCGAGGGCGGCGTTGAGCGCGGTCGGCATGGCGATGCCCAGCCCGAGCCCGGTCACTGCGAACCAGGTGGCCGCGTAGCCCGAGCCGGTGGCCACGGTGGTGGCCGTCCCGGCCGCCAGCGCCGCGGCCATGATCGTGAAACCGGTGGCGGCCAGCAGCTTGGCGGCAACCCGCGGCGGGCCGGGCGGCTCGCCCTCGGCGGTCTTGCGCGGGGTCAGCAGCCGCTGGCCGATGGCCAGGCCGGCGGCCAGCCCGCCGATCATCGGCAGCATCCGCACCCCGGAGGCGAGCGAATCGAGGCCGCGCACGTCCAGGAAGTACTGCGGCATCGCGAACACCAGCCCGAACAGCGCGAACGACACCAGGGTGGCCAGGATCGTGCCCCAGGTGAAGCCCGCGGAGGCGAACAGCGTGAGGTCCACCAGCGGCAGTACCCGGCCCCGGGCCCGGCGGCTGAGCGCGCGCTCCCAGGCCGCGAACCCGGCCAGCGTCACGGCCCCGGCGGCCATCATCGCGATGGCGAGGGTGTCGGACCAGCCGTCCTGGCCCGCCCGGATCACCCCGTAAGTCACCGCCATCAGCCCGATGCTGGAGATGGCCACCCCGATGACGTCCAGCCGGGGCCGGGCGGCACTGCGCGATTCGGGCATCAGCACCGCCACGGCGGCTAGCGCGATCAGCACCACGGGCACGTTGATGAGGAACACCGACCCCCACCAGAAGTGGTCCAGCAGCCAGCCGCCGAGGATCGGGCCGATCGGGTAGCCGATGAAGGTGGCCCCGCCGACGATCGCGATCGCCCGCGGCCGCTCCTGGTCGCTGAACAGCACCGGGATCACGGCCAGGGACATCGGCAGGATCACCGCCGCGGCCAGCCCGAGCGCCGTGCGGGCCGCGATCAGCTCGCCCGCCGAGCGGGAGTACGCGCAGGCCAGCGAGGACACCCCGAACATTGCCAGGGCCCCGGTCAGCATCTTCTTGCGGCCGAACCGGTCGCCGAGCAGCCCGGCCGGCAGCAGCGCCGCCGCGAGCGCGAGGCTGTAGGAGTCCACGAACCACTGCAGGTCACTGGAGGACGCATGCAGGTCAGCCGACAGCGTCGGCAGCGCCAGGCTCAGCACGAACAGGTCGAGGACCACGGTCAGTACGCTGACCGCCAGTGCGGCCAGGGCCCACCAGCGCCTGGCGTCCGGGCGGGGAGAGTCAGCAGTCATGACACCCTCCATCATCAGACAGTCAGTATCAGTTCATAGTTAACTATTTTTGAATGTGACTGTCAAAATTTAGCGAGTGGCTGTCGTGGCCAGGCCCGGCCCGGTAGCCGGTGTTGCCTGCGCGGGCAGCCGGGAGACACTGGAGGGGCGCGACACTGATCGCATCGGGGCCGGGGCCCGGCACGCGGCCCGGCACGCCGCCGGAACGAGGAGACAGGTCATGCCACAGCCAGCGGGCCAGGAACTGGAGAAGATCCGCGCGCGGCGGGAGGAACTGCGGCAGCGCTACCTGCGGCCGGCCGCGCAGCGGCCCGCCGCCACCGTGCAGGGCATCCACCACCTGGCGCTGATCTGCCGCGACACCGAGGAGACCATCCAGTTCTACCAGGAATTCCTCGGCTTCCCGCTGGTCGAGCTGGTGGAGAACCGGGACTACGCCGGCTCCAGCCACTTCTTCTTCGACATCGGCAACCACAATCTGCTCGGCTTCTTCGACTTCCCCGGGCACGACCACCCGGCTTTCACCGAGACCATCGGCGCGGTGCAGCACCTGGCCATCTCGATCTCACCCGAGCAGTACGACGCGGCCAGGCGCAAGCTCGACGAGGCGGGCGCGGACTACCTGGGTCCGGACCGGGGGGTCGAGGAGAGCATGTACTTCCGCGACCCGAACGGCGTGGGGCTGGAGCTGTACCGGGAGGAACTCGGGGTCTTCAACGGCACCCGGCTGCTGGACTGAGCCGGGCCGCCCGGCTGCTACCGGTCGGCGCGGCGGATGACCAGCCGCAGCGCCGACCAGGTCGCGTCGATCGCGCACACCTTGTTGTCGACCAGCCCGGCGGCCAGCCCAGCCTCGCGGACCACGCCATCGCTCAGCTCGGTCGCCACCCCCGAAGACCGCTTCGGCCAGGCGATCCACAGGCCGCAGGCCGGGGCCATCCGGCCGCGCAGCCGGTCCAGCGCGGCGGCGAGCTCGGCGCGGGCGGTGACGAACGCGACGATCACGTCGAACAGGCCGTCCCCGGTCAGCTCGGTGTGCAGCACGGCGCTCTCATCGACCTGCGCCTCGAGGCGGTCGGCGAACCCGTCCGGCGCGCCGATGACCGCGACCTCGTCGTCTTCGCCGATCCCGAGCTTGCGCGCCAGCGGGGTCTGCGAGTAGCCGTCCTGCTGGCTCATGCGGTCACCATACGGCCGGCACAGCAGCTCAGAAGGCGAAACCGCCAGGCTTGCCGTTGCGGTCGGCGATCAGGCCGGCCAGGGTGGCGAGGGCGATCTGCGGCGGGGTCCGGGAGCCGATGTTGAGCCCGATGGGCCGGTGCACCCGGCGGATCTCCGCCTCGTCCACGCCGAGCTCGGTGAGCGCGGCGACGTGCGGCCCCTGTTCCCGCGGGTTGCCCATGATCCCCACCCAGCGCGCCTGGCCGGCCAGCGCGTCGCGCAGCATCACCCCGAGCTCGGGCCGGTGGTGGTCGGTGACCACCACGTCCGCTCCGGCGGCGAAGCCGGCCAGGCTCTTGGCGATCTCCGCCTGGTCGTCGCCGCCCTGGCGGTCGGTTTCGGCGTCCACCGCGCGCTCGGGGTCCGGCTCGACCAGCATGGTCCGGTACCCCGCGTCTGCGCCGTAGCGGAGCAGGAACTGCGCGACCGGCGAGGCGAATACCGCGACGAGCATCTTCTCCTCGGGCGGGGCCGGCTGATGGCCGTGCGCGACGTCGCAGGCGGGACCTTCGTGCGCGTGACTCATGTCCCCGAGCTTGCCACGCCGCCGCCAGGCCCGCCACGCCGCCCGCCCGGCCTGCTGCCCGGCTCGGCCCGCCCGGCCTGACATGGCCCCGGCCTGACGGCGGCCAGCCCATGATCGCGAAGAGTTCCCGGTCACCGGTGGCGGTAAGTCTTCACGATCATGGACTGACACAGTCCGGCGGTCAGCGTTCCAGCAGTGCCGCGACCGCGGCGCGCAGCGGTTCCATCCGCGCCTGCGCCGCGGTCCGGGCCGCGGCCAGCTGCCCGGCCGGGACCGGCTCGACGATCTCCAGGTAGGCCTTGATCCTGGGCTCGGTGCCGCTCGGCCGGATCACCACCCGGCCGCCGGGCAGCCGGTAGCTGAGCACGTCGGCGGACGGCAGCTCGCCCGACCCGCCAGTGAAGTCGGTCACCCCGGTCACCGGCAGGCCGCCAAGCTCGCCAGGGACGTCGCCGCGCAGCCGGGCCATCACCTCGGCCGGGGTCCTGCTGGCCACGGTGTGCTGGCCGGTCAGGTGCACGCCGTGCCGCTCCTCCAGCGCATCGTAGGCATCCAGCAGGGACCGGCCCTGGGCCCGGGCCGTCGCGGCCAGCCGCAGCACGGCCAGCGCGGCGGCGATGCCGTCCTTGTCCCGCACTGCATCGCCGATGCAGTAGCCGAGCGCCTCCTCATACCCGAGCACGAGACGGGCGTCCGGCTGGGACTCCCCGGCCCGGACGATCCACTTGAACCCGGTCAGCGTCTGCGCGTACCGGGCGCCGGCCGCGGCGGCGATGCGCGACAGCAGCGTGCTCGAGACGATCGTGGTGACCACCAGCCGGCTGTCCGGCCCCGGCCCGGCGGGTACCTGCTCCAGCAGGTACGCGCCGAGCAGCGCACCGACCTGGTCGCCGGTCAGCGCCCGCCAGCCGCCGTCGGCCGCCGGGTCGGGCACCGCGACGGCCAGCCGGTCACCGTCCGGGTCATGCGCGATGAGCAGGTCGGCGTCGGTCCGCCGGGCCAGCCCCAGCGCCAGGTCCAGCGCGCCCGGCTCCTCCGGGTTCGGGAACCGCAGGGTCGGGAAATCCGGGTCGGGCGCCGCCTGCGCGGCGACGACGTCCGGCGGCGGGAAGCCGGCCCGCTCGAACGCCCGCAGCGCCAGCCCGGCGGCCACCCCGTGCAGCGGCGTGTAGGTGTAGCGCAGCCAGGCCGCGCCGTCCGGCGGCGGGCCGCCGGGGCTGACGGCGTCCAGGTAGGCCTGCGCGGGCTCGTCGCCGAGCCGGGTGATCAGCGGGCTGTCCGGCGCGGCCAGCGGCACGTCCGCGAGCGGCCCGCCGGTGCGGATCGCCGCCTCGATCTCCGCGTCGGCGGGTGGCACGATCTGCGCTCCGCTGCTGTCGTAGAGCTTGTAGCCGTTGTCGGCGGGCGGGTTGTGGCTGGCCGTGATCATGATCCCGGCAGCGGCGCCGAGCAGCCGGACGCTGAACGCCAGCAGCGGCGTCGGCTGGCGGGACGGCAGCAGGTGCGCGGCGATCCCGGCCCCGGCCAGCACCCGGGCCGCCTCGGCGGCGAATTCCTCCGACCGGTGCCGGGCGTCGCAGCCGATCACCACGCCCTGCTCGCGGGCGCGCTCGCTGCGGCTGGCCAGCCATCCGGCGAGGGCCGCGGTGGTGCCGCGGACGACGGCGCGGTTCATCCGGTTCGGCCCGGCGGCGACCGCGCCGCGCAGGCCCGCGGTGCCGAACTCCAGCCGTCCGCCCATCCGGTCGGCCAGCTCGGCCGCCGCCTGCGGGCCGCCGTCGTCCAGCAGCGCCTGCAGCTGCGCCCGGTCGCGCTCGTCGGGGTCGTCGGCGATCCAGGCGGCCGTCTGGGCCCGCAGGTCCGCGTCGATCGCGGCGTGCCCGGGCACGTCAGCCGATGCCGGGCAGGATCGCGGCCAGCAGGCTGCCGACGGCTGCGGCTGAGCGCTGCCCGGCGGCGAGCACCTCGGCGTGGTCCAGGCCGGCCGGGGACAGCCCGGCGGCCGGGTTGGTGACCAGCGAGATGCCGAGCACCTCGGCGCCCAGATGGCGGGCGGCGATGGCTTCCAGCGCCGTGGACATGCCGACCATGTCGGCACCGGCCGCGCGCAGCATCCGGATCTCGGCCGGGGTCTCGTAGTGCGGGCCGGGCAGCGCCGCGTACACGCCCTCGGCGAGGCCGGGATCGGCGGCCCGGGCGAGGGCCCGCAGCCGGGCCGAGTAAAGGTCCGACAGGTCGGTGAACCGGGACGCGTAGCGGTCCGGCGGCGGCGGCCCGGCCAGCGGGGAGCGGCCGGTCAGGTTGAGGTGGTCGCTGATCAGCACCGGCTGGCCGGTGCACAGTGCTGGGCTGATCCCGCCGGAGGCGTTGGTGAGCACGATGACCCGGCAGCCGACGGCGGCCGCGGTGCGCACGCCGTGCACGACGGCGGCGACCGGATGCCCCTCGTACAGGTGCACCCGGCCGAGGAACACCAGCACCCGGGCCGGGCCGACCGCCACCGAGCGGACGGCCGGGATATGACCGGCGACGGTGGCCGGCGGGAAGCCGCCCAGGTCGTCCAGCGGGACCTGGGCGTCGGCGGGGCCGAGCGCGTCGGCGGCAGGCGCCCAGCCCGAGCCGAGGACAACGGCGGCGTCGTGCGCCTCGCGCCCGGTCAGCTCGGCCAGCCGGGCCGCGCTCGCCGCCGCGGCGGCGTACGGGTCAGAGGGATCGATGGGCTGTGCGGTCATGCGGCGCTGCAGGCCTTCCGTCGCGGGGCCGGCGCCCGGAACCGGCCTCCCGGGCGGCCGCCGCGGTGATCGTCGCGATGCCGCGCGGCCGGGCCCGGAGTGCGAAACGGGAGCCGAATGTGGATGGACGCTAGCACGCGGCGCAGCTCGCCCGCGGCCCCGGACCGCTCGCCCGGGCTCCCGGCCTGGCGGCCGGTCCGGGGCTACCGGCGGCTGGGGGTCGCGGGGACGATCTTCCCGCTGGTGATCTCCTCCCGGACCTGCGCCAGCTCGGAGCGCAGCCGGGCCGGGACCCGGGCGGCGAGCCCGGACAGCGCCACCCCGCCGCTGGCGAGCGTCCCGACCGAGGTGCCGCCGCGGAACCGGCCGGCCGCCGCGGCGAGCACCGCGTTCCGCACCGTCGGCGCGATCCCCTTCGTCACGCTGGCGAGCAGGTACCGGCAGTAGCGCGGCGCGGTGAAGCAGCCGTCCGTGTCGCTCCACTCCAGCGCGACCTTGTCCCGCCCGGCCGCGGCGTCGGCCTGCTGCACCGCCCGGGCCGCGCCCAGCCCGGCGCTGCCGGCCACCGGGAAGATCACGTCCGCGTGCTGGCCGATCAGCGCCCGCGCGGCGGACTGGGCCGCGCTCTGGGTGATGAACGTATTGATGAACAGCCCCTGCTGCGCCTGCTCGCTCCAGCCGAGCACCTGCACCGTCGCGTGCTGGTGCCGGTCGTAGTACCGCACGCCGTCGGCGAAGCCGTCGAGGTAACCGGTCACCGGGGCCAGCTGCTGGCCGCCGAAGGTGCCCACCACCCCGGTCTTCGACATGCCGGCGGCGAGATAGCCGCCGAGGAAGGCGGCCTGCGCGGTGTCGAAGGCCAGCGCGTCGATGTTGCGGACCGGCGGCCGGTAGAAGTAGTCCACGATGGCGAACTTCTGCCGCGGGCTGGCCTTGGCCGCTTGCTGCGTGCTGTCGCCCATCAGCAGTCCGACCGTGACGACGATCCCGCAGCCGCGGCGGACGAGCGCGCCGATGCTCGCGGGGTAATCGGCGGCCGACGCGGACGGCCGGTAGCTGACGCTGATCCGGCCCGGCTCGGCCGCCCGCGCCTGCTGCATGCCCCGCCAGGCCAGCTCGTTGACGGACCGGTCGTGAATGCCGCCGGTGTCGGGGGCCAGGCACGCCAGGAACCGGGCGGCCGGGGCAGCGGAGCCCGGCGATCGCGCGGCCGCCGATGAGGCGCGCGCCGATGGCCGTGAAGCCGGAGACGAATGGGCGGAGGTGACCGCCGACGAGCAGCCCGCAGCCAGCAGGGCCGCCGCGCCGAGGCCGGCCAGCGCCGGGAGCTTCGCGCGCACGGTGTACCTCCTCGGCCCGGAGCCCGCGGGTGCCGGGGACCGGCCGGCGCCCGGACGGCCGTGCCGTCATGGCCGAGAGTAACCCGCGCCGGGCGGTACTCCCATACCTCGCGCGGGCGGTCAGGCCCGCAGGTACGGCTTGCCGTCAGCGGCGGGCGCCCGCACCCGGCCGACCAGTCCGGCCACGGCGATGATCGTGGCAACGTACGGCAGCATGCCGAGCAGGAACGGCGAGAGCGGCACGGAGATGCTGCCCATGAAGCTCTGCAGCGCCTCGGTGAAGCCGAACAGCAGCGCCGCGGCGGTGGCGCCGAGCGGGGTCCACCGGCCGAAGATCATCGCGGCCAGCGCGATGTAGCCCAGGCCGGAGGACATGTCCTTGCTGAACGTGCCCACCGAGCCGATCGTCAGGAAGGCGCCGCCGATCCCGGCCAGCATGCCGCCCATGATCAGGTTGCTGTACCGGATGCCCAGCACCTTGATGCCGACCGTGTCCGCCGCCGTCGGGTGCTCGCCGACCGCTCGCACCCGCAGCCCCCACCGGGTGCTGAACAGGCCGACCTGGACTGCGATGATCGCCGCGTAGGTGATGTACAGGAAGATCGTCGAGTCGAAGAAGATCGGGCCGATGACCGGGATGTCACCGAGGACCGGCACCTTGACCGCGCTGAACGTGGCCGCGTTGTTGTAGGTGCTGGCCTGCGGCACCAGCAGCCGGTCGTACATGTAACCGGTCAGCCCGCTGATCAGCAGGTTGAGCACCACGCCGAGGATGATCTGGTCGACCAGGTACCTGATCGCGAAGGCGGCCAGGATCGCGCCGACCAGCGCGCCCCCGAGGGCCCCGCTCAGCAGGCCGAGCCAGAGCACGCCGGCCGCGCTGGCCACCACCGCGGCCATGAAGGCGCCCATCAGCAGCTGGCCCTCGATGGCGATGTTGATCACGCCGGAGCGCTCGCCCATGCAGCCGGCCAGCGCCCCGAGGATCAGCGGGATCGAGTCGGTCAGCGTGTTCTGCAGCAGGCTGACCACGTTGACCGGGATGCCGTTGGCCCAGCTTCCGGTGTCCGACCAGGCCAGCATCGAGACGACGAAGAACAGCAGGACCGCGCCGATGCTCAGCCGCCTGGCCCAGACGGGCTCGTCGAAGGTCGCGCGGGCGGCGCCGATCAGGATCGACGCCGCGCCGAGCGCGTAGGACAGCTGGGCGGCGGGGGCGTGGATCGTCGGGGCATGCCCCGAGGCGCCCGGCAGCGCGAGCGCGAACGCGGCGTCGCCCTTGTGCGCGAAGAACCCGAACACCAGGATGTCGACCAGGCCGAAGGCCACGAAGACCGAGGCGGCGATGAGCCGGCGGCTGACCGTGACCGGGGCCCGGGCGACAGTGCCGAGCGCGGTCATCCGTTCCACCCCTTCGCGACGGCCTCCATCCCGGCCGCCCTGGCCTCCCGGAGCCGGAACACGGCCCGGATCAGCGGCGGCGCGGCCACGAACAGCACGATCAGGCCCTGGATCACCTCGGTGATGTCGACGGGCACCGAGGTGGCGGCCTGCATGACGGTGCCGCCGGCGTCCAGCGCGCCGAACAGCAGCGCGGCCAGTACCACCCCGAGCGGCCGGGCCCGGCCGAGCAGCGCGACGGTGATGCCGTCGATGCCGTAGGTGCCGTAACTCTGGAAGTTCAGGCTGTAGAAGGTGCCCTGGATGGTCACCGCGCCGGACAGGCCCGCCAGGCCGCCCGCCAGCAGCATGACCAGCACCCAGGTGCGGCCCACGCTCATCCCCGCGCTGCGGGCCGCGCTGGGGTTGGCGCCCACGGTGCGGAACTCGAATCCCACGGTGCTGCGCTCCAGCAGCCACCAGGTCCCGGCGGCGGCCGCGACCGCTATCAGGAACCCGACCCCGGCCTGCGGCGGCGGGCCGCCGACGTGCGGCAGCTGGGCGTCGGCGGCGATGTTCGGGCTGATCAGGTTGGCCTGGTGCGGCAGCTGCAGGGCCGTCGGCGTGCCCAGCAGGTAGGACAGCAGGTTGTACATCACGTAGTTGAGCATGATCGTCACGATGACCTCGTGCGCGCCGGTGCGCGCCTTGAGGTCGCCGACGAGCCAGCCCATCACCGCGCCGCCGGCGAAGCCGCCGAGCAGGCAGACGATCACGTGGATGACCGGCGGCAGGCTGATCGCGAAGCCCAGGTAGGTCACCACGATCGCGCCGCCGATCCACTGGCTGGCCGCGCCGATGTTGAACAGGCCGGCCCGGAAGGCCAGCGCGACCGACAGCCCGGTCAGGATCAGCGGGGTGGCCTGGGAACAGGTCTGCGAGAGCGGGTAGAAGATGGCCCCGACCGAGCCGCCGTGGAAGGCGGCTGCGACCGTGTGCGGGTTGACGATCGCGCCCTCGAACAGCGCCGCGTAGGCGGTGGCCACCGAGTGCCACGCCGCCGACAGCGCGATGCCGGGCTCGGCGAAGAAGCTGCCCCACACGTGCAGCACGTTCGGGTCGCTGAACGCGATGATCAGGGCGCCGATCACCAGCGCGAGGATGATCGCCAGCGTGGTGACCACGGCCGGGCTGCCCTGGGTGACCGCGTCGATGACGGCCCGGCTCAGGCCCTGGCCCCGGGGCGGCTCGCTGCCCTCCGGCGCGGCCGGCATCTCGCTCGCGCCCGGGAGCTCGGCGCCGGCTTCGTCGCTCATCGTGATTCCGGCTGGCCGCCCGGCTGATCCGGGTCTACTGGCGTCTCAGGGCGGCCGGGCGCCCCCGGCCGGGCGGGTGCCTGCGGGCTGGCGGGTGCCTGCGGGCTGGCGGGTGCCTGCGGGCCGGTGGTGGCGGCCCGGTCGACGGTCAGCCCCAGGTCGACGCCGAACGCCGGGTTGCCGGCCTGGGTGGCCGCCTCGGCGGTCACGCTCGCCACCTCCCCGTCCGCGGTGGCACTCTCGTCGGCAGTGTCCGTCCCTGCGCCCGCCATCAGCAGGCCGAGCTCCGCGACCGGCACGGTCGGCGGACGGAAGCCGGTGAACGTCCCCTCGTACATGACCGCGATCCGGTCGGCCAGCGCGTAGATCTCGTCCAGCTCGGAGGAGACGATGACGACCGCGACGCCCTGGTCGCGCTCCTCGACGATCCGCCGGTGCACGAACTCGATCGAGCCGACGTCCAGGCCCCGGGTGGGCTGGCTGGCCAGCAGCAGCCGGACCTCCCGGCCCACCTCCCGGGCCAGGATCACCTTCTGCTGGTTCCCGCCGGACAGGGTGCCGGCCGGCGTCTGGATCGAGGAAGTCCGGACGTCGAACTCGGTGACCAGGCTCTGCGCGCGCTTGCGGATCGCGCCCAGGTTCAGCGCGATGCCGGAGGCGAACGGCGGCCGGTCGTAGGTGTCAAGAACGAGGTTGTCCGCCACCGGGAAGTCCGCGACCAGGCCGTCTTGCTGCCGGTCCTCCGGGATATAGCCGATGCCGGCCCGCAGCCGGGCGCGCGGGCTGGCGTGGCTGATGTCCCGGCCGTCCAGCCGTACCGCGCCCGCGGCGGGCCGCAGCCCCATCAGCGCCTCGCACAGCTCGGTCTGGCCGTTGCCCTGCACACCGGCGATCCCGAGGATCTCCCCGGCGCGTACCTGGAACGAGATCCCGTCCACCGCGTTGCGGCCTGGCACGCCGCCGGGTAGCAGCTCGCCGGGCACAGTCAGGTCGCTGACGTCGAGCACGACATCGCCCGGCGCGGCGGGCGGCTTGCTGACGCGCAGTTCCACCGGCCGGCCGACCATGAGCGCGGCCAGTTCCGAGTCGCTGGTGGCCGGCGGCCGGTCGCCGACCACCCGGCCGCGCCGGATGACCGTGATCTGGTCGGCGATCGCCTGGACTTCCTTCAGCTTGTGCGAGATGAAGACGATGGACCGGCCGCCTGCCCGCAGCTCGCGCATGACCCGGAACAAGTCCTCGGTCTCGCCCGGCGTGAGCACCGCGGTCGGCTCGTCCAGGATCAGCACGCTGGCCTCGCGCAGCAGCGCCTTGATGATCTCCACCCGCTGCTGGATGCCGACCGGCAGGTCCTCGATCTTCGCGTCCGGATTGACTTGCAGCCCGTACCGCTCGGACAGCTCGCGGACCTGCCGGGCGGCGCGGCGCCGGTCGAGCAGGCCGAGCATCCGGGTGGGCTCCACGCCGAGCATCACGTTCTCGGCCACCGTGAACACCGGGACCAGCATGAAGTGCTGGTGGACCATGCCGATCCGGGCGCTGATCGCGTCCTTGGGTGAGCGGATCGTGACCGGCTGCCCGTCGATCAGGATCTCGCCCTCGTCGGGCTGCGTGAGCCCGTACAGGACGTTCATCAAGGTGGTCTTGCCGGCCCCGTTCTCGCCGAGCAGGCCGCGAATCTCACCGGGGGCGACCCGCAGGTCGATGTGGTCGTTGGCCACCAGGCTGCCGAAGCGCTTCGTGATGCCGCGCAGCTCAAGTTCCAACGACAGTCCTTTACTGGCGCTCCCGCCGTCGGCCGACCGCACTTGGCGCACCGCCGCGCCGGCCCGGCGCTTCCGCCCAACAAGTGTGGACCCGGCCGGGCCGGGCCGCCAGCGCGGGCCGGCCCAGCCGGGGTACCGGGTGCTGGTTACACCGGGCTCTTGGTGGCGGGCTTGATCTTGCCGCTGATGATCGCCGCCTTGATCTTGGTGATCTCGGACTGGAGGCTGGCCGGGATCTTGCTGGCGAAGTCGTGGTAGGGAGCGAGCGTGACGCCGCCGTTGGCCAGGTCGCCGATGTAGGCGCCACCCTTGAAGGTGCCATTGACCGCGGACAGCACGGCGTCCTTCACCGCGCTCTGGATGCCCTTCTCCACGCTGGTGATGAAGTACTTGCAGTACTGGGCGGCACTGATGCAGCCGTCGGTGTCCACCCACTCCATGTTCACCTTCTGGCTGCCCGCCGCGTTGTCGGCGTCCTGCACGGCCTTGGCCGCGCCGAGGCCGACGCCGCCGGCCACCGGGAAGATCACGTCAGCGCCCTCGGTGATGAACTGCTGGGTGATCGTCTGGCCGAGCGTCAGGTTGGTGAAGCTGTTGGTGAACTCGCCGGTCTGGCTGGGCTCGCTCCAGCCGAGCACCTTCACGTGCGTGTGGTGCTGGGAGTTGTAGTACTGCACGCCGTCCCAGAAGCCGTCCATGTAGATCGTGACGGTGGGCAGCTTCTCGCCGCCGAACGTGGCGACCTTGCCGGTCTTGGACATGCCCGCGGCGAGGTAACCGCCGAGGAACGCGTCCTGGACCGTGTTGAACACCAGGGAGTCGACGTTGGTCTGCGGGAACTTCGGGTAGTCGACGATCGCGAACTTGTCGCTCGGGTTGGCCTTGGCCGCATCCTGCGTCGCGGCGGCCATCAGGAACCCGACCGTGACGATGATCCCGCACTTCTGGCCGAGGAACGCGGTGATGTTCGGCGCGTAGTCGGCCGAGGTGGTGGACTGCAGATACTTAACCGTGACCTTGCTGGGGTCAGCGGACTGCGCTTCCTGCATGCCCTGCCACGACGAGGCGTTGAACGACTTGTCGTCGATGCCGCCGGTGTCGGTCACCATGCAGCCCAGGAACTTGCCCGACGCCGAGGCGGTGGAGCTCGAGCTCGGCGAGCTGGCGGAACTCGTGGACGAGCCGCAGGCTGCTGCCAGCAGCGCGACGGCCGCCAGCGCGGCGGTAGTAGTTAGTCTCGCTCTCACTGTTACCTCCTCAGCGGGGCAAGCCAGCGGCTGGCCCGGACCGCCGGCTCCATATCGCCGCCCGAGCCGGCCAGGGCATGGGAGATGTGCAGAACCCCCCAGGGTTGCCCGAAGGCTAGTCCCCGCGATCACACCCGGGGAAGCGGCGAAGCGGACTCATTTCCGGGCTGTTGCTAAATCGAGACTCAACCAGGCGCAGCTGCGCACCGGCCCGGTCCGGCCCGGCCTCCGGATGGCTGCTACAGTCGTATGATTTTTTGCTCGAACCGTGCATGCTGCGAGGAGGCTGCATGACGATCGACTGGCCGGCTCTCCGGTCCGCCGCGGCGACGGTGGCGGCGCGGGCTTACGCTCCGTACTCGCGGCTGCACGTGGGGGCCGCCGGCCAGGCCGACGACGGGACGGTCGTGACCGGCTGCAACGTGGAGAATGCCTCGTTCGGGCTGACCCTGTGTGCCGAATGCGGCCTGGTCTCCGCGCTGCACGCAGCCGGCCGCAGCCGCCTGGTCGCGGTCAGCGTGGTCGCTGCGGACGGCGCGCCGCTGGTGCCATGCGGGCGCTGCCGCCAGCTGCTGCTGGAGGCGGGCGGGCCGGGCCTGCTGCTCGACGCCGAGCCCGAGCCGCTGCCGCTGAGCAGCATGCTGCCGTTCGCGTTCACCGGCGCGGACCTGGCCGACCGCCGCGACGCCGATGCCTGACGCGGTCGACCTGATCCGCGCCAAGCGCGACGGCCGGCGCCTGTCCAGCGCCGAGATCAGCTGGCTGATCGCGGCCTATACGGCCGGCGATGTCGCCGACGAGCAGATGTCGGCACTGCTGATGGCGATCTACTTCCGCGGGCTGGAGCCGGCCGAGCTGCGCGCCTGGACCGCGGCGATGATCGCCTCGGGGGAGCGGCTGGACCTGTCTGCGGTGCCCGCCCGCACGGTGGACAAGCACTCCACCGGCGGCGTCGGCGACAAGGTGTCGCTGATCCTCGCGCCGCTGGTGGCCAGCTGCGGCGCCGCCGTGCCGCAGCTGTCCGGCCGCGGGCTCGGGCACACCGGCGGCACGCTGGACAAGCTGGAGTCGATTCCGGGCTGGCGGGCGCAGCTGACGGCGGCCGAGATCGTCGATGTGCTCACCCGCGCCGGGTGCGTGATCTGCGCGGCCGGGCCGGGCCTGGCGCCCGCCGACCGCAAGCTGTACGCGCTGCGCGACGTGACCGGCACGGTCGAGTCGATCCCGCTGATCGCCAGCTCGATCATCTCGAAGAAGATCGCGGAAGGGACGTCGGCGCTGGTCCTGGACGTCAAGGTGGGCAGCGGGGCGTTCATGACCGAGCTGGCGCCGGCCCGCGAGCTGGCCAGGACCATGGTGACGCTTGGCACCGAGCACGGGGTCGCGACCACCGCCCTGCTGACCCGGATGGACGCCCCGCTCGGCCGCGCCGTGGGCAATGCGGTCGAGGTGGCCGAGTCGCTCGCCACCCTGCACGGCGAGGGCCCGGCCGACCTGACCGAGGTGACCCTGGCGCTGGCCGCCGAGATGCTGGTGCTGGCGGGCGTCGACGCCGACCCGGCGGCGGCACTGGCCGACGGCCGGGCGCTGGCCAGCTACCGCGCCATGATCGCCGCCCAGGGCGGCGACCCGGACGCGCCGCTGCCGCAGGCGGCTCATGCGGAGGTCGTGACCGCGCCGGAGGCGGGCTGGCTGCGCCGCCTGGACGCCCGCGGCGTCGGGGTGGCCGCCTGGCGGCTCGGCGCCGGCCGGGCCCGCAAGGAGGACCCGGTCAGCGCGGCCGCCGGGATCATCTGCCAGGCCAGGCCGGGCGAGCGGGTCGAGCGCGGCCAGCCGGTGCTGGAACTGCGCGCCGACGACCCGGCCCGGTTCCCCCGCGCCCGCGAGGCCCTGGCCGGCGCCATCGAGATCGGCCCGCAGCCGCCGCGGCCCGCCCCGGTCATCCTGGAGCGGATCGGCCCCTGACTGGCTGCGGGCCGGGCTGCCGAGGGCGATCGAGATCGGCCCGGAACCGCCGGAGATCCAGCCCGGCTGCGGCGGGCCGGATCGGCCGGGCACAATCAGCGCTGTGACAATCGACCCTGTGACGATGAGTACCGGGACAGCCGGGTCGGCGCCGACGCTGGAGCAGATCCGGCGGGTACCCAAGGTACTGCTGCACGACCATCTGGACGGCGGGCTGCGCCCGACGACGATCGTGGAGCTGGCCCAGGTGGCCGGCTATGGCGGCCTGCCCGCGGCCGACGCGGCCGGGCTGGCGCAGTGGATCGCCGGCACCGCCGAGCGGGGCCGCCTGGAGTTGTACCTGGAGGCGTTCGCGCACACGGTCGCGGTCATGCAGACCCGGCAGTCGCTGGTCCGGGTGGCGGCCGAGTGCGCGGAAGACCTCGCCGCCGACGGGGTGGTCTACGCCGAGGTCCGGTTCGCGCCGGAACTGCATGTGCAGCGCGGGCTGAGCCTGGACCAGGTGGTCGACGCGGTGCTGGAAGGATTCCGTCGCGGCGGCGCCGGGCGGGGCATCACCGTCTACGCGCTGCTCACCGCGATGCGCACCGCCGCCAGGTCGCTGGAGATCGCCGAACTGGCGGTCCGGCACCGGGACGCGGGCGTGGTCGGCTTCGACATCGCCGGGGCGGAGGCGGGCAGCCCGCCGAGCCGCCACCTGGATGCGTTCCAGTACGTGGCCAGGGAGAACTTCCACATCACGATCCACGCGGGGGAGGGCTTCGGCCTGCCGTCGATCTGGGAGGCGGTCCAGTGGTGCGGGGCCGACCGGCTCGGGCACGGCGTCCGGATCATCGACGACATCCGGCCGGCCCCGGACGGCAGCGTGGCCCTGGGCAGGCTGGCCGGCTACATCCGGGACCGCCGGATCCCGCTGGAGATGTGCCCGACATCCAACGTCCAGACCGGGGCGGCGCCGTCGACGAGCCAGCATCCGATCGGGCTGCTGCGGCGGCTGCAGTTCCGGGTCACGGTGAACACCGACAACCGGCTGATGAGCGGGGTCACCCTGTCGTCGGAGTTCGCCACGCTGGCCGACGCGTTCGGGTACGGCTGGGGCGACATCGAGTGGCTGACGATCAACGCGATGAAGAGCGCGTTCGCCCCGTTCGACGAGCGGCTGGACCTGATCAACAACGTGATCAAGCCCGGCTTCGACCCGGTCCGCGACCCCGCCGGGCGCTAGCGCCCGCCCGGCGCCCGGGCTGGCTGGTGTCCTGTCGGCCGCGCCGGGGTAGCGTCGGTTTCGTGGGAATCGAGCCGAGCGCGCAGCTGCTGGCGGACCGGGACTGGCTGGCCGGGGCGCGCAGCTCCGACGCGGCGCTGCGCCAGCTGCTGCACGGGCTGCCGGGCGTCGACCTGGTCGGCACCCAGGCCCGGGCTGCCGCCCTGGCCACCAGGTCGATCAAGCGCGAGGCCAAGATGATCGCGCTGGACCTGGCCATCCGGATGGTTGACCTGACCACGCTGGAGGGCGCGGACACGCCGGGCAAGGTCACCGCGATGTGCGCCAAGGCCCGGCGGCCCGACCCGGACGACCCGCAGGTGCCGCCGGTGGCGGCGGTCTGCGTGTACCCGGACCTGGTCGGCGTGGCCCGCGCGGCGGTCGCCGGCAGCCCGGTGGCCGTGGCCTCGGTGGCGACCGCGTTCCCGTCCGGCCGGGCCAGCCTCGCGGTCAAGCTCGCCGATGTCGCCGACGCGGTCAGCGCCGGCGCCGACGAGGTCGACATGGTGATCGACCGGGGCGCATTCCTGGCCGGACGCTACGGCCAGGTCTACGACGAGATCCGGGCGGTCCGCGAGGCGTGCGGCGGCGCGCACCTGAAGGTGATCCTGGAGACCGGCGAGCTGGCCACCCTGGACAATGTCTCGCGCGCTTCCTGGCTGGCGATGCTGGCCGGCGCGGATTTCATCAAGACCTCCACCGGCAAGGTCAGCCCGGCGGCGACGCCGCTGGTCGCGCTGGTGATGCTGGCCGCGGTCCGTGACTACGAGCTGGCCGCGGGCCGCCGGGTCGGCGTCAAGGTGGCCGGCGGCGTCCGGACTGCCAAGGACGCGATCCGCTACCTGGTGCTGGTCAATGAGACCACCGGACCGGACTGGCTGACCCCGGCGCTGTTCCGCATCGGCGCCTCCAGCGTGCTCAACGACCTGCTGATGCAGCGCCGCAAGCAGCTCACCGGCGGCTACGCCGGCCCCGACTACTTCACCCTCGATTAAGGCGGCGGGGCGCCTGGCCTGCGCTCATGACTGCCGCGCCCCCTCCTGTGCCGCCGCCGGGCCGTCCGGAACGAGGTCCCCGGCCGCGTCGATGATGCGATCGACGGTAGTCCGCGCCACCCCGGTCAGCCGTGCTATCTCCGCCTTGGAGACGCCGGACCGGTAGGCGAGCTGCACGCGCTCATCCCGGGTCCGGGCCATCGCGCTGTACTCGATCAGCAGTTCGCGCGCCTGCCGGATCGTCACTTCCTCCATGCCCCTTACGCTACTCCTGTGTAGCGTTTGCTGCAACACCGAGAGCGGGGGCCGGTCCGGCTAGCGCCGCCTCGATCGCGCGGAGCGCCCGGTCCTCGTCGTCAGGCATCAGGTGTAATGGCAACGTCGGATATCAGAACCCTCCCAATACCCAGCCCGCATCGTGGTGGGAGCAGGGGGCCCGTACGCTTACAGGCGATCGGGCAGCCTCCTGGCCTGCCCGCTCTGCCCGATCAGGGTCCCCTGCTTAGGGTCCCGCCGCGAGGCGGCGGCACCCTTCCAGCGGGCGGAGCACGTCTACTACGTCGATGACCACTTCGTCCCCTGCGAGGGCGCCAAGCCCGTGCCCAAGGGCTGGAGCACCAGGCGCCGCCACGCCCAGCCCGGCCGCGCCGGCACTGTGGTCACCGACTACCACGGCCGGGCGGTGTGCTTCGCTGACGGCGAGCCCTCGGGCCTGGCCGCCACCCTGCCGCCCGTCCTGGCCCAGCTGCGGCACCCCCGTCCTGCAGGTGCTCACCAGCGACACCGCTGCCCCGGCCGCGGCGCTGCTGGCCTGGCTCCGCTGCCGGTGGCGGACCGGGAACCTCTTCAAATACCTCGAAGACCACCACGGCATCCACTGGCTCACTGACTACCACGCTGACCTGGCCGACGACGACCGCCTAGTGCCCAGCCCTGCCCGCGCGGCCGCCGCAGGTATTTCACGATAAGGCGGGCCGCCGCCAGGCCCAGGTCGTCAATGTCCCAGGATGCGTGGGAGAAGAACCAGCAGGCCCGCCGCCACTGCCGGGCCATCCCCGCCGCCGCGGCGAGCGCGACGACCGTGCGCCGGCCTCCGGCCAGGATCATCCCGCAGGCCAGCGCCATGAACAGCGCGTGTGTCGAACGGCGCCTGAACTCCGGCGCCAGCTCCTCCAGCAAGTCCCGCCAGGTCACAGGCATCGGTAGGCTCACGCACGGCAGCATCAGCGGACACTCCGGTCATCAGTGGTGTAGAAGCACCGCTGATGCTGTGCACCCTCGGGCTGGTGGACTTCAGGTCGGTCGGGCTGCCTGAGGTGGCTGTCATATGGCCCAGAGGGCTTCGGTGGGTGACATGCGGGCAGCGCGCAGCGCGGGGAGCAGGCCGGCGATGCCGCCGATCGCGAGCGCTGCGCCGAGGCCGCCACCCCAGGCGAGCGCGGGTACCACGACGGCCCAGCCTTTGGCGGAGGCGTACACGGCGGTCGACAGCGCTCCGGTGGCGACCCCGACCGCGCCGCCCAGGAGTGCGAGCAGGATGGCTTCGGTCAGGAACTGGATGCGGATGTGGCCCTTCGTGGCTCCGAGCGCCCGGCGTAGCCCGATCTCTGAGCGGCGCTTGAGAACTGAGATGATCATGATGTTGGCGACGCCCACCGCGCCGACGAGCAGCGCCACGGCACCGAGGCCGAGGAACAGGCCGTTGAGCGCGGACTGGGCGTCGGCGCGCGCGACGAGCGCCTGGGAGGGCTGGCTCACGCCGACCTGGTTCGGGGCCTCGGGGTTGGCCGTCGCCGCGAGCAGCGACTGCACCGCGTCGACCTGGCCGGTCTGAGCGCGCACATAAATGGTGGAGGGATGCCCGTCGGCGCCGAGATAGGCCTGCGCGGCGGGGTAGCCGACGAGCACGGACGTGTCGATGTCGGGGGCGAGCACGGCGGGGTTCAGGATTCCGGCGACGTAGAACCACTGACTGTCGAGCCAGACGCGCTCTCCTGCGAAGACCCGGTCGATGCCGAGACGCTGGGCGGCCAGGGCGCCGAGCACCGCGACCGGCTCCTGGGCGGTGGCGGCGTTCAGGAAGCTGCCGCGGGCGAGGGTGTCTCCGGTGGCGTGCAGCAGGCCGAGGCTGGTGGCCTGCACGGTAAGGGCGTTGGTGTCGATGGACGGGATGAGCGGGCTCCGGAAGACGTCGACGTTACTCACGTAGGCGGTGTCCTGGACCGCAGTGACCCCCGCGATACGCCCGATCATGGCCGGGGCCTGCTTGGGGAGCTCGGCGGGCTGGCCGAACAGGGTCTGGCCGTTGCTGACGGTGAGCATGTTGGTGCCCAGCTGGTCGATCTCGGCGAGCAGCCCGGCCTGGGATGAGGCGGACAGGCCGAGCACGGCCACGATGGCGGCCACCCCGATGGCGATGCCCAGCGCGGACAGCCCGGCGCGCAGCTTGCGGGTGCGGAGCCCGACGCTGGCCAGCCGGAGCAGGTCGGCGAGCACCAGCCGGCGGGGAGCGGACACGGTGGTGGTAGTCATGGTTGCTCCGGTGGAGGTGAGGCCCGCCAGGCCAGCGGCCGCCGGGCCGGGCTGTCGCCGCCCGGGCCGGTTTCCGCTGCGGACGACGGGGGAGGGGCCTGGGTGGTATCGGCGACGATGCGCCCGTCGATCATCTCGATGCGGCGGGGCATGCGCGCCGCGATGCCCTGGTCGTGGGTGATGATCAGGATCGTGACGCCGCCGCCGTGCAGGGCCTCGAGGAGGGCCAGGATCGACTGGCCGGTGGCCTGGTCGAGGTTGCCGGTGGGCTCGTCGGCGAGCACGATGTCCGGCTGGCCGGCCAGGGCACGCGCGATGGCCACGCGCTGCCGCTGCCCTCCGGATAGCTGGGTGGGCCGGGCGCCGGACCGCGCCGCGAGGCCGACCAGGTCGAGGGCGTCAAGCGCCCGCCGGCGTCTTTCGGCCAGCCGGATCCCGGCGTACATGAGGCCATCGGCTACGTTGTCGAGCACGGTTTCATGCTCGGCCAGGAAGAACTGCTGGAAGACGAACCCGATGCGGGCGGCCCGCAGGTAGGCGACCTCGCGGTCGTCCAGCGCGGCCACGTCGATGCCCGCGAGTCGCACCACCCCCGAGCTGGGCCGGTCGAGCGTGCCGATCAGGTGCAGCAGCGTGGTCTTGCCCGAGCCGGACGGGCCGACGATGGCCGCCAGCTCGCCCTGGCGGACGGCGAAGCTCACGCCCCGCAGGGCGGTCACGGGCGGCTGGCTGGGGTAGATCTTGGTCACGGCGTCAACCTCGAGCACCGGGGGAACCGACCTCACGGCGGGCGGGCCCGGTTCCGCTCCGGCGCCCGCGGTGGCCGGGAGGGCCTCGTTGCGCAGTGTCATAGCTTCGGGACCACCACGCTCTGCCCGGCCGCGGGCGCGGTGCCATTCACCTGCACCAATCCGTCGGCGTCGTCGAACAGCCCCAGCGACACCGGGACGATGCGGCGGCTGCCCCCGTCCCCGGCGACTTCCACCGCGTAACCGCCGCTCGCCCGGGCGATCAGCGCGTCGACGGGCACGACCAGGGCATTGTCCGCCGTGCCGGTGGTGATGGTGACCTGGACCGGCGCCTGGTCGAGGGGGCCGGTAGCGGACCGGTCGGTGGGCTTGACGTCGACCTCGATGGTCGGCGTGCTTTCCGACCCCGAGCTTGACGATGAGCTTGACGACGAACCCGACCCTCCGCCAGAGCCCGAGGAGGGGGTCGTGGCCACGGTCCCGACGGAGGTCACGACGCCGGGCGTCGTCCGGTTGTCGGGCAGGGTGATGGACACGCGGTCGCCGACCATCACGTCCGACTGCTGGGTGGCGTCGAGCTGGGCGGTGACTTGCCGGGTCGTCGAGCTTGCCTGCAAGACTTGCGCGCCCGGCTGGGCCGGGCTGCCGACCGTGGCGGAGACGCTGGTCACCCTCGCGGCTGTGGGCAGGAAGACGGCCTGGCCGAGCGCGAGGCTGCCGGTCTGGGCCACGCCGAGCTTGGCCTGGAGGCTATCCAGCGCGCTCGCGGTTGCCGCGCTGAAGTAGCTGGAGTGCGGGTCGAGCTGGGAGCTCGTGGCGTCCTTGAGCGCGACGAGGTCGGCGTTGAGCTGCCGGACGTCGGTACCAGTCGTTCCCTCCGACAGCGTCCGGTACGCAGGGACGGCGCCGTGGAGGAGAATCGCCGGAGACTGGTTGACCGAGTACAGGCTCTGGCCCTGCCGTACCACCTGGCCGGGATCTGGCAGCGCGGTGAACGCTGCCGCCGATGACGACCCGCCCGGCTGGCTCGCCCCCGCGCCCGAGGGCTCACTCCCGCCTCCGGCGGCGGACAGGGCGACGACGCTGTAGCTGCCGGCGTAGCCCAGGGTGGCGTTCACCTGGGTCTGCGACGACAGCGACCGCCTGGTGACCGTGGCCAGCGCCGTGGCCTCGGGACCGGGCGCCGCCTCGGCGCTGGATCCGCGGAACGCGTCGGTGACCCCGAGCGCGACCGCGCCTGCCGCGACCACGATCACCATGCCCGCCGCGACCAGCTTCCGCCGGCGGCGCTTCGGCCGGCCAGCATGTGCCGGGAGCGGGCCGGCGACCTCATCGGCCGGCTTTCCTGCGGTTGTTCTCATGGCTGCTGGCCTTGCAGGTTGCCGGGGAGCTTGGACTGGCATTCCTTCCAGTCCTTCTGGAACTGCGGCGAGTTCGGGTCGACTCCCTGCGGCAGCCCGATGCCGCCGCTGGCCGTGGGGTCAGGGAACTGCGGCACCCCGTGCGTCTGCATGCACCTGGCGAAGGCGAGCAGTTGCGAGTTGTTCGACCCGCCGCCGTTGGTCGCCCCGCCCGGGCCCAGCAGGTGCTGGCAGGTCTGGACGGCGGAGTTGAAGTTGGGGTTGCTCCGATCATTGCCGCTGATCAGGAAATGGCCGTTCTGCGGGTCGGGGAAGTCCGGCACCCCGTGCGAGCGCACGCATTGCGCGAACGCCACCGCGCCGCTCTGCGATGACCCCGGCGAGGAGGGATCCTGCCCCGACGGCGCGGATCCCGGCCCTCCCGACCCTGCCGAGCTTCCGCCACAGGCCCCGAGGAAGAGGCGAGGCCAGCGATAACAGCGATGATCAGTCCTGCGCGGCGGAGCCGGGCCCCCGCCGCTTCGCGTCAGTGGGCCAGGCGGCCAGCGTTTCGTCCATAGCATGTTCCTCCTTGACCGAGATTCGGTTGGAGGCTATGACGGCGCTGGTAACACGGCGGTAGCGCTGTTACCGCTGCGTAACCGCTAGTCGGGCATCCTGGAAGCCACGAAACACCAGCTCAGCGGCATGCCAGCAGCGGCCCGCCGACGATGCGGTCCAAGGGAGGGGCGAATGAGGGTGCTGTTGGTCGAGGATCACGCCAAGCTCGCCACCACAATGGCGAGAGGGCTGCGCCGGGAAGGCATGGCCGTCGACGTGGTCTTCGACGGCGAGGATGCCCTGGCCCACGTCGCCGTGACGGACTACGACGTCGTGATGCTCGACCGCGACCTGCCTCGCGTGCACGGCGACGACGTCTGCCGGACGCTCGTCGCCGACCGGCGCCGCAGCCGGATCCTGATGCTGACTGCGGCGCGGACGATCAGCGACCGGGTGGAAGGCCTCGGCCTGGGCGCGGATGACTACCTGCCCAAGCCGTTCGCCTTCGCCGAGCTGGTGGCTCGCATCCACGCCCTCAGCCGCCGCTCCTCCCCCTCGCTGCCGCCGATCCTGGTCCACGGTGACCTCTGCCTCGATCCCGCCCGCCGGGTCGCCACCCGGGCGGGCAAGCCCCTCGCGCTCACCTCCAAGGAGTTCGCCGTCCTCGAACGCCTGCTCGCCGCCCAGGGTGGTGTGCTCACCGTCGGAGACCTGCTCGACGGAGTGTGGGACGAGATGGCGGACCCGTTCACCAAGACCGTCAAGATCACCGTCAGCCGCCTGCGCGCCAAGCTCGGAGACCCTCCGGTCGTCGAGACCGTGCCCCCCGGATATCGGATCTGATATGGCGACGCCCGTGATCCGGCAGCTCACCTTGGCCCGCTCCCGGCTGCGGCGACCGCGGCGCACCGTGCGGTTCCGGCTGACGGTTCTCTACAGCAGCCTCTTCCTCGTCGCGGGGGTCGGCTTGCTGGCCATCACCTATCTGCTGGTCGATCGCTCCACCGCGTTGTTCGTGAGCGGCAAAGGCGGAGAGGAAATCGCCGTCAACGGATCGCCCGCAGGGCCGTCCCACCAGTCGAGCCCGCAGCTCCGTAACCACAGCCCCACCGCTCACCAGGTGCAGATCGCCCGTCAGCTCAGCGCCCAGGCTGCCGCCCAGCACGCCAAGGATCTCCACCAGCTCCTCACCCAGTCCGGCTTCGCATTCGCCATCATGGCTGCCCTCGCCATCGTGTGTGGCTGGCTTATGGCGGGCCGCGTGCTGCGGCCGCTCCGGACAATGACGGCCGCTACCCAGCAGATCACCGAACGCAACCTGCACGAGCGGCTTGCCCTTTCCGGCCCCGGCGACGAAATCAAGCACCTCGCCGACACGATCGACGGCCTGCTCGCCCGGCTCGAGGCGGCCTTCGAGGCGCAGCGTCACTTCGTCGCCAGCGCCTCCCACGAGCTGCGGACGCCTCGCACCCTCGACCGCGCCCTCCTGGAGATCGCCCTGGCCGACCCAGCGCGACCGCCGAGGAGCTGCGGGCCACGTGCGAGGACCTGCTGGCGTCCGGGGAACAGCAAGAACGGCTCATGGAAGCCCTCCTCACCCTGGCCAGCAGCGAGCGGGGCCTCGACCGGCACGGCCGGTTCGACCTGGCTGCGGTCGCCGGGCGAGCCGTCTCGATGTTTCGCGCCGAGGCCGACCGCCAGGGATTGCAGGCGAGTTTCTCGCTCGGCCATGCCGACGTGGTCGGCAACCCAGACCTCGTCGAGCGCATGGCCGCCAACCTGGTGGACAATGCGATCCGCCACAACGTGCCAGGAGGCCGCCTGGACGTGCTCACGGAAACCAGGAACCAGCACTCCGTCCTGACGGTGTCTAACACAGGTCCGCTGGTGCCCGAAGATCAGGCCGAACGGCTCTTCCAGCCGTTCCAGCGACTCGGCGGTGAGCGGGCTACTCACCCTGATGGTCACGGGCTCGGGCTGTCCATTGTCCGCGCGATAGCCACCGCCCATGACGCTGGCCTGAAGGTCCGGCTGCGCCCGGGCGGCGGGCTCCACGTGCAGGTGCACTTCCCAGCGCCGCGACCGGGCGCGAACGGCCACCGCGACGGCGGCATGCCGACCGGTACGCAAGACCGGCCGCGACGCATATCCCGTTCACCGATCGTGAGATATGACGCCGCCCAGCCCAATAAGCACCCGCTGTATGGGCGGCGGTGTCATAGCCTCCAGGCAGCACAGGACTGTTGATCTTGGAGGTGGCGGGTGCGCAGGGCGTTAACGTTCGCGGACCGGGCGGAGATCTCGACGGGGTGCAAGGCCGGGCGGGGGGTGCGGCAGATCGACCGTCATACCGGCCGGGATCCGTCGGTGGTGTCGCGGGAGATCCGCCGGAACAGGACGAAGACCAGGGGGTACCGGCCGGCCGCGCCGGGCAGACCGCCGCCGCCACGCTCGTGGAGCGGACCAGCCGGCTCACCATCATCTGCGGCCTGCCGGACGGCAGGAGCTTTGACGCGCTCGCCGACGTCCTCACCGGCACCGCCCAGGCCATGCCGGGCAAGGTCTTCGGGTCGCTGACTCACAACGGTTGTGTGGCATGGCCCGGCTTGGACGGGCTGTCAGCCTGCTGAGCATGCCCGACGTCCTTAGTGCTTAAGCGTCACCGGGCCGCGTGCCCTGATGATCTGCTGGTAGGCCGTCGTCCTCTGGGTGCACTTGCCCTTGGAGTTGCGGGCAGCGACGAACACGATGCTCAGCACGTACCGGCCGTGACCGCTGATCCCGGCGTACCTGCCGGTGCCGCGCCCCAGCTTGTAGG
>JBKQSL010000366.1:0-11184 GCA_052143655.1 Streptosporangiaceae bacterium | reverse complement strand
CCAGCACGAACTTGGCCGGCGGCTGCGACGGCACGTGAGTCAGGATCGGCCACCGGTCGTTGTAGAGGTTGAACACCGGGTGCACCGCGCACAGGTCCATGTGCGCGTCGAAATACGAGTCCAGCGTTCCCACGTCGCGCCAGTAGCCATGCTCGCGCTCATCGACGCCCGGGACCTGGTTCTCGGCGAAGTCGTAGACGTGCGCGGCCCGCTCGCGGACCAGCATCGGGATGATGTCACCGCCCATGCCGTGCCCGCTGCCGGCGTCGGCGGCGTCCTTGTGCAGCGCCTCGATCAGCACCTTGGTGTCAAAGACGTAGTTGCCCATGGACGCGAACGCCTCGTCCGGCTGGCCCGGGCGGCCGGGCGGGTCGGCGGGCTTCTCCAGGAACGCCTCGATGCTGTGCCCGTCCGCGGCGGTCTGCACCACGCCGAACTCGGTCGCCTCCGCCCGCGGGACATGGATCGCCGCGACCGTGACCCCCGCGCCCCGCGACCGGTGTGCCTCGACCATCTGCGTCGGGTCCATCCGGTACACGTGATCGGCGCCGAAGACGGCCACGACATCGGGCCGCTCGTCGTAGACGAGGTTGAGTGACTGGTAGATGGCATCCGCCGACCCGGTCTGCCAGCGGGGCCCGAGGCGCTGCTGGGCGGGGACGGGGGTGACGTAGTTGCCGAGCAGGCTGGACAGCCGCCAGGTGGTGGTGATGTGCCGGTCGAGGCTGTGGCTCTTGTACTGGGTGAGCACGCAGATGCGCCGGCAGCCGCCGTTGACCAGGTTGGACAGCGCGAAGTCCACCAGCCGGTACAGCCCCCCGAACGGCACCGCCGATTTGGCCCGGTCCGCGGTCAGCGGGGCCAGCCGCTTTCCGGCCCCGCCCGCGAGAACGATGCCCAGGACCCGCTGCCCCGCCATCTCCACCTCCCAGGTTCCAGCCCGGCACTTCCGGCCGTCCTGTCCGGAATGCCCGCCTGTTCATTCCAGTCTGGTGCCTGCGGCGGGCGCGGCGCCAGTCAGGTGTATCCCCGGTCACACCGGCGGCTAGCGCGGGCCGGGCTAGCGGGCTCAGGCTAGCGGGCGGGCCGGGCGGCGGCCAGGTACAGGACGGCCACCGCCGACATCGTCGGCCCAGGCCGCAGGCGGGACAGCAGGAGCCAGCGCGGCTGCCGTGACTTCCGGCTCATCCGTCCCGATCTACCCACGACCTCGGCGGACTGCTGGCGTGCCGTCTGGCTCTTCGCGCTTAATCATGCGCACCCGGTCTTGGCCAGTCCGGACGGCTCCGGTTTCCGGCCGGGGCAGGGTCCGCCAGGTCAGGGCCTGGGCGGCTCGGAGTTGGCCAGGAACGTCTGCGGCGGCGGCGCGCCCCACAGATGCGGCGGCACGTCCCAGTCGCCGGCCACCCAGCAGTCGTCGATCTGGTCGATGTCGGAGAACCACTCGATCCAGCTGCCCCACGGGTCGCGGGTGTAGTGGAAGAAGTTCGACCCGATCGTGTGCCGGCCGAGGCCCCAGCCGGCGTCATGGCCGCGGGCGCGCATCCGGTCCGCGCCGATCGCGATCGCGTCGATGGACGGCACCTCGAAGCTGGCGTGGTGGAAGCCGGGGTGGGTGGAGGAGATGAAGCCGAAGACATGGTGGTCCCCGGGGCCGGCGTTGAGGAACGTCACCAGGTCGTGGCGGATCCGGTCGCTGACCGCCAGGCCCAGCACATTCGTGTAGAACGCTGTCATCGCGGCCGGCTGGGGCGAGAACAGCAGCGTGTGGCCGAGCCGGCGGGGGCTGACGTCACCGGTGACATCGCGCCACAGCGCCGAGCCGATGCGCTGCCGGCTCGGGCCGGCATTGATCGCGATTTCCGGGACCGGCCGGGCCGGAGCCTGCCAGGCATCGAGCAGCTGAACCGGCGTGCCGTCCGGGTCGCGGACCCAGATCCCGGTCTCGCCGGCCCCGGCGGGCGGCTCGGGCAGCACCGGCGTGCCGGACTGCTCCAGTGACTCGCGCAGCGCGCCGAGCGACCCGGGCGCCAGCGTGAACGACACGTGGTGCAGTCGCTTGACCGGACCTTCCAGCATCCGGACCTGCTCCTGGCTGCGCCCGGCGCGCTGGCCGACCAGGGCGCCGTCCTTCTCGGCCGTCTCCAGCCCGAAGTCCTGCAGGAACCCGTCGGCGACGGCGAGGTCGGGTACCTCGAGAGCGTAGTGGTGCAGTCCGGAGATCACGGCTTCCCCTTCCGGCCGGAGTTCACGGCTTCCCGTTTCCGGAAAGACTGTATACAGTTTATCGGGTGGCGGCGGAAGCGCAAGATGCTCGGGAGGCAGGCGGCGGACCTGGCGGCGGCGGAGCGGACGCGCTGCGCGCGGATGTCGCCGCGGCCGCGTGGGTGCTGGCCGGGCTCGGCCTGGTGACCGCGTTCGGCCATGTTTCGGCTCGCTGCGGCAGGCAGATGCTCATCACGCCGGCCGCGGACCTGGCCTTGGCCGGAGCGGCGGACCTGATCGCAGTGGACCTGGCCGCGAACGTGCTGCCGCCGGGCGCGCCCGGCGAGGCCTGGGCGCACCTGCGGTTGTACGCGGCCCGGCCGGATGCGGGCGCGGTAGCCCGGGCCCAGCCGCTCCCGGCGTTCACCGTCGCGGCCCTCGTGACCGAGATGCCGCCGCTGCACGGGCAGGCCTGCTGGCTCGGCCGCAGCGTCCCGGTGCACGCCGACGCCCGGCTGCTGCGCTCACCGGACCTGGCGGACGCCGCCGCGGCCCGGCTCGGCGACGCCGACGCGCTGCTCCTGCGCGGCAACGGCGCGCTGACCTGCGCGGCCGAGCCCGGGCTCGCTGCCGCCCGGATGTGGCTGCTCGGCGCTGCCTGCCGGGTCTGGCTGACCGCCACGGCCAGCGGCACGCCGGGCCCGCTGACGGCGGCCGAGATCGACTCATGGCGGGCAGTGCAGGGCGAGCTGCTGCCCCGGCTGTGGCGGCACCTGCGCGGCACGGCCGCGGGCCAGGCCGCGCCGGGCTGGACGGCCGCCGAGTTCGCCACCGCCGAGCGCGCGAGCGCCGGCTGAGCACGGAAGGCGCACGCATGTCCCCGGCTGTCGCTGCGATCGTCGGTTCCGGCAACATCGGCACCGACCTGATGATCAAGCTGCTGCGGGCCCGCGGCCTGCTCACTCCCCGCTACATGGCGGGCGTCGACCCGGCGTCCGACGGGCTGGCCCGGGCGGGCCGGCTGGGGCTGGCCGCCAGCGCCGAGGGCGTCGGCTGGCTGCTGCGGCAGGACCCGCTGCCGGACGTGGTGTTCGGGGCCACGAGCGCGCGGGTGCACGCCGCGCACGCGCCCCGGTACGCGGAGGCCGGCATCCGCGCCGTCGACCTCACCCCGGCGGCCGTGGGCCCGTACGTCTGCCCGCCGGTCAACCTGGGGGACCACCTTGCCGCGCCCAACCTCAACATGATCACCTGCGGCGGGCAGGCCACCGTGCCCGTCGTCGCCGCGGTGAGCCAGGTGGTCCCGGTCGCGTACGCCGAGATCGTCGCCTCGATCGCGTCCCGGTCAGCCGGCCCGGGCACCCGGGCGAACATCGACGAGTTCACCCAGACGACGGCGGCAGCGCTGCGCGACGTCGGCGGCGCCCGGCAGGGCAAGGCGATCATCCTGCTCAACCCGGTGGAGCCGCCGATGATCATGCGGAACACGGTGTTCTGCGCGATCCCGGCGTACGCCGCCGAGCCCGGTCCGGCGCGCGACCTCATCGCGGCCAGCATCTACACGATGGTCGGCACCGTGCGCGGTTACGTGCCCGGCTACACCCTCCGCGCAGAACCGCAGTTCGACCCGCCCGGCCGGCACTGGCGCGGGATGGCCCGGGTCGCGGTGTTCCTGGAGGTCCGCGGCCGCGGCGACTACCTGCCCGATTACGCGGGCAACCTGGACATCATCACCGCGGCCGCGGCCCGCGTCGGGGAGCTGCTGGCGGCCGGCCGCCCGGTGAGCGCGCCGTGACCGGCGGCCTGGAACCTGGCGCCGGGGGCGGCGGCGCGCAGCGGGTCCGGCTGACCGACTCGACGCTGCGCGACGGGTCGCACGCGCTCGCGCACCAGTTCACCGAGGGGCAGGTCCGCGCGGTGGTGCACGCGCTGGACCAGGCGCACGTGGAGGTCATCGAGGTCTCGCACGGCGACGGGCTCGGCGGCTCGTCGTTCAACTACGGCTTCTCGGCCGAGGACGAGTTCGGCCTGATCGCCGCGGCGGTGCAGGAGGCGCGCAGCGCGCGGATCGCGGTGCTGCTGCTGCCCGGCCTCGGCACGACCGACGACCTGCGGCATGCCCGGGACGCCGGGGCGTCGGTGGCCCGGATCGCCACGCACTGCACCGAGGCCGACATCTCCGTGCAGCATTTCGCCGCCGCCCGCGACCTCGGCATGGAGACCGTCGGGTTCCTGATGCTCAGCCACCGGATCGGGGCCGCTGAGCTGGCCCGGCAGGCCCGGATCATGGTTGACGCGGGCGCGCAGTGCGTGTACGTGGTCGACTCGGCCGGCGCGCTGATCCTCAGCGAGGCGCAGGCCCGGGTGCAGGCGCTGGTCGCCGAGATCGGCGGCCAGGCACAGGTCGGGTTCCACGGCCACCAGAACCTCTCGCTCGGCGTGGCCAACAGCGTGCTGGCCGTGCAGAGCGGCGCGTGCCAGGTCGATGGCGCCCTGTGCGCGCTCGGCGCCGGCGCGGGCAACGCCCCGACCGAGGTGCTGGCCGCGACCTTCGAGCGGCTGCAGATCAGCACCGGCATCGACGTGGACGGGGTGCTCGCGGCGGCGCAGGACGTGCTGCGCCCGGTGCTGCCCCGGCTGCCGTCCGCTCGCCGAATCCCGCGCCCTGGCTCAGCCCTCGGCCAGGTAGCCGTACCGGTCGCGGAAGGCCCCGGGCGTGAGCCCCGATGCCGCTGCGATCGGGCGGAGCTTCTCCGGATCCTCGAGGTCTCCGCGGTCCAGCCGGATCATGTACTCGCGGGCCACCTGGTACGAGCTCGACTCGACGTTCACCAGCCGGGTCCGCACCCGCCCCGTCCCAGGATCGCTGAACGACCCGAAGGGCAGTGGCACCATGTGTCCCTCCTGGATCGTGATCATGCCGCCGGGCTCGTCGCCCGCCAGCAGCCGCTTCAGGTAGTCGACGGCGCCGTAGCCGAGGTCGCGGGTGTACTCGATGTCGAACGGGATGGGGGGTGCGCACCGCAGCTCGTAGCCGATGATCTTGCCCTCGACCGTGATCTTCTCCCCTCGCTCCCTGAAACGGTCCTTGACCTGCTTCGCCAGCAGGCGGTCCAGCTCAAGTTCGGCCAGCCGGACGTGGCCGTGCTCGTCTCGCTCGACCTCCGGCATGGCCCGCTGGAGCTCATCCTGGGGGAGGCGCAGGCCGATGCCCTCGGCGAGCACTGCCACGCCGAAGGGCCGGCCGTGGGCGATTCGCTTGATCATCGAGGTCTCGAGGACGTCTACCAGGCGCGACAGCCGGATGGGCTCGTCGCCGGGGAACTCCTCGGCGATCAACGTGAGGGTGGCCCCGGCCGACTTTCCGATGCCCAGGGCCAGGTGGCCGGCCGAGCGGCCCATGGCCACCACCACGTACCACCGCTTGGTGGTGATGGCGTCGGTCATCAGGTTGTTGACGAGCTGGACCCCCACGCTCCTCGCGGTCTCGAAGCCGAAGGTCGGCGTGCCGCCCGGTAGCGGCAGGTCGTTGTCGATGGTCTTCGGGACGTGCGCCACGCGCAGGCCCCCGGCGGCCGCCTCGGCCAGCCGGGACGCCGAGAACGCGGTGTCGTCCCCGCCAATCGTCACGAGCGCGCCGATCCCCAGCCTCTGCAGCGACTCCAGACAGGCATGCAGTCTCCAGCCCGGGTCGGCGGCGGACTCGTCGCGCACAGTCGGGTTGGCCCGCGAGGTCCGCAGGATCGACCCGCCCTGGACATGGATCCTCGACACGTCCGTGATGGACAGGGGCCGCACTTCCTCGATCCGGCCCTCGATGAGGTGCTGGAAGCCGTCCATGATCCCCATGACGTCCCAGCCGGAGTTCCGGGCCTCAATCGTGGCTGCCGAGATGACGGAGTTCATCCCCGGCGCGGGGCCGCCGCCGCACAAGATCCCTAGTTTCACGCCCCCATCGTCGCAGCAGCCGGTGATCCTCACAAGCGGGCAGGCCGCTTGTCACATGCCGGATCGGCTAAGTCCCGTTCCGGCCGGAACCGGATCACCTCAAGGTCGCTCATCGGCACCTTCTCTCTTTCCGCGCTGGTCTTCCCGTGCTGGTCCCGCGATCGGCTGGGGCGGCGGACCTAGCGGCGCATTGTGGCGGTCGGCCGGCTGCGCCAGGAGTTCCAGCGCGGCCAGTGCGCGGGCAGGCTCCGGCGCCGGGCCGGGACTGGCCGCCCCAGCGGTCCGCAGCCGCCGGAATCCGACCTGGAGCAGCAGCACGGCGGCGAGCAGCAGGGCAGCGACGATGCCGTCCAGCCAGTAATGGTTCGCGGTGACGACCACGGCCAGCGTGGTCATCGCCGGGTACAGCACGGCCAGCCAGCGCCACCGGGTCCGCGCCGCAGTGATGATCGCGATCGCGACCAGCAGCGCCCAGCCCACGTGCACCGACGGCATCGCCGACAGCTGGTCCGGGTCGAAGCCCGCGGTGGTCGCGTACACCGACTGGTGGTAGAGAATCCCGGTATCCACCATGCCGGCCAGCGGCAGCATCCGCGGCGGCGCCACCGGAATCAGCTGGATCAGCAGGCAGCCAGCCGTGAAGACCACCAGCGTGGTGCGCATCCGCCGGTAGTCGTCGCGGTGCCAGATGAACAGCCAGATCATGCAGCCGATCAGCACGGGGAAGTGCAGGCCCAGGTAGTACAGGTTCAGGAACTCGATGATCAGCGGGTGCGGCAGGAACACCCGCTGCAGGGCGGCCTCGCTGGGCAGGTGCAGCGTGCGCTCAAGGTGCCAGATCCACCGGGCCCGGGCCAGGGCCCCGCCCGGGCCCATGACGGAGAACGACCCCGCGTACTGCCACAGCGCGTACAAGGCCAGGACCAGCCCGGTCTCCCGGACGGAATCCGCAGCTGCGACCAGCCGCGGCCGCCTGGCCCGGCGCAGCCCGGCCGAGCCGACGCCAAGCGCCGCAGCCGTCGTCGCCGCGACGGGCCAGGACAGCGCGAGGTTGATCACGCCGTTCAGCGTACGGCCGGCGGCGCGCCGCCGGCTCGCGCAGCCGGCTCGCGCAGCCGGCGGTCATCTCGGCAGTGGCAGGGGCCCGGCTGCCGTCGTTCCCGCGCCACCGCGGGCGCGCCAGGTCACCGGCAAGAACAACAGTTATTAACCAAGAACAACAGTTATTAACAAGGTCGCCGGCTGACGCGGCCGCCGAGGCCGGAGCACAATCGTCGGCATGCGAGGACCAGACTGGCCCGGCCGCCCGGACGAGGCGGATGCACAGCCGGCGGCCTGGCCAGCCGAGCGGCTGGCGGAACTGCGGCGGCGCCTGGAACGGCTGCCCCCGGGACACCCGTCCGCGGCCGGGTACCCGCTGCAGGAACTAGGCGGCCCGGACCCCGATCCAGGCGAGGCCGGCCGAGCTGATCACGGCCGGGCGCCGCGGGACAGGGCCGGGCCGCCTGATCAGCGTCCAGGACAGGACGAGGCGGACCGCGGCGGACCGGGCACCGCGGCGGGCCGGGGGAGAGCGGCAGGCCCGGTGACCGAGGCAGGACCGGGGGCGGAGGACAGCCCGGACCAGCCGCGGGATGCGGCCGGGGACCGCGGCCCGGCTGCGGGGCCAGATCGGGAACCGGCGGACGGCCAGGCGGCGGATGACGCTGCGGACCCGCCAGGGGCCGGCGAGCAGTCATCCGAGGGTCACTCGCCGTCCCGGCGCGGCACCTACCCCGGGCTGCCAGGATCTGGCGGCCCGTATCAGCCGTGGTTCAACGACGCGGACTGGGACCGGCCCTGGTTCGCCGCTGACGAGCCCTGATCGGCCCGCCCGGGCCGGCTGCCGACCGGCCAGGAGGGGCCAGGCGGGATCAGGCCGGCTCGGCCGGGGCCTGGCGGCTGGCCAGCGCCGGGTCGGTTTCGGGCCGGGGCAGCAGCACCTCGGCGGTCACGTCCCCGGCCAGGCGGACCAGGTCACCGTCGGCCAGCCGGACTGCGATTCCGGGCAGCACCCGGTCGCCGTTGACGAACGTGCCGTTGGTCGAGTTCTCGTCCCGGATCGATGCGTGCCCGGCGTCGTCCATCATCACGGTCGCGTGCCTGCGGGATACGTTCTCGTGCCCCGCGAACGCCGCGGCGACGAGCGACTCGGCCGGATCCCGGCCGAGCAGCAGCGACGTGCCGGCCGGCACCTCCACGTTGCCGGTGGGGAAGGCCAGCCGCAGCACGGAGGAGGAGATCGGGCCGCGTACCTCATCGGCCGACAGCGTCTCCTGCATGATCGTGGCCGGGGCGGGCGGGTCCTCTTCCCACTCGGCGTGCGGGAGGTTCGCGCCGCAGGTGAAGCAGATGAGGTCGCCTGGCTTCACCTGGCTGGAGCAGGCGGGACAGGTCAGCGTCGCCATGACGTCCTCCTGGACGAGATTTGCGGTCCCACGGTCACCGAAGGCCTGAGCGTAACGCGCGAGCGGGTTCCCGGGTTGCCGTCGCCCTGTTCGGTGTGCTGTTCGAACTCCATTGTCCCATAGGTCTTTTAGGGGTGAATGTCGGTTTGCTCGGAGGATGCCGTCGGTGGCACCCGTGGTCCGGCCCCGGCCGGAGCCGGGCCTGCCTCTACGGTACTGAATGATGGCATGAACGCGATGTATCGGGTTACCTGTCTTCGTCACAGAGGCGGGCACGCCCGCCGACGGCGGAACGCCGCGCCGAGTGGGGACCGGGCCGGAGCGGGTAGCTAGATTGCAGGCGGACAAGAACTCGGCGGGAAGGCGGGATCTGGTGCGGGCAGTGACGTTCACGGGTGCGGGCGGGAACGAGGTCGTGCAGTTCGCCGAGCGGCCCGATCCGGTGCCGGGCACGCACGAGGTGCTGGTCGCGGCCCGGTTCGCGGGGCTGAACCAGGCGGACGTGGTGCAGCGCAGCGGCTACTATCCGGCACCGCCGGGCAGTCCTGCCGACATCCCCGGGCTGGAGGTGGCCGGCACGGTGGTCCACACCGGCCCCGGCGTGCGCGACTGGAAGGTCGGCAGCCGGGTATTCGGCCTGGTGGGCGGGGGCGGCCTGGCCGACAGGGCGGTGGTGCACGAGCGGCACCTGGCCGCCATCCCCGAACACCTCGGCGACGATGCCGCGGCTGCGGTCCCCGAGGCCTACATCACCGCGCACGACGCGGCGTTCACCCGCTGCGAGCTGCAGATGGGCGAGGTCCTGCTGGTCAACGGGGCCAACGGCGGCGTCGGCTCGGCCGGGGTGCTGCTGGCCCTCGCCGCCGGCGCCCGGGCCGTGGCGTGCGTGCGGACACCGGAGTCGGCGGGCTGGCTGGCGGAGCAGGGCGCGGTGGTCGTCACGCCGGACACCGCCGCCGCCCGGCTGGCCGAGATGGGCGGCGCGGATGTGGTGCTGGAGCTGATCGGCGCGCCGAACCTGAAGCTGGATTTCGAGGTCCTGGCGTCGCAGGGCCGGATCGTGGTCGTCGGCACCGGCGGCGGCCACGCCGGGGAGATCTCGCTGCGCGCGCTGATGTCCAAGCGGGCCAGCGTGTACGGCACGATGCTGCGCGCCCGGTCGGTCGAGCAGAAGGCGGCGGCGGTGCAGGCGTTCGCCCGGTCGGTCGTCCCGGTGCTCGCGGCCGGGCGGGCCGCCCCGCGCATCGACCGGGTCTTCACGGCCAGCGACGCCGCGGCGGCGTTCGACTACCTGGGCCGGCCCGGCAAGTCCGGCAAGGTCCTGCTGGAATTCGCCTGACGCCGCACCGGCGCTGGCGGATGTCTGCAAAGGGGCAGAGATGATCAGCTACGGGCTCAGCGACGAGCACGAGGCGCTGCGCGCGGCTGTGGCCGAGTTCGCGCGTGCTGCGGTAGCGCCGGTGATCGGCGGCTACTACCAGCGCGGCGAGTTCCCGTACGAGCTGGTGGCCAAGATGGGCAAGCTGGGCCTGTTCGGCCTGCCGTTCCCCGAGGAGTACGGCGGGATGGGCGGCGACATGCTCGCGCTGTGCGTGGCCTTGCACGAGCTGGCCCGGGTGGACTCGTCGGTGGCGATCACGCTGGAAGCGGGCGTGGCGCTCGGCGCGATGCCGATCTACCGGTTCGGGACCGCGGCGCAGCGCGAGCGCTGGCTGCCGGAGCTGTGCCGGGGGGAGCGGCTGGCCGCGTTCGGGCTGACCGAGCCCGGCGGCGGCTCCGACATCGCCGGCGGCATGCGCACCACGGCCCGGCTCGAGAGCGAGCCTGGTGGCGAGGGCGACTGGGTGATCGACGGCTCCAAGGCGTTCATCACCAACGCAGGCACCTCGATCACCTCGGTCATCACCGTCCTGGCGATCACCGGCCCGGGTCCCGGCGACGGCCGCCGGGAGATCTCGGCGATCATGGTCCCGTCCGGCACGCCGGGCCTGACCGTCGCGCCGGAGTACTCCAAGGTCGGCTGGTGCGCCTCGGATACCCGGGAGCTGGCGTTCAGCGCGTGCCGGGTGCCGGAGGCGAGCCTCCTCGGCCAGCGCGGCCGCGGCTACGCCCAGTTCCTGCAGACCCTTGACGAGGGCCGGGTCGCGATCGCCGCCCTGGCCGCCGGGCTCGCGCAGGGCTGCGTGGACGAGTGCCTGCGCTACGTCAGCGAGCGGTCCGCGTTCGGCCACCGGCTGAGTTACTACCAGGACATCCAGTTCAAGATCGCGGACATGGAGGCGCGGGCGCATACGGCCCGCATCGCCTGGCGGGACGCGGCGGCCCGGCTGACAGTCGGCCAGCGGGTCAAGAAGGATGCCGCGATCGCCAAGCTCGTCGCGTCGAACGCCGCCATGGACAACGCCCGGGCCGCCACGCAGGTCTTCGGCGGCTACGGGTTCATGAACGAGGTCCCGGTGGCGCGGTTCTACCGGGACGCCAAGGTACTGGAGATCGGCGAGGGCACCTCTGAGGTGCAGCGCATGATCATCGCCCGGGAACTGGGGCTCACCGGGCGCAAGCCCGCCTGACCGCGCGCTGCCTG
>JBKQSL010000365.1:0-26934 GCA_052143655.1 Streptosporangiaceae bacterium | reverse complement strand
GGGCCCCCATCGCCTGCCGGCCGAGCTCGGCGAGCAGCAGGTCCAGGGTGGACGACAGCCGCCACGCCAGGGCGCAGAAGTCCGGGCGGGCGCCGCCCTGGTCGATGTAGGCGCCGGTCTGGCGCTTGAAGTCGCCGAGTACCGCGCTGGCCACGGTGATCCGGGCGGCCAGCTCCGCGCCGTGTCCCGGCGCGTTCATGCCGCACGCTCCGGAACGACCTGCCACTTGGTGATGATCGTGACCGCGGAGACGGCCTCGCCGACCTCGGCCTTGCCGACCAGCCCGGCCCGGCAGGCGTCCAGCCAGCGTTGCACGTGGTCGGCTCGCGGGTGCTCCTGGCACGCGCGGCCGGGCGGCGCGAAGCAGAGCGTGCACCGGATGGCGCGCACCGCCTCAGCGGGCGGCGCTTCGCGGGGGATGATGTGGTTCATGTCCTGTCCACTCGTAGCGGGGATGGGTCTAGGGCCGCCGCGGCGTTACCCGCGCATGCGGCGGCCCGCCTTGCGTAACGGGGTCGTGGCCGATGCCCGGGCAATCACTGGGCAATCGCAGGGATGGCGACCGGTAGTAGCCGATAGCAACGATGAGCAGGCATTTCCCAGGTCAGGCAACGTGTCCGGCACAAGGCCGCAGGTCAGCTCAGGGCCTGCGCAAGTTCTGGTCCTACCTGTGCCAGGAGCCGTCCTGCTGCCCGGCGGACGGGGTGCCGTTCGACGTCGGCACTCACCCGGCGGCGCGGGAGCTGTCCGCGGTCGGCGGGACCGTGCATCCGAACCGGGCCGCACTCGCGGCCACCCTGGCCACGCTGCCCGCCGCGGCCGCACCGATGCGCCGGGCCACTGACCGTGCGCTCAGCCGGGCCGGGGATATGGTGGCCGCCGCCGCGGCGAGCGGCGGCGCCGCCGGGCGATTGCTGATCCCGGCCGGCCGGGATGCCGTCGCCGAGGCGATCGCCTGTTACCGGGACGGCCGCCGGATCACCGACTGGGATCAGCTCGCTTGGCTGAGCGTGACCCTCGCGGACCTGCGAGTTCGCGACGACGCCTGGGCCCGGATGGATCCGGCCTTCAGCGCGCCGCATCAGCGCCTGTGGACCGACCTGGTCCGGCGCGCCCGGCCGGAATACGTCCCGGCTCCAGCGAGCCTGCTGGCGTTCACGGCCTGGCAGGTCGGGGCGGGTGCGCTGGCGGTGGCAGCCCTCGACCGGGCCCTGGCCGCCGATCCGCGCTACTCGATGGCCCTGCTGCTGGCCGAGGCCATCCAGGCCGGGCTACCGCCATCGGCGGCCCGGCTGCCGATGACACCCGAGGAGGTGGCGGCCAGCTATGCCGGCACGCTGCGCGGCCCCGGGCCGCAGCCGGCCGGCCCCTGGCGGCCCGTCCCTGGTCCGGGCGAGGCCAGATGATCGCGCCTGCGCCGCTCTGCAAGCGCAGGATGCCGCAGCGCCGCTAGCGGTCCGCTGTGCCGGACCCGGAGCGGAGCGCGCTGCTGCCGAGCCGGTTCTGCGGCCCGGCCGGCGTCCTCGGAGCCCGAGGGGCCCGGGCGGGCGGACGGGTCCGCGGAGCCGGCTGCGGATCAGGGGAGCCAGCGCCGGCCAGGGCCGGCAGGCCGTCGATGCTGACGGCATTGTGCCTGCGCCGGTACTCGGCGAGCTCGGCGGGAGAGCGGCGCTCGTTCCAGCGGGTGAGCAGATCCCGTTCACCCTGCAGTTGCATCAGCGGGACCGCGTAACCGCACGAGTCGGCGATCCTGTGGACCTGCACCACGATGATCGCCCGCTGGTTGCCCCGCCCGACGCCGCGCTTGCCCTCCGGCCCGTCCGCGCCGTCCGCCTGCGCGAGGCCGTCCGCCGCCGCACTGTCCGGATGCGTGCGGCCGTCCGGGCCTGCTGCGCTGTATGGCCGGTACGCGCCGGCCGCCGTCCGGGCCTGCTGCGCTGTATGGCCGGTACGCGCGCCGTCGGCGCCAGGCCGGCCAGCGGCCGGGAAGTGCCCGGCCAGATGCTCCCAGTCCGGGTCGGCGGGCAGCACCACCCGTCCCGTGCCATACAGGCGCAGGATCTTCGGCTGCCGGCCGAAGGAGCAGAACATGATCGTGATCTGGCTGTTCTGCCGCAGGTGGGCGATGGTTTCCGCGCCGCTGCCGGTCAGGTCGAGGTAGGCAACGGTCAGCGGACCGAGTACCGCGAATGTGTCGCGATAGCCCTTGGGAGAGACGTTGACGTGGCCCCCGGAGCCGTCGCGAGACAGACATGGGGCGGTCGCCACGAAGTACATATGCTGGCGGGCGATAAAATCTTGAAGCCGTTTGTCCAGCTCCGGGTAAATCTTGCTCACGAGTCCCTCCTACCGGCATTCTCCGTCAGGACCGGTCCTGACGGCACAGCAGGCGCCCGCCGGCACCGGGCGCGCAGCGGCCCCCCGGTGCCGGCGCCGCGAGACAGAAAGGCAGGACCGCGTGACCGGAGTTCCTGACACCGGCCGGCTGGCCATGCCGCCGTCCGGACCCGGCCGGGCCGCAGCAGGCTCGGGCACGGCCACAGGCATGGCCGCTGCCGCGGCGGGCGTCCGGCCACCCGTTCCGCCCGAGCACCACGCGGCCGTCGCCCGGCTGCGAGAGGCCTACGGGGCGATTCCCGCCGGGCAGCCGGTCCGGCTGGCCAAGCGCACCTCCAACCTGTTCCGCTTCGGCCGGGCGCCCGCCGCCGTGACGCTGGACGTCTCGGACTTCAGCCAGGTCCTGCGAGTCAGCCCGGCCGAGCAGACCGCCGTGGTCGGCGGCATGACCACCTACGAGAACCTGGTCGACGCCACCCTGCGGCACAACCTCATGCCGCTGGTCGTGCCGCAGCTGAAGACGATCACCCTTGGTGGCGCCGTCAGCGGCCTGGGCATCGAGTCGACGTCGCTGCGCAGCGGAATGCCGCACGAGTCGGTCCTGGACGCGGAGATCCTGACCGGCGACGGGCGGGTTGTGCTGGCGACTGACGACAACGAGCACGCGGCGCTGCTGCGCGGCTTCCCCAACTCCTACGGGACGCTCGGCTACGCGCTGTCGCTGACGATCGAGCTGGAGCCGGTCGCTCCCTACGTTCACCTGCGGCACTTCCGGTTCGCCGGGCCGCAGGACTGCTTCGCGGCCGTGGCGCAGATCGCGGCGGACGGCAGCTACGCCGGGCACCGGGCGGATTTCGTCGACGGCACGGTGTTCGGCCTGGACGAGATGTACCTGACCGTCGGGGCGTTCTGCGACCACGCCCCCTGGCTGTCCGACTACACCCGGGGCCGCATCTACTACCAGTCGATCCGCGGCCCGCGAGAAGACTTCCTGACGATCCGCGACTACCTGTGGCGCTGGGACACCGACTGGTTCTGGTGCTCGGCCCCGTTCGGCGTGCAGAATCCGGCCGTCCGCGCGCTGTGGCCGCGCCGGTACCGCCGCTCGGACGTCTACCGCAAGCTGGTCGCTGCCGACCGGAGGTACAGGCTGACCAGCCGGATCAGTGACCGTCGCGGCGTGCCGCCGCGCGAGGACGTCATCCAGGATGTCGAGATCCCGGTCGAGCGGTCCGCGGAGTTCCTCCGGTTCTTCGCGGCGGAGGTAGGCATGAGCCCGGTATGGCTGTGCCCCCTGCGGCTGCGCGGCGATCGGACCTGGCCGCTGTACCCCATGCGGCCCGGCAAGGCGTATGTCAACTTCGGATTCTGGGGCACGGTGCCGCTGCCGCCCGGCGCGGGCGACGGGCACTACAACCGGCGGATCGAGCAGGTCGTCGGCGAGCTCGGCGGTCACAAGGGGCTCTACTCGACCTCGTACTACACCCCGGAGGACTTCTGGTCCTATTACAACGGCACGGAGTATGCGCAGCTGAAGCAGGAGTATGACGGTGGCGGCCGGCTCGCCGGTCTGTACGACAAGTGCGTCCGCCGGCAGTGATGAAGGGATCGAAGAAAATGGCACTGGCCGACGTGTTCGAACGGGTCGCCGGACCGGACGCCCCGGTTGCGTTCCATGCCTATGACGGCAGCTCGGCCGGGGCGGCCGACTCGCCGGTGAAGATCACTGTCCGGGACCGGATCGCAGTGAACTACCTGGCTCAGGCGCCTGGGGCGCTGGGGCTGGCCCGGGCCTACGTCTCGGGGCACATCGACGTCGAGGGTGACATGTACACCGCCCTGGCCCGGATGGCCTCCGCGCAGCGGATGGAGATCACCCCGGCCGGGCGGCTGCGCCTGGTGCGTGAGCTGGGCGGCACTAAGGTGCTGGTGCCGCGGGTACCGCCGCCGCCGCAGGAGGTGCGGGTGAATCGCCGGTGGCTGTCGGGCCGGCGGCACTCCATGAACCGGGACGCGTCGGCGATCTCGCACCACTACGACGTATCGAACACGTTCTACGAGTGGGTGCTCGGGCCGTCGATGGCCTACACCTGCGCCTGCTTCCCGGCCGCGGACGCCACGCTCGAGCAGGCCCAGGCGTTCAAGTTCGACCTCGTGGCGCGCAAGCTCGGGCTGCGGCCCGGGATGCGGCTGCTGGACGTGGGCTGCGGCTGGGGCGGGATGGTCATGCACGCGGCCCGCGAGTTCAAGGTCCGCGCGCTCGGCGTCACGCTGTCGCGCGAGCAGGCGGCCTGGGCCCAGCGGGCGATCAAGGAAGCCGGGCTGTCGGACCTGGCCGAGGTGCGGCACCTCGACTACCGCGACGTCACCGAGTCCGGCTTCGACGCGGTCAGCTCCATCGGCCTGACCGAGCATGTCGGCAAGGCCCAGCTGCCGGGCTATTTCAGCGTCCTTCACGGCAAGCTGCGGCCGCAGGGCCGGCTGCTGAACCACTGCATCACCCGGCCGGACAACCGCGGCCCGGCCCGGGTCACCGACGGGTTCATCTACCGGTACGTGTTCCCCGACGGGGAGCTGGAGGGCCCCGGCTACCTGATGTCGCTCATGAACGACGCCGGGTTCGAGATCCGGCACGCCGAGAACCTGCGCGAGCACTACGCCATGACGCTGGCGCAGTGGTGCGCCAACCTGGACGCGCACTGGGACGAGGCGGTCGCCGAGGTCGGCCAGGCCACCGCCCGGGTCTGGCGGCTGTACATGGCCGGGTCGCAGCTCGGATTCGAGCGCAACCAGATCCAGCTGCACCAGATGCTGGGTGTCAAGGTCGCCGCCGACGGCGGCGCGGGCATGCCGCTGCGCCCCGACTGGGGCTCGTGATCGCCGCGGCGCAGGCTGGTGACCGCCCGAGCCGGGGCGGTTGACCGAAGTCCTGCGGCCCCCCGGGCCGCGCCCGTCGGCCGCTGGGTCCGTCGGCCGCCGGGTCCGCCAGGCCCGCCGGCGGCGGCCAGGGACCTCGCGGCGGGCCGCAGGCCTCAGAAGCTGGCTCGGTAGCTGTTGGCGACGGTGAACGCCAGGTCCAGGGCCTGGCTGCGGTTCAGCCGCGGGTCGCAGACCGTCTCGTAGCGCTGGGCCAGGTCATCGGCCTCGATAGCGTGACTGCCGCCGACGCACTCGGTGACGTCATCGCCGGTGAACTCGATATGAATGCCGCCCGGATGGGTGCCGAGCCGGCGGTGCACCGCGAAGAACCCCGCCACCTCGGCCAGCACGGCGTCCAGGCTGCGGGTCTTGTGCCCGCTGGGCGCCTCGTAGGTGTTGCCGTGCATCGGGTCGCAGATCCACGGCACCTGCAGGCCGGCCCCGGTCACGGCCTCGATCAGCGGCGGCAGCGCCTGCTCGATCCGGCCCGCGCCCATCCGGGTGATCAGGCTGACCCGGCCCGGCTCGGCAGCGGCGTTCAGCCGGGTGAGCAGCCCGAGCACGTCTGCGGGCCCGGCGTCCGGGCCTACCTTGACGCCGACCGGGTTGCGGATCGACGCGGCGAACTCGACGTGCGCGCCGTCCAGCGCCCGGGTCCGCTCGCCCACCCACACGAAGTGCGCCGAGGTGTCGTAGCGCCCGCCGGTCCGTGAGTCGGTCCGGGTGAGCGCCTGCTCATAGTCCAGCAGCAGCGCCTCGTGGCTGGCGAAGAACTCCACCGCGCGCAGCTCGTCCGGGTCGGCGCCGCAGGCCCGCATGAACGCCAGCGCCCGGTCGATCTCGCTGGCCAGCCGGTCGTAGCGCTGCCCGGCCGGGCTGTGCCGGACGAAGTCCTGGTTCCACGCGTGCACCTGGTGCAGGTCGGCGTAGCCGCCGGTGGCGAACGCCCGGCACAGGTTCAGCGTGACCGCCGAGCAGTGGTAGGCCTGCAGCAGCCGGGCCGGGTCGGGAGTGCGCGACTGCGCGGTGAACTCGAACCCGTTGACCGCGTCGCCCCGGTAAGCGGGCAGCTCCGCCCCGTCGCGGATCTCCGACGGCCGCGACCGCGGCTTGGCGAACTGCCCGGCCATCCGCCCGATCTTGACGACGGGCACGCTCCCCCCGTAGGTGAGCACGACGGCCATCTGCAGCAGCGTCCGCAGCTTGGCCCGGACCGCGTCGGCGGTGGCGCCGGAGAAGGTCTCCGCGCAGTCCCCGCCCTGCAGGACGAAGGCCTCGCCGCGGGCCACCGCGGCCAGCCGCTCCCGCAGCAGGTCGCACTCGCCGGCGAAGACCAGCGGGGGCAGCCCGGCCAGCTGAGCGGTGACCGCGGCCAGTGCGGCCGGGTCGGGCCAGTCGGGCTGCTGAGCGGCCGGCAGGCCGCGCCAGCTGGCCGGCCCGCTGACGGTGTCCGCGGCGGTCACGCCGCCGCCCGCGGCGGGCAATTCCGGATGATCACGTACTCACGCTAGCCGTTCCCGCCCCATGGCCGGGCCCGGGCCCGGCCGCTCGCCGCCCGCACCCGGTCCGGCGCAGGTGCCCGCGTCTCCCGCCGGGTCAGGCGGCCGCCCGCGCGGAGCCCGGAGCCCGGCGCCCGGCCGCGGCGGAGGGGGCCGGCCCGGCGCGGCACAATAGCGGGGTGGATGCTGCGCAGCCAGGGACTCGTCGCGACGTCGTGCTGCTCGGGTCGACCGGGTCGATCGGCACCCAGGCGGCGGACGTGATCCGCCGCAACCCAGACCGGTTCCGGGTCACGGGCCTGGCCGCCGGCGGTGGCAACCCGGGGCTGCTGGCCGACCAGGCCGTCGAGTTCGGCGCCGAGGTGGTGGCCGTGGCCAGGGACAGCGCCGCGGGCGACCTGCGTGCGGCGCTGGCGTCCCGGCTGCGGGCGCAGCCGGGACGGCCGCTGCCGAAGATCCTCGCCGGGGCCGGCGCGGTTGCCGAGGTGGCCACCTGGCCCGCCGACGTGGTGCTGAACGCGGTCACCGGGGCAGTGGGCCTGGCCGCTACCCTGGCCGCGCTCGACGCCGGGCGGGTGCTCGCGCTGGCCAACAAGGAATCGCTGATCATGGGCGGCCCGCTGGTCGCCGGCCGGGCCGCGCCCGGCCAGATCGTGCCGGTCGACTCCGAGCACTCCGCGATCGCGCAGTGCCTGCGCGGCGGCCGCGGGCAGGAAGTCCGGCGGCTGGTGCTGACCGCCAGCGGCGGCCCGTTCTGGCGCCGCAGCCGCCAGGAACTGGCCGGCGTGACGCCGGAGCAGGCACTGGCCCATCCCACCTGGAACATGGGCCCGGTCATCACCGTGAACAGCGCCACCCTGGTGAACAAGGGGCTGGAGCTGATCGAGGCGCACCTGCTGTTCGGGGTCGGCTTCGACCAGATCGAGGTCGTCGTGCATCGCCAGTCGGTGGTCCACTCGATGGTCGAGTTCTGGGACGGCTCCACCCTCGCCCAGGCCAGCCCGCCGGACATGCGGATCCCGATCGCGCTGGGCCTGAGCTGGCCGCAGCGCGTTCCGGGCGCGGCCAGCCCGGTCGACTGGTCGCAGCGGCACGAGTGGACGTTCGAGCCGCTGGACGCCGAGGCGTTCCCGGCGGTCGCGCTGGCCAGGCAGGCAGGCGAGGCGGGCGGCACCGCCCCGGCGGCCTACAACGCCGCGAACGAGGAGTGCGTCGCGGCCTTCCTGGCAGGCCGGATACCGTTCACCGGAATAGTGGACACCGTGACGCGGGTAGTCTTCGAGCATGATGGTGCGGCCCGGCGGGTAACGACCATCGAGGACGTCCTGGCGGCGGATGCATGGGCCCGCCAGCGTGCCCGCGAGCTGACGGGCACCGCGGGCCGGTAGTCGCCCGGGCCGGGTCACGGGCAGGTGTGGAGGGAGAGCCAGCCGGATGAGCTTCCTTATCGGGGTGGTCATCTTCGTGCTCGCCCTGCTGATCTCCGTCATGCTGCACGAGGCCGGGCACTTCGTGACCGCCAAGAAGTTCGGCATGAAGGTCACCCAGTTCTTCGTCGGCTTCGGCCAGACCTTGTGGTCGAAGACCAGGGGCGAGACTGAGTATGGGATCAAGGCGCTGCCGGCCGGCGGCTTCGTCAAGATCACCGGCATGACCACGCTGGAGGAGATCGATCCTGCGGACGAGGAGCGCTCGTTCCGGCGCCAGCCGGCCTGGCAGCGGCTCATCGTGCTGGCCGCAGGCTCGTTCATGCACTTCACGCTGGCCTTCGTGCTGCTGTTCCTGCTCGCAGTCGGGGTAGGCCTGGCCAACGCCAACACCACCACGCTCGGGACCGTGGACCCGTGCGTGCCGACCAGCGTCAAGGCACTGGACCAGGCATCCTGTGCGCACAGCCGGGCCGTCTCGCCGGCCCGCAAGGCCGGGCTGCGGGCCGGTGACCAGGTGATCTCCATCGGCGGCACGCCAGTGCACAGCTGGATCCAGCTGGGCTCGGTGATCAGGAAGCTGCCGCCCGGCCGTCCGGTGACCGTCGTGGTGCAGCGTGACGGCATGCGGCTGCCGCTGCGCCTCAGCCCGGCCACGATCGCGGGCCGGAGCGGCTCTTACTTCGGGATCGAGAACTCGCTGGTCTTCCAGACCACCAACCCGATCCGGGCGCTGTCCTTCGCCGGATCGATGTTCGGCCAGGTGGTGACCGGCTCGGTCGACGCGGCCGAGAAGCTGCCCGCCGCCGTGCCGCACCTGTTCGCCAAGAACCGGGCGCACACCGCCGGCGGCGACGTGACCAGCGTCGTGGGTGCCGCCGACATCGCCGGCCAGGCGGTGTCCTCCGCCCCGGACTGGCGGTCGTCAGTCGAGTCCCTGCTGCTGATCGTTGTCTCGCTGAATATCTTCGTCGGGCTGTTCAACCTGCTGCCGCTGCTGCCGATGGACGGCGGCCACATCGCAGTCATCCTGTACGAGCGGCTGCGGGCCTGGCTGGCCCGGCTGCGGGGGCGGCCCGATCCGGGACTGGTGGACATGCAGAAGCTGATCCCGGTCAGCGTCGGCGTGTTCGCCCTGCTCGTCGGGCTCGGCCTGATCCTGGTCGCAGCCGACATCTTCAACCCCATTCACCTGACCCAGTAACTACCTGACCCAAGCAAAGGGTGTCTTCCCATGCCTGTAGAGCTAGGCCTGCCCGAGCTGCCGCCCGCGCCAGTGGCCCAGCGCCGCAAGTCCCGCCAGATCGTCGTGGGCAAGGGCAAGAACGCGGTGCCGGTCGGCGGCGACACGCCGGTCTCGGTGCAGTCGATGACCACGACCCTGACCGCTGACGTGAACGCGACGCTGCAGCAGATCGCCGAGCTGACCGCGGCCGGCTGCCAGATCGTCCGGGTCGCGGTGCCGTCCCAGGACGATGCCGACGCGCTCCCGGAGATCGCCCGCAAGTCGCAGATTCCCGTCATCGCCGACATTCACTTCCAGCCGCGCTACGTGTTCGCGGCGATCGGCGCGGGCTGCGCCGCCGTCCGGGTGAACCCGGGCAACATCAAGGCCTTCGACGACAAGGTCGCCGAGATCGCGCGGGCGGCCGCGGACGCGCAGATCCCGATCCGCATCGGCGTGAACGCGGGCTCGCTGGACAAGCGGCTGCTGGCCAAGCACGGCAAGGCGACGCCCGAGGCGCTGGTGGAATCGGCGCTGTGGGAATGCTCGCTGTTCGAGGAGCACGGCTTCCGCGACCTGAAAATCTCGGTCAAGCATCACGACCCGGTGGTCATGATCAACGCCTACCGGCTGCTGGCGCAGCGCTGCGACTACCCGCTGCACCTGGGCGTCACCGAGGCCGGCCCGGCCTTCCAGGGCACGGTCAAGTCGGCGGTGGCGTTCGGCGCGCTGCTGGCCGAGGGCATCGGGGACACGATCCGGGTGTCGCTGTCCGCCCCGCCGGTGGAGGAGGTCAAGGTCGGCATCGCGATCCTGGAGTCGCTCGGCCTGCGCGAGCGGGGCCTGGAGATCGTGTCCTGCCCGTCCTGCGGCCGGGCCCAGGTCGACGTGTACTCGCTCGCCGACGAGGTCACGGCGGCCCTGGCGGGCATGGACGTCCCGCTGCGGGTGGCCGTCATGGGCTGCGTGGTCAACGGCCCGGGCGAGGCCCGGGAGGCGGACCTGGGCGTGGCGTCGGGCAACGGCAAGGGCCAGATCTTCGTCCGCGGCGAGGTCGTCAAGACGGTGCCGGAGTCGCAGATCGCCGAGACCCTGATCGAGGAGGCCATGAAGCTGGCCGCGGCCATGGAGCCGGCCGCGGCCATGGAGCCGGCCGACAGCTAACCGGGCCGGCCAGCGGCCCGCGTCAGGCAGGATGGCGGGATGAAAAGGCCGCTCGCCCTGGCTGCCGCCGGGACCGTACTGTCCGTCCTGGCCGCGGGCTGCACCAGCGGTTCCCCGCAGCCGGCCGCGGGGTCTGCCTCGTCGGCGGCCTCCGTGCCGGACGCCCCGGCGACCGGGGCGGGGCTGCACTGGCAGTCATGCCCGTCCCTCGGCCAGTCCCTGAGGTGCGCCAGCCTGCGCGTCCCGCTGGACTACGCCAGGCCGGGCGGCAGGAAGATCACGCTGGCGCTCTCGGAGGTCCCGGCGACCGCCCCGGCCCGCAGGCGGCAGGGCGTGCTGCTGGTCAATCCCGGCGGGCCGGGCGCCCCGGGCCGCAGTCTCGCCGCCTTTGCCGCCGTCGGGCTGGGCCGCGCACTGGCCAGCGAGTACGCGATCGTCGGGTTCGACACCCGGGGGGTAGGCGGCTCGGTCCCGGCCATGCACTGCGAGCCGGGGTTCTTCGCCCGGGTGCGGCCCGACTACATCCCTGCCAGCAAGGCCGCCGAGCAGGTGCTGACCGGCCGGGCGCGCCAGTACGCCGCCGACTGCGAGCGCAAGTACCGCTGGCTGCTGCCGTACATGACCACCGCCGACCTGGCCAGGGACATGGACTCGATCCGCGCCGCGCTGGGCCAGGACAAGATCAGCTACCTCGGGTACTCCTACGGCACCTACCTCGGCCAGGTGTACGCGACGATGTTCCCCAGCCGGGTGCGCCGGATGGTCCTGGATAGCATCGTCGACCCGCGGGGCGTGTGGTGGGCTGACAACATCAGCCAGGACTATGCGTTCGAGAACCGGCTGAAGGCGTTCTTCGCCTGGGCGGCCCGATACGACGGCACGTATCACCTCGGCGCGACTGCGGCCGCGGTCAGCGCCTCCTGGTACCGCACCCGGGCCCGGCTGGCCGCGCATCCGGCCGCCGGGCCGTCCGGCCCGCTGGTCGGCCCGGACGAGTTCGACGACACGTTCCTGGTCGGCGGGTACTCCGACAGCTACTGGCCCGAACTGGCCAGCGTGCTGGCGCAGTACCTGCACGGCTCGGACGGCGCGCTGCTCGCCGTCTACAACAGCGCCGGCCGCCAGAACGAGAACGAGTTCGCCGTCTACAACGCCGTGGAGTGCAGCGACGTCAACTGGCCGCGCAGCTGGGCCCGGTGGAACACGGCCACCAGGAAGGTCTACGCCACCGCCCCGTACGAGGCGTGGGATAACGCCTGGTTCAACGCGGCGTGCGCGTTCTGGCCGGTGCGCGGCCCGGCTCAGCCGATGCGGATCGACGGCGCTGGGCTGCCGGGGATCCTGATGCTGCAGGGCACCCTGGACGCCGCCACTCCCTACGCCGGGGCGCTGGTGGCCCGGCGGCAGCTGCCGACGGCGCGGATGGTCGTGGTCACCGGCGGCGGCAACCACGGCCAGTCGCTGGAGAGCCCGCCCAATTCTTGCGTGGACGGCTATCTCAGCCGCTATCTGGCCACTGGTGCCCTGCCGAGGGGATCGGGCCTGGTGAGCGCCACCTGCGCGGCACTGCCGCCGCCCGGCCCGGTCGGCTGAGCCGGCCGGCGCAGCGGCCAGCCACGTGCCTGCGCGGCTGCCCGGGGTTGCCGTTACGCTGATTGAGTGCTGCGCACCAAGACGTGGCGGTCCTCATCGCTGCGGCTGCTGACTGATCAGGACCGCGATGAGGTGCTGGCCATCTGCGACCGTGATCCGGTGATGAACGTCTTCGTCAGCTCCCGGATCCGGTTCGCGGGCCTGGACCCCGCCCGGCTCGGTGCCCAGGTCTGGGGGTACAGCGAGGGCGGGCGACTGGTGTCGCTGTGCTACTCCGGGGCCAACCTGGTGCCGGTCTCTGCGGGGTCGGCCGCGATCGGCGCGTTCGCCGAGCGGGCCCGGTTGCAGGGCCGCCGGTGCTCCTCGATCGTCGGCCCGGCGGAGGCAGCCGGCGAGCTGTGGCGGCTGCTGGCGCCCTACTGGAGCCAGCCGCGAGAGATCCGCGCCGTCCAGCCGGTCATGTCGATCTCCGGGCCGCCGCTGGCCGAGCCCGATCCCAGGGTCCAGGTCGCCCGTCTCGCCCAGCTGGACGTGCTGCTGCCGGCCTGCATCGCGATGTTCACCGAGGAGGTCGGCGTCTCCCCGATCGGAGTCGACGGCGGCGCCGCCTACCGGGCGCGGGTCATCGAGCTCATCGAGTCGGGCCGGTCGTTCGCCCGGATCGACGACCGCATGGTGGTCTTCAAGGCGGAGATCGGCGCGGTCACCCCGCTGGCCTGCCAGGTCCAGGGCGTCTGGGTGCCGCCGGACTTGCGGGGCCGCGGGCACGCGGTGGTCGGCATGGCCGCTGTCGTGGCCGCGGCGCTGCAGACGCTGGCCCCGGTGGTCAGCCTGTACGTGAATGATTTCAACGCCCCGGCCCGGGCCGCCTACCGGCGGGTCGGCTTCACCGAGACGGGCACGTTCTCGTCGGTGCTGTTCTAGCCGCGATCGGGCCCACGGCAGTTGCCGCAGGCCGCCAGGTGGTCGCGGGTAGCCCCGTGGTCCCGTAGGCCCGGCGCTCGGTCCTGGGCGCCGTCCTTACGGGACCACGGTGGCGGGCTGCAGTCCGGCGATTCCCCAGGACCCATCATAGCGAGTCCTGCCCCCCCACTGAGGGCACCGGCCTGCGCAAGGGCACCCAGCTCCCTAAGGTAGCTAGTGCATGTCGCAGTTAGGTCGCACAGCAGCTGGGGAGCCGATGGCGCAGATCCCGGCGGACGGCCGCCGGGCCGCCGCGAGTTACCTCAGGGAACTGCTGCTGCGCCCGGGCAGCTACCGGCGGCCCTGGGAGCAGCACGTGATGCGGGCCCGGCCGGACGAGGTCAACCAGCTGGCGGTGGCCGAGGTGCTGGCCCGCCAGCTGTGGGACTTCCCGCGTACCTCCCGCGACGCGGACGTTTCCGCCCGTCAGCTGAAGGACACCGTATCGCGGGCGCTGTCGGGTCGGCTGCTCAGCCGCCCGACGCTGGCGCTGTTCATCGAGGCGTTCGACATCGCCAACGACGATGCTGAACGGCTGTGGCAGCTGTGGGATGGCTCGGGCACGATCAGCGTGCTCGCCGGCCCGCGCGCGGTAGGGCCCGCGACGGAGGACGACGTCCGCGCTGCGCTCGGGCCGCGCAGGCACCAGACCGTGTCGATGCATGATCACGTCTACGTCGGCCCGGACCGGCGGCTGGCGCGCACCCGCACGATGCAGGTCGTCGAGGCGATCGTCGATAACGTGGACCGGGTGCCTTACCTGTACGACACCGGTGCCCTGACCCTGGAGGTCGGGCAGGGCTGCAAGGGCATCTCCGACCGGCCGCACCCGATCGGGACGAACGTCTACGCGACGCAGATCATCCTGGCCAGGACCCTGCGCCGGGGCGAGACGATGACGCTGGAGTACACGACCAGCTACCGGCTGCCGGGTGACCCGGATGACCCCGGCGAGCGGGAGTTCCGCCGCGCGGTCCTGGGCCGGATGGAGAACTTCGACATGCGGGTGGAGTTCGACGCCCGGGCGCTGCCCGCCGCCGTCTGGTGGGCCAGCTGGGACGGCGTGGACGGCTCCATAGCCCGCGAGGAACTGCTGACGCTCGACAGCCAGCATTCCGTGCACCGGTACCTGCGGTTCGTGTCCAAGACCGTCGTGGGCTTCCGCTGGAGCTGGTGACATCCCCGGCGCCCCCCGCGGCGTGGGACTGGCCCGTGCCCGGCTGACGACCCGGGTACCGCCCTGCCGGGCACCGCACTGCCGAGCCGGAAATAGAGGTGCTGCCAGCGCCGCAGGTTGCTAGGCTCTTGAGCCTTTCTGGCCAGCGCCGCCGCCGGGCTGGCCGGGCCCGCCTGCCCCCGGACGTCAGGAGCACGACCATGCCGTCGGCCAGTCACGCTCGCCGCGCCGCCAGTGACCCCGGCCGGCCCGATCCGGCCGGACAGTCCGGCCTGCATCAGCCGCGCGGTCCGCTGCGCCGGCCCGGTACTGTCCCGCCCGATCCGGCACCGCCCGATCCGCCGGGGTCCCCGCCCGCCCTGGCCAGTCAGGCCGAGCCGCCCGGGGCAGCCGCCGGAGATCGCACCCTCGCCGCCGAGCGCGCGCACCTGCGCCGGTCCCGCGAACTGCTCGCGCTGATGCGCAAGGACGTGCTGTCGCTGCGCGCCCTCGGCGGTGACCCGGTCTCCGAGGAGTACCTGAAGGCCGACCTGTACCGCCGGGCCGAGGCGCTGGCGGACCTGCCCGACACCCCGCTGTTCTTCGGCCGCCTCGACTACGGGGCGGGTGACGGCGGCGAGTATGCGGGGGAGGAATACCACATCGGCCGCCGGCATGTGCACGACCAGGCCGGGCACCCGGTGGTCATCGACTGGCGGGCGCCGGTGTCCCGCCCGTTCTACCGGGCCAGTCAGGCCGAGCCGCTCGGCCTGGCGCGGCGCCGCCGGTTCGGGTTCGCCGGCGGTGAGCTGACCGCCTACGAGGACGAGGCGCTCGGCGCGGCCGGCCGCCAGGCCGGGCCGGAGCCGGCCGGGCCGGCGGCCAGCCGCATCCTGCTCGCAGAGATCGAGCGGCCGCGCTCGGGACCGATGCGCGACATCGTCGCGACGATCGCGCCGGACCAGGATGACATCGTCCGCGCCGACGCCGACGCGAGCCTGTGCGTCCAGGGCGCGCCGGGCACCGGCAAGACTGCGGTCGGCCTGCACCGGGTGGCCTACCTGCTGTACGCCTACCGGGAGCGGATGAGCCGCGGCGGCGTGCTCGTGGTGGGCCCGAACCGGGCTTTCCTCGGTTACATCCGCGGCGTGCTGCCGGCCCTCGGCGAGGTGGCGGTAACCCAGGTGTCGGTGGCGGACCTGCTGGCCACCGTGCCGGTCCGGGGCCGTGACAGCGATCTGGCCGCACAGGTCAAGGGCAGCGCGGTGATGGCGCAGGTGCTGCGCCGGGCGCTCTGGGAGCAGGTATCGGAGCCATCCGAGCCGATCATGCTGCCGCGCGGCAGCCGCCGCTGGCGGGTATCAGCGGCCGATATCGCCGAGCTTGCCGCCGAGCTGCGCCGCCGCGGCGTGCGCTACGGCACGGGCCGGGACATGCTCGGCCACCGGATCGCGCACGTGATCCTGACCAGGATGGAGGCGGCCGGGGAGACCTGCGACGACCGGACCCACGACGCGGTGCGCCGGACCCGGCAGGTGCGGGCGGCGGTGGACGCGTGCTGGCCGAAGGCCGACCCGGTGCGCCTGGTGCTGTCGCTGCTGTCCGACCCGGCCCGGCTGGCCCGGGCGGCTGGCGGGCTGCTCGACGAGGCCGGGCAGCAGGCCATCTGCTGGCGGCCCGCGCCGCGCGGCCCCGGCTCGGCCCGCTGGTCGGCTGCCGACGCGGTGCTGGTCGACGAGGCCAGGGACCTGATCGAGCGGACGCCCAGCCTGGCGCACGTGGTGGTGGACGAGGCCCAGGATCTGTCCCCGATGGAGTGCCGCGCGATCGGCCGCCGGTGCGCCACCGGCTCGGTCACCGTTCTCGGTGACATCGCCCAGGGCACCACGCCGTGGGCCGCAGCCAGCTGGCCGCAGCTCCTGGAGCACCTGGGCAAGGCCGATGCCGGGGTCCAGGTGCTCGACACCGGCTACCGGGTGCCCCGCCAGATCCTGGATTACGCCAGCCGCCTGCTGGCCGATATCGCCCCGGGCCTGGCCCCGGCCCGGTCGCTGCGCCAGGATCCGGGCTCGCTGACGGTGACCGCGGCCGCGGCCGCCGACCTGCCCGGGGCGCTCGCGGCCGCCTGCGCCGATGCGCTCGGCCGACCCGGGTCCGCCGCGGTGATCGCCGCCGACGAGCAGGCAGGCCCGCTGGCGGGCGTGCTGTCCGCGGCCGGCCTTGCGCACGTGGCCGTCGGCCGTGACAGCGACGGCGTGCCGGGCGGCGGCCAGCTCGCGCTGGTGCCTGTCAGCCTGGTCAAGGGACTGGAGTTCGACCACGTCATCGTGGTGGAGCCGGGCCGGATCGCCGCCGCCGAGGGCCGCGGCCTGCACCGGCTCTACGTGGCCCTGACCCGCGCGGTCTCCCGGCTGACCGTGCTGCACTGCGAGCCGCTGCCCGCAGCACTGCGCTGACGGCCCGCGCTACATCTCCTTCAGCGCCGAAACAATCAGCGCCGCTGACTCATCGAACGACAGCGCGGTGGCCCGCAGGTGGTTGAAGAACATGTTGTACTTATCGACCTCGGCCACGTCTTCCAGGTAAATGGCGCGGGTCAGCTCCTCCAGGTACACCACGTCAGGATCGATCCGCTCGGGAAAGCACAGCACGATGAACGGCCGTCCCATCGCCGGGTGCGCGCCGCCGCCGAACGGGATGACCTGGATGGCCACGTTCGGCTGCTGGCCCGCTTCCAGCAGGTGCTCGAGCTGGAGCCGCATCAGGCTGGCCCCGCCGACCCGGCGGCGCAGCGCGGCCTCGTCCAGGACGGCCCAGAGCTTGGGCGGGTCGTGCCTGGTCAGCGTCGGCTGCCGGGCCATCCGCAGCTGGACGCTGCGGTCGATGTCCGCGGCCTTGCCGCTGACCATCCCGGCGGTGATCACCGCGCGCGCGTAGTCCGGCGTCTGCAGCAGGGCCGGGATCAGGCTGACCTCGTAGTTGCGGATCTCCGACGCCGCGCTCTCCAGCCCGATGAAGGCGGCGAACTGCGGCTGGATGGTGTCGTTATAGGCCTGCCACCAGCCCTTCTGCCGCGAGTCCCGGGCGAGCTGGACCAGGCTCTCGCGCTGGTCCTCGGGGACGCCGTACAGCGCCAGCATGTCCCGCACGTCACGGGGCGAGACCGAGACCCGGCCGGTTTCCACCCGGCTGATCTTCGACGCCGAGCATTCCAGGTGCTCGGCGACTTCCTCGCAGGTCAGCCTGGCGGCTTCGCGCAGTCGGCGGAGCTCGAGCGCGAGCCTGCGGCGGCGGACCGTCGGGCTCAGCATGGCCGGCCGGCGGCCCAGTTGCCGCGGGCGGCGCCGGCCGCGGGCGTCAACGCGGATGGCGGAGTACCCCGTGCCCTCATCAAGACCCCCCTACGCCCGCAGGCCGCCGCGCTGCGCGAGCGGTGGCCTGTGCGGGACGTCCCGCCGGGAAATCTGTCGTCGGCGAGATTACTTGCGCGCATCGTACCCGAATGTACTGCCCGATACCGGGTACTTTCCGGCCGCCTGGCGGGTCTGGCCAGCCGGGCATTCCGGGCGCCGCAGTGGCCGGAGTGCCCGGAACGCCTGGTCCGGCGGGTAATCCGCTGCGGCGGGGGATTTGCGCGGCGCAACATGCGAATTTCTTTATGCATGTTGCATATCGCAGCGGGGCGAGGCATGCTGAACCTCATGTCATCACTTTACGCCTTCGAACTGCTACCAGGGGTGACGAAATGATCGAAGCCCGCCCGGCTAGCGGCGAGGCGCAGACCGGCGATGGCTATCTGGACCGCCTGGAGGCGCTGGCCGAGGCGCTCGCCGCGCACGGTTTACGAGCCCGGCTCCTCAGCCCGGCAGGCCGCCTGCCGAGCCTGCACGTGGTGAACCCGGTAGCCGCGGCCCTGGCCGAGAACGTCTACGCCGGGCCCGGCCGGGACGGCGTCTGGTGGTACTGGTGGTCCTGGGCCGAGCGCATCGCGCGCAGCGACGACCTCGCCGCCGCGGCGCAGCGGATCAGCCGGGTGCTGGCCGTCCGCGGCTGACCGCGCTCGGCTGGCTGGCCGCCTCGGTTCCCGGGAACCCGGGAAAGGCGATCGTCCCGCCCCGCCAGGCCGCGGCCCGCAGTGCGGCGGCGCGGAGCTGCCGTGCCCCGAACTCGCGCAGCGACCGCTCCGAGAGCGCCACCACGCCGAGATAAGCCGCCGCCACCCGGTCCTCGATCAGCACGGCGAGCGACCGGGCCTGCGCGGCAGTGCCCGCCGGCCCCGGCAGCTGGTAGCCGACAGCTGCGGACGGTGCCGGGATGCCCCGCGCCTGCAGCAGTTCGCCCAGGTCATCGCGGGCCTGCTGGTGCGCTTTCCAGCCGGTGATGGCGCTGGCCTGCGGCCCCCAGGACAGGTGCGCGCCGAGCACGCCGTAACCGTAGACGGCCGCCTGCTCGGCGGACAGCGCCCGCCGCAGCGCGGCCGCCACCGCGGGCGGCCCGCCAGTCATGCCAGTCCCGCCAGTCATGCCAGTCATGCGGCCCGCTCCGCGGACCGCAGCTGCGGCACGTGCGTGGCCTCGGCCGCGGCGATGCTCGCGAGCAGCTGGGCGAGGGCCGGCGGGGCAGCCAGCAGCTGACGGGCCAGCCGGGCGGCAGCCGCGTGCTCGGCCGCCGCCAGGTCCGCCAGCAGCGCTCGCGGCGCCGGCGGCAGCGGCGGCGCCGACGGCAGCCGCCCGGGCCGGTCAGTGGCGTACGGGCCCGGAACGGGCACGATCAGGCGGGCCCGCAGCCGGGCCAGGTGCGCGGCGTGCTGATCGAGCAGCAAGCTGACCAGGGCCGCCAGGGAGCCGCCTGGCCGCTGATCAGCGACGGTCCCCGCGGACCGGCTCATCAGCCGGTCCGCGGCCTGGTACCGGGCCACTAGCAGTTCCTCGGCCGCGATCGCTGAGCGCAACAGCGCGACGTCCGGCGCGGGCCGGGGTGGCGCGGCGAGCGCGCCGACGCCCTTGCACCCGGCGGCGAGCAGCGGCAGCGCTGCGGCGGCGGCCAGCGCCGTCCGCCGGGTCGTAACTGCTGCCACCGTGCCTCCCTGCCGCTCGCTCCCGACCGGTCGCAACGCCCCCAGCATGGCATGCGCGCACCGCTCTCGGGCCCAGAGCCGGGCCGGGCTCGCCGCCGACGCCGGATCTGCTGGTCACGGCCTGTGCGCGAGGCGGCCCGGGCGCCGTTAGGCTAGAGGCCGGCACGACAACAGCACAGGTCGCAGACGAGGAGGTCGGGATGAGCGCCAGTTCCCGTCGCACTGCGGCCCGGCCGGCTCGCCGGCCAGATCCGGCGCGGCCCGCCCGGGCGGCCGCCGCGCCGCAGCCCGCTCCCGTCGATCACTGCGAGGTGACCCGGGTGCTGGCCCCCGTTGTCGCGGCCATGGACATGGACCTGGAGCAGGTCCGGGTGAGCGCCGCAGGCCGGCGCCGGGTCGTGCGCGTCATTGTGGACGCCGACGGCGGCGTGAGCCTGGACGACATGGCGCTGGCCAGCCGGGAGGTGTCGGCGGCGCTGGACGCGGCCGGCACCATGGGCGAGGCGCCCTACACCCTGGAGGTCTCCTCGCCCGGCGTGAACCGCCCGCTGACCGAGCTGCGGCACTGGCGCCGGGCCGTCGGCCGGCTGGTGACCGTCCCGGTGCCGGGCGATCCCGCCGGGGCAGCCGAGGGCCGGGTCCTGAGCGCCGACCGTGACGGCGTCACTCTGCAGCTGGCCGGCGGCAGCCGGGTCTTCGGCTATGCCGAGCTGGGCCCCGGCCGGGTCCAGGTCGAATTCGGCGCGCTGGCCGACCTCGCGGGCGAGGACGCAGCGAAGGAGGTCCCCGATGGACATTGACCTGAACGTCCTGCGGAGCCTGGAGTCCGAGAAGGACATCTCGATGGAGCTGGCCGTCAAGGCCATCGAGGACGCGCTGCTGGTGGCCTATCACCGCAGCAGCGCGACGACGGCGCCTGCCCGGGTCGAGGTGAACCGCAGCACCGGCCACGTCACGGTGCGGGTAACCGAGATCGGCCCGGACGGGCAGCCGGCCGGGGAGTATGACGACACCCCGGAGGGTTTCGGCCGGATCGCGGCGACTACCGCCCGGCAGGTCATCCTGCAGCGGCTGCGCGACGCCGAGGACGAGCTCACCTTCGGCGAGTACGCCGGCCGGGAGGGCGACATCGTGGCCGGAGTGATCCAGCAGGGCCGCGATCCGCGGGCGGTGCTCGTCGACCTCGGCAAGATCGAGGCGGTGCTGCCGCCGAGCGAGCAGGTGCCCGGTGAGCGGTATGTGCACGGCGAGCGGCTGCGCTGCTACGTCCTGCACGTGCGCAAGGGCTATCGCGGTCCCTCTGTGACCCTGTCGCGCACGCACCCGAACCTCGTGCGCAAGCTCTTCGCCTTGGAAGTGCCGGAAATCGCCTCGGGTGCGGTCGAGATCGCCGCGATCGCCCGGGAGGCCGGGCACCGCAGCAAGATCGCCGTGATCTCGCACCAGCCGGGCGTGAACGCCAAGGGCGCCTGCATCGGGCCGATGGGCAGCCGGGTCCGCAACGTGATGACCGAACTGCACGGCGAGAAGATCGACATCGTCGACTATTCGCCGGAGCCCGCAGAGTTCGTCGCGCACGCCCTCTCGCCTGCCCGGGTGACCAAGGTGAACGTCGTCGACGCGCAGGCCAGGTCCGCGCAGGTGATCGTCCCCGACTACCAGTTCTCGCTGGCGATCGGCAAGGACGGGCAGAACGTGCGGCTCGCCGCGCGGCTGACCGGCTGGCGCATCGACATCCGGCCGGACACCGAGGACGCCGTCCCGGCCGGGGCACCCGCCCCGCCGCGGGAAGCCGACGCCGGCTCTGCCGCGACCTAGCCGGCCCGACCTGGCCGGCCGGCCGGGACCGCGGGCAGCTGGCCGGAAGCGGTGCCGGCCCGGCGGATCCGGCCCGGCCGGGGGCACTGCGGGCCCGGGATAGGCACTGCCCGGTGCCGACGGCGGCCGGGCACGGTAAGCTATTTGGGAAGTGGCTGTGCGAACTCCCGTAGTCGGCGTGCCTGTCGTCATACGCACGTGCGTGGGATGCGGGGCTCGTGCCGCCAAGTCCGACTTGCTTCGCGTCGTAGCGGCCGGGGACGAGATCGTCCCCGATCCTGCGGCGCGAATGCCTGGCCGGGGTGCATACCTGCATCCCAGTCAGGGATGCTTGGAGCGGGCCCAGCGCCGCCGGGCGATCGGGCGGGCGTTGCGCCTGCCGGGATCGGCTGGCTCCGGCAGGCTCGCGGAGTATCTCGCGAAGTCGCATCCGGGCAGCGGGCTGCCGGGACGCGGCGGGCCGGGACCGGGGCGCGCACCGCAGTGCGCGCCGGAGAAGGCAGGTTGAGATGGCAATGAGCGCCCGATGAGCATGCGGCGATGAACAGCGAAGGCTGACGCCGGACGGAGCACGCGCTGCCCCGCCCGGCTGACTGGCCCGGTCCCCGCCGGGCCGAGTAGAGGGAGCGCAGTGGCGAAAGTCCGGGTTTACGAACTCGCGAAGGAGTTCGGCGTAGAGAGCAAGGCCGTGATGGCCAGGCTCCAGGAAATGGGCGAGTTCGTACGATCAGCGTCCTCGACGATCGAGGCGCCGGTAGTGCGCAAGCTCAAGGAAGAATTCTCCGGCCAGTCCCGGCAGGCCAAGGCGCCCGCCGGGACTGGCCAGCCTGCTGCGGCCAGCCCGCGCGCGGCCAACGGCCACGCCGCGGCGCCGGCCTCGGCACCGCCCGCCGACGGCAGGGCAGCTGGCGGCAGCGCGGCTGACGGCAGCGCGGCGGCTCCGGTCGCCGAGCGGCCGGGTTCCGGCCCGCGTGAGCCAGAGCCGGCCGCAGGCCCGGTCGCGCAGGCGCCTCAGGCTCCGCAGGCGCCTCCGGCTCCGCAGGCGCCTCCGGCTCCGCAGGCGCCTGCGCCGGCCCAGCCGGCCGCCGACGGCCCGGACGCGGCAGCTGCCCGCCCGGCTCCGGCCGTGCCGTTCCCGGCGTCCGGTACCGCTCCGCAGGCACCTAGGGAGCGCTCCGACCGGCCCCGGCCCGCGACGGCACCGCGGCCAGCGGCCGCACCCCGGCCAGGTGGCTCCGGTGCCACCCACGGCCCGCGGCCCGGCGCGCCGCGGCCCGGCCCGCGGCCGGGTAACAACCCGTTCAGCTCGACCCCGACGGGCATGGGCTCGGCGCCTCGCGGCCCGCGGCCCGGCCAGCCTGCAGGCGGTGCCCCGTCCGGTCCCGGCCAGAGCACGGGCCGGCCGCCCGCGCCTGGCGGCCCCCGGCCGGCCGGCCGCCCCGGCGACATGGCCCGGCCCGGCGGCCCGCGGCCCGGCGGCCCGCGGCCGAGTCCCAGCAACATGCCGCCCCGTCCGGTCGGCGGCCGTCCCGGCGGCGCCAGCGGCCCGGGCGGACGTCCCGGCGGCGGTGGCGGCACCCGGCCCGGTGGCGGCCGCGGTGGCCCCGGCGGCGGTGGCGGCTTCGGCGGCCCGCGCGGTGGCGGTGGTGGCGGTGGCGGCGGCGGCGGCGGGCAGCGCCCGGGCATGGGCCCGGCGCGTCCCGGCGGCGGCGGTCGCGGCCGCAGCGGCACCCAGGGCGCCTTCGGGCGGCCCGGCGGACGGCCGTCGCGCGGCCGGAAGTCGAAGAAGCAGCGGCGCCAGGAGTTCGACAACATGCAGGCGCCGTCGATCGGCGGCGTGCAGATACCGCGCGGTAACGGCCAGGTCATCCGGCTGTCGCGGGGTGCGTCGCTGAGCGACTTCGCCGACAAGATCGGGGTCAACCCAGCCTCGCTGGTGCAGGTCCTGTTCCATCTCGGCGAGATGGTGACGGCGACCCAGTCGGTGAACGACGAGACGCTCCAGCTGCTCGGTGCCGAGCTGAACTACACGGTCCAGGTGGTCTCGCCGGAGGAGGAAGACCGCGAGCTGCTGGAGACCTTCGACATCGAGTTCGGCGAGGACGAGGGCGACGAGTCCGACCTGGTCGCGCGGCCGCCGGTGGTCACCGTGATGGGCCACGTCGACCACGGCAAGACCAAGCTGCTGGACGCCATCCGGCACACCAACATGGTTGCGAAGGAAGCCGGCGGCATCACCCAGCACATCGGCGCCTACCAGGTCGACACCGTGGTGGACGGCCAGGACCGCAAGATCACCTTCATCGACACCCCCGGTCACGAGGCCTTCACGGCCATGCGCGCCCGCGGTGCCGAGACGACCGACCTGGTCGTGCTGGTGGTCGCGGCCGACGACGGGGTGAAGCCGCAGACCACTGAGGCGCTGAACCACGCCCAGGCGGCCGGCGTGCCGATCGTCGTCGCGGTCAACAAGGTCGACAAGGAGGGCGCCGACCCGCAGCGGGTGCGCGCCCAGCTGACCGAGTACGGCCTGGTGGCCGAGGAGTTCGGCGGCCAGTCGCTGTTCGTCGACGTCTCGGCGCGCAACGGCACCGGCATCGAGGCGCTGCTGGAGGCCATCGTCCTCACCGCTGACGCGGAGCTGGACCTGCGTGCCAACCCCCACCAGCAGGCGCAGGGCGTGGCCATCGAGGCGCACCTGGACAAGGGCCGCGGCCCGGTGGCGACCGTGCTGGTGCAGCGCGGCACGCTGCGGGTCGGGGACTCGATCGTCTGCGGCGAGGCGCACGGGCGGGTCCGCGCGATGCTGGACGAGAACGGCGACCCAGTCGACGATGCGCCGCCGTCGCGGCCGGTGCAGGTGCTCGGCCTGACCGCCGTGCCGGGAGCCGGCGACAGCTTCCTGGTGGTTGACGACGACCGGGTGGCGCGGCAGATCGCCGAGCGGCGCGAGGCGCGCGAGCGCAGCGCGATGTTCGCCCAGCGGCGCCCCCGGGTCACGCTGGAGGACCTGGAGTCGGCGCTCAAGTCCGGCGAGCGGCAGGAACTGCTGCTCATCATCAAGGGCGACGTCTCCGGCTCGGTGGAAGCGCTGGAAGACGCGCTGCTCAAGATCGACGTGGGCGAGGAGGTCGTGCTGCGGGTCATCGGCCGCGGTGTCGGCGCCATCACCCAGGACGACGTGAACCTGGCGATCGCCTCGGACGCCGTGATCATCGGCTTCAACGTCCGGCCTGCGGGCCGGGCCGGCGAGCTGGCCCAGCGCGAGGGCGTGGACATCCGCTACTACTCGGTCATCTACCAGGCGATCGAGGAAGTCGAGGCCGCCCTCAAGGGCATGCTCAAGCCGGTCTTCGAGGAAGCGCAGCTGGGCACGGCCGAGATCCGGGAGGTCTTCCGGGTGCCGCGGGTCGGCAGCGTGGCGGGCTCGATCATCCGGTCGGGCACCATCACCCGCAACAGCAAGGCGCGGCTGGTCCGCGACGGGGTGGTGATCTCCGACAACCTCACCGTGGAGTCGCTGCGCCGGTTCAAGGACGATGTCACCGAGGTCCGCGAGGGCTTCGAGTGCGGCATCGGCATCGGCTACAACGACATCCATATCGGTGACGTGATCGAGACGTTCGAGATGCGGGAGAAGCCACGCGCCTGAGCACCGGTACCGAGGAGCTTGCGTGTATGTGGGGGCCCTGACGCTGGACGTGCTGCTCGGCGACGTCAGGTCGCTGAAGCAGAAGCGCGCCGTCGTCAGGCCGCTGATCGCGCAAGTGCACCGGCGGTTTCCTGGTGCCGCCGTGGCCGAAACCGGCCATCTCGACCTGCACCGCAGGACCGAGATCGGGGTGGCGGTGGTCTCGGCCACGGCGGCGCACGCCGAGCAGGCGCTGACGGCGTGCGAGCGCTATGTTGCCTCCTGCCCGGAGGTCGAGCTGCTGTCCGCGTGCCAGCGGCTGTATACCGACGAAGGGGAGTGACCAGTTATGGATCACGCCAGGGCCCGCAGGCTCGGCGAGCGCATCGCCCAGATCGTCGCGGAGATGCTGGAACGCCGGATCAAGGACCCGCGGCTGGGGTTCGTCACGGTGACCGAGGCCAGGATTACCGGCGACCTGCGCGACGCGACGGTGTTCTACACCGTCTACGGCTCGCCGGAGGAGCAGGACGGCACGGCGGTGGCGCTGGCCAGCGCCACCGGGGTGATCCGGTCCGAGGTCGGCCGCCAGACCGGCCTGAAGCACACCCCGTCCATCACCTTCCAGCTCGACACCGTCCCGGACACCGCGCGCACCATCGAGGACCTGGTCGTCCGGGCTCGCGCCGCGGACGCCGCGGTGGCTGCCGCCCGGGAGGGGGCACAGCCGGCCGGCGATCCGGACCCCTACCGGGAGCCTGCTCGCCAGGCCGCCGACGCCCCTGGTGACGACGGGCGCGCCGAAGGTGACGGTTCCGGAACGCTCGCTGAGCTGCCGCGCACCGTTCCGGGCGGACTCGGCCAAACCTCTGCCGGCCGCGATGGCGGCACGGGATACTCGCCATCGTGACAGAGCAGCCCTTGCCCGGAACTGAGGCTGACTGGGCAGGCGCCGTCAAGATACTGGCGGAGGCCACGGAGGTCTGCCTGGCGTGCCACATCCGGCCGGATGCTGACGCGCTCGGCTCGATGCTGGCCGTGGCGCATGCGCTGCGGTCGCGGCCGGGCCGGCCGCCGGCGGTGATCGCCTCGTTCGGGGACGCGCCGTTCGAGGTGCCGAAGATCCTGCGCTTCCTGCCCGGTACCGAGCTGCTCAGCCCGCCGGGACGGTACCCGCAGCGGCCCGAGGTCATGGTCACGTTCGACGCGGCCAGCGCGGACCGGCTGGGCCTGCTGGAACCGTGCGCCGCCCGGGCCGCCGAGCTGATCGTCCTCGATCATCATGCGTCCAACGCGGGCTTCGGCACCGTGCCGCTGGTCGACCCGGCGGCGGCGGCCACCGCCGTGCTGGCGGACGAGCTGATCCGCAGGCTCGGCGTCCCGCTGTCCCCGCCGATCGCGCTGAACCTGTACGCGGGCCTGGTGACCGACACCGGCTCGTTCAAGTACTCGGCGACCTCGCCGGGCGCGCACCAGATGGCGGCCCGGCTGCTGGCCACCGGCATCGATCCGGGGACGGTGTCCCATGAGCTGTGGGACCGGGCCCCGTTCGGGTACCTGGGCATGCTCGCGGCCGCGCTGGCGCGGGCCGTGCTCGAGCCGGCCGCGGCCGGCGGCTGCGGCCTGGTCTGGACCACTGTCACCCGGCGTGACCGGGCGGCGGGCGAGCTCCCGCTGGACGTCACCGAGCCGGTGATCGACGTGGTGCGCCGGACCGACGAGGCCGAGGTCGCCGTGGTGCTCAAGGAGTCCGACGACGGCAGCTGGCAGGTATCGGCCCGGTCCAAGGGCCGGCTGGACGTAGGCCGGGCCTGCGTGGCCCTCGGCGGCGGCGGTCATCCCCGGGCCGCCGGGTTCACCAGCACCGGTACCGCCGCCGACGCGATCGCTGCACTGCGCGCTCAGCTGGACGGCCAGGAGGCGGACCGGCTGTGAGGCCGCCGAGCCGGCCGGCCGCCGACGGTTCCCCCCCGCAGCCGCGCAGCCGCGGCCCCGGCAGCAGCCGCGGTGGCGGGCCCCGGGCCGGCCCGGGGGCCGCGGCCCGCGGGCTGGTCATCGTGGCCAAGCCCGGCGGCGGGGCCGCGCATGACGGGGTGGCCAGGATCCGGCGGCGGGCAGGCACCCC
>JBKQSL010000364.1:0-7998 GCA_052143655.1 Streptosporangiaceae bacterium | reverse complement strand
CCGCTGTCAATCGTGGCCCTGCGGGAGACGGGGTCTGCATCGATCGCCTCGGCGATATCGTGGCGTTGCGCTCGAATCGATGACTGGCCGAGACTGGGAAACGACCCCGGCCCAGCCGATGAGCGAGGAGGCTGCTGTGAGCGAACTCGACCGGCTGGAAGCGGCGGTCGGTGAATGCCGCGAGATGATCCGCGAAGCGCACGCCGCCACCAAGGATCTTCGCAGTGCGGTCCGCGAGGCGAAGAGAGAACTGCAGGACCTGGCGAAGGATGAGGTTGCCGCCCATATCCAGCGTGAGGTGTCCCGCCAGCTGGAGGAGCTGGGCGAACGGACTCGCGAGGCCGTGAGCGCGGCGACGCAGAAGGTTATCGCTGAGTTTGACCGGTTCGGTGAGTCGCTGCTAGGCAAGGAGACCTACTGGCAGACGGCGAGCGGCCGGCGGGCAGTTCCCCGCCCCGACGCTGACGCGGTGACGCTGGACGTCCAGCCCGGCGACGACACCACCGGTGACGCCTGAACCGACATCGTCCGCCGAGTCCTGGATTTGCGACTCCGCCGCTCCAGCGGCAGCGCGTTATCGCGGCTGGTGGGGCAGAGGTCGAGGTGGAGCCGGTTCTTCCCGACCTTCGTCTCCGGCACCTCCTGAGGCCAGATCGGCGGGCGCAGCCTCGCCGGGTCGAACAGCCGGTCGCCGGAGACCTCGTCCTCGCCCAGCCGGGCGCGGTAGTGCGCGTGCCAGACACAGGTCCAGGATGGCGTCAGTCGCCCCGGAAGATCGGCTGGCGTTTCTCGGCGAAGGCCTTGAGACCCTCGAGATAGTCGCTGCTGTCGTAGGCCTCCCGGCGCAGTCCCTGGACGCGTTCGTACACCTGCGCCGAAATGGGCTGGTAGTCCGTGAGGACGCGGAGCTGTTCCTTGACGACCGTTATGGCCAGAGGCGACTTCGACGCCATTGTCGCGGCCAGATCGAGGGTGTACCGCTCGAGCTCGGCCGACCCCACCAGGTGGTTGATCACCAGCCATTCCCTTGCCTTCTGGGCGTCGACCTGCGCGGCGGTGAAGAACATTTCCTTGAGGAGATTGACGGGCAGCCGCCCGGAAGCGTGGAGCAGCCCGGTGGTGTTGTACGGCAGTCCCAGGTTCGCGGGAGTGATGGCGAACGTCGCCGTCTCGTCCGCGATGATCATGTCACAGCTGAGTACCAGGTCGAATGCTCCGCCCCACACCGAGCCGTGCACCATAGCGACGACCGGGCCCGGGAAGGTGCGGACCGCGCGGAGCAGTTGCTCGAGGGGATCGTTGTAGGCCAGCGGGTCGCGCTTGCCACGGGGAAGTTCGTTTATGTCATGGCCGGCGGACCAGACGCGCAGTCCCGCTGCGGCGCGGAGCACAACGGCGCGCGTGCCCTGAGCTCGCAGGCTCCCGAGTGCGGCGACGATACCGTTGGACATCTGGGCACTCAGGACGTTGCGCCTGCGCTGGTCGTCAAGGGTGATGACGCCAACTTGCCCGAGGATTTCAGTCCGGACGAGGGCGCCTGCCGGGCCAGCGGCCGCGCTCCCAGTGCCTGCCCCGCCACCTCGTGGCTGCGCTGCTGGCTCCTTGCCCGGCTGACCAGATCCCCGGCTGGCCAGGGTCACATAGGTTCGGGCCAGCGCGTCTTTCCCTGCCCTCAGGACGGCGTTCAGGTGCCCGAGCGCCTCGATCCGCTGGTCGCCAGCGAGGGTGGCGGCTACCTCGCGCCACAGCACCTCTTCCAGAACGTTGACGGCATCCTGGGCCTCGGCAATGTCGAAGCCGGCCGCAAAGCCGGCCGCCGCGGCTTGCTCGGACGACGCGATGATCGGCTCAACGCGGCCCTCATGCACGCACCGGACGACAAGGTCGAGCACATCCCGCACGTACCGGCGGCACTCCTGCTCGCCGGATGCCTCATAGCGCGCGCGATGGCGTTGGCCGAGTGCGGCAACCACTTCGTCGATGAGCCGATCCTCAGCGCCGGCCAGGACTGCTGACATGTCCACGCCTGGAACCTCCGTCCCTTGGCCGTCCCTCCTGGTAATGCCCGCGCTACGCGCTTTCCTATCTCGACGAGGTCGCTCGCCAGCATGCCACAGCCGGGATCGCGGCGGCACGCCTGGCGGCGGAAGGCGGCAGCCCCCTCGACTGGTAGCTGGCGCAAGACGGCGGCAGCTCGCAGCTCAGAGCCCGCGCTTCTGGCAGGTCAGGCATGAGTGGCGGGAGCTTCATCAGCGAGCAGACCGCGGCTGCTGCGAACGGCTATCCGTTTTGGCCGGTAAAGCCCAACTCACCCCGGCCGGGTGAGGCGCATCATCGCGCGGCCGAAGAGGCTGGCATCACGTTGCGCCCGCAGAGGCCGGCTGCGACGCCGCACGACGCAGTGATGCGACGGCTGGAGGGCAAACCTCGCTTCCCCGCGGTTTGCCGGAGGTGACTATGCCTGACACCGGCGGCGGCCGGCCTGCTGCTCTTCCGGAGTATCTACCTGCACAAAGCGGCAAGCCCGGATGCCGCCGCCATGTTCGGCACGCTCGTCCGGTTCGTCCGGCAGGCGCTGCGCACCGTGCTGGTAGCCGGCCTGGGTCGGCTGCGCCCGCCCAGCCAAAGCTGGCAGGGCGCGCGTGAAACGGCGGCCTGCGACAATGACGGCAGTACCGCGATGAGCGCCGAGTTCTTCGCGCTGGCCCTCACCGCGGCGCTGAACCCCAAGCTGCTGGCCATCGACCTGCTGCTGGCCGACAACCGGCGGCCCCGGGCGATGTTCCTGTGCGTCCTGCTGGGCGGCATGACTGTGGCTGTGGCAATCGGGCTGGTGGACGTGCTCGTCTTGCATGCCGATGCCGTCAACTCGCAGCGCTCGGTCAGCGCGGGAGTCGATCTGGTGATCGGCCTGCTGCTGGTCGCCGTGGGAGCCCTGCTGGCCACCGGGCGGCTGCATGGCCGGCGGCGGGCACCTGTCCTGGCGGAGGGCGGGCAGCCGGAGAAGCGCGAGAAGAAGGACGGCTGGGCGCAGCGGGTGCTCAGCGAGCCCCGGCTCGGCCTGGCCATGCTCGTCGGGGTGCTGATCGGGATCCCCGGCGCCAGCTACCTCACCGCGCTGCACCAGCTGGTCACCGGCAAATCGTCCACCGCGACCCAGGTCACCGCAGTCATCATCTTCGTGATCATCGACTTCGCGCTGATCATCGTTCCCTACGCTTTCCTGGAGCTGCGCCCGGAGGCCACCAAGGCGGCGCTCAAGCACTTCCAGGAGTGGCTCACGGGCCACGCGCTGCAGCTCATGGCCGGCGTTGCCCTGCTCCTGGGCGCCTATCTGGTGGTCAGCGCTGTAGTACGGCTGAGCTGACCCGCCACTGTCTGGCGGGCGCTGCTGTCGAGAGGTCGCCAGTCGCTGCCAGGCCCAGCTCAGGGCGGAGATCACCCCGGCGGCGCAGAGGAATCAGGGCACTGCTGTGCCGGGCCTTCCGCGCGACGCCGTCTGCTCCACGATGCGGGAAGCCAGCTCGCGAACCGGCACGCTGCTGCGCTGCGAGGGACGGCGCAGCATGCCGAAGGTCAGGCCGAGACCAGGTCGCAGACGAAAATCAGCGTCTCGCCCGGTCCGATGACGCTGCCCGCGCCACGGTCGCCGTAGGCCAGGGCCGCCGGAATGGTCAGCTGCCGGCGGCCGCCGACCCGCATCCCCGCGATGCCCTGATCCCAGCCGGCGATGACCCTGCCCGCGCCAAGCTGGAACGCCAGCGGCTCGCCGCGGTCCCAGCTGGAGTCGAACTCCTCGCCGCTGGAGAACGCGACCCCGACATAGTGCACCTCGACGGTGGCACCCGGCTTGGCCGCGGCGCCCTGCCCCTCCCAGATATCGGTGATCTGCAGGGTGGCCGGCGGCTCGCCGCCGGGGAAGTCAACCTCAGGCTTGCCGGTGCTCATCCTCACGCCTTCCGGGTATTCGCGGCTAGCTGGCACGCGCACGATAGCCGGCGGGGAGCGGGCCTGCCCGGCCGGCGTCCCGCTGCGACGGGGACTCACGCCAGCGCGAGCCACATCCCTCCCGCAGTTCCCCGGCCGATCCGGCGTTCAGGTGGTATAGGGCGCCTGCCCTCGCATGGTGCGCGCGATCCAGCCTGCTTCCTCCGCCGGGTTCGGGAAGTCGGGGTCCTGCTCGCCCATCACGACCAGGGCGGGTGCCCTGACCCGGCCGGCCGCGCCTGCGCTGATGCGTGGCTCGTGCGCGTGGTCAGGGAGAACGCTCGCGCATATCCCGGCCGGCGAATGCTTGCCACGATCAGATCGCGGTAGTCGCCGAAGCCGGCGGGCCGTCGGCCCGCGTACAGCTTCGGCAGGTACGCCTTCCAGGACAGAGCCGCCCACGGCCGGGCCATGGCCGCGCGCAGCAGAAGACGCTGGACCGTGCTCGCCTGGGGATTGCGGACGGACGGGCCGACCAGCACGAGGCCGGGGCGCTGGGCCGCGACGAGCACGGCGGACCCGGCGGCCATCGAGTTGCCGAGGATGACCGCGGGGCCGCCGAGTTCCCCGATCAGCCGTGACTGGCGCAGCCGGGCCAGGGCCAGCCGTGCCGCGTTGCCGCCTAGGTAATCGTCTCGGCGTGCGGGACGTGCCCGTCGTCGTCCACGTATGCGGCCTCGATCCGGTCAGGCTGCAGGTCGAGTACCGCGAACCCGAACCGGGTCCGGTGCTGGCCGTCTTCCCGCACCGTGCGCGTGCTGTGCCAGGTGATGACTGGCTCGCTGCCCGGCGGCGGGTCGGGGTCGGGCAGGACGGGGACGCTGCCGTTGCCCAGGCACCGCGGGTAGCGGACGCCGCCCGCTGCCTCGTAGGTGATCGCCCGGTGCTCGTGTCCCCACCACCATGCCGTGACGCGATTGCCGCTCAGGACCGGCGCGAGCCTGGCCGGGAGCGTGCTGCCGATATCGGACTTGTCGTAGAAGGACACGAGCTGATGATGGCTGAACAGGACGAGCTTGCGCGCTGACCCGGCGGCGGCGGCGACGTAGCTGCCCTGCGGATCCTGCAGGACCGCCACCTGCCCGGCTGAGGTGACATCGGTGTCCCAGGAGGTATCAAGGCCGACGAAGTCCCAGGATGGCGAGCGCAGCCGGAAGAAACTGGTCGGCTTGCCGTCGGGTGATCGCTGGTACCGGAAGCGGGGATCGCCCAGGACGGTGCCGAAGTAGCCGAATCCGCCGCTGTACATGTCATGGTTGCCGTTGAGCGACCAGGAAGTCACGCCCGCATCGGCCTGTTCCTGCGTGACCGGCCACAGGTCGAGGAACCGCCGCTGGTCCTCGGTCTCCAGCCCCGAGTAATAGATGTCGCCGAGGTGAATGACATGCACCTGGCGGCCGGCGGCAAGCGCCTCGCCGATCTTTTCCTGCATCCGGGCTGCGACGTCGCGCGCCCGCGGCAGGGCCGTGCCCCAGTCGCCGACCACTACCAGCCGGGCGTCGTCGGCCACGTTGCCGTATTCGGCAGGCGTCCCGTTGAATGGCGCGTTGCCGTCGGCGAGGCGTTCGAGGACGCCCTTCGCGATGAAGACGTACCAGTCGGGATCGTCCGGCGTGAACGAGCCCGGTGCGATATGCAGGTCACGCTCGACTGAATGGACGAGCCTGGACCACAAGCTGGAGTGCTCGTCCGGGTCCGGGACCCCCGCGTCGCCCAGCGCCTCTTCGATATGGCTCTGCACCATGCTCACGAGCGGGGCGCGGGAGAGGTAGGGAACGCCCTGCGGCTCGCCCCCCGAGGACACCATCGCGTCGATGTCCGGGGAGAGGAGCGCGGCGATCTTTTCTCGCGGGGGCTCATCTCCTGGCACCTGCGCGGCCGCGCGCTCGATCACATCCGCAAGGCGCGGGTCACCCAGCGTGTCCCGGATCTTCCCGGCATAGTTCCGGACGGCGTTCCTGTCGCTGGCGTCCCGTCGCATCCCCTGGCCCTTCTCGCGGGTAACGGGGACACTAGTGGCTGTCGCGGCCGCACGCCATAGGCCGGGTAGCGACGGGCGCCCGGCCGGTCAGGCCATCGTGCGGCGGAAGCCCGCAGCAGCGAGGCAAGGGTGAAGCCGGGTAAGCCGGTGTAGTCACGGTCTGGCTGGTCGCATCCGGCTGACGGTGTCCAGCAGGAGGCCGGCGAGCTCGGTGAAGCGGGTGTCCGGGTCGCCGAACAGTATCCGGCCGGCCTCGGCGGCGAGTGGCGCGGCTTCCGGGCCGATGAGCTCGGCGCGGCGGTCGAGGGAGTAGCTGTCGTCCCCGGACTCGGTCATCTGGACGACAGCCTGCTCCTCGATGCAGAAGCCGATGGTGAAGTGGTGCAGCAGCATGAGGCTGCGCACGGCGTCGTCGAGCGCGAAGCCCTGGCGGATGAGGTTCTCGAACGTGCTTTCCTGGCGCCTGATGACGTTAAGGCAATCTGCTGACATCGACTTAACAACGTTAAAGAGGAGGCGCGGATGAAGGCGGCGGTCCTGCACTCGGCAGACTCCGTTCCTGTCTACGGCGACTTCGATGAGCCGCCGGCCGGCGAGAGAAGCCAGATCGTGGAGCTGGTGGCGGCGGGCATCCACCAGGTCACCCGGTCGGTGGCGACCGGCCGGCATTACGGCAGCGGCGGGATCTTCCCGGTGATCCCTGGTCTGAACGCGGTGGCGCGCACGGCTGACGGCGAGCTGGTGTTCACCGCATCGGCTCCGCCGCCCTACGGGACCTTCGCCGAGCGCATCGCCTCACCCGACGCGATGCGCTTCCCGCTCCCGGACGGGGCGCGGCCCGAGGCCGTTGCCGCGGGGGTCAACCCGGGCATGGCGTCCTGGCTGCCTCTGACAGCCTGCCAGGCCGAGGCCGGGACGCCCGGCACGGTGCTGATCCCGGGATATCCGGCTTCCTCGCCGCGCAGAATGCCAGGCTGCTCGGCGCCGGCCGCGTCGTCGGCGCCGGGCGGAGCCCGTCCGGCCTGGACCGCGCCGCAGCGGCGGGCGCGCAGACCGCTGCCCTCACCGGCGACCGGGACGCCGACGCCGACGCGCTCGCCCGCGTGCTCGACGGTGCGGCGCCCGGCCTCGTGCTCGACTTCGTGTGGGGGCCCGTTGCCGAGACCGCCTTCCGCGCTCTCGGCCGCCGCGGGTTCAGCGAGGACAGCGCCGACATCAAGTACGTCCAGATCGGCTCGCTCGCCGGGGCCGAGGCTGCTGTGCCCTCCTCGCTGCTGCGCAGCAGGAAGGTGACGATCTCCGGCAGCGGGGCCGGCTCAGTCGCCGCAGCCGACATCAAGGCCCAGATCCCGGCTTACATGGAGCTGATCGCCGACCGCTCGATCCAGGTGCCGTTTCGGACCTTCCCGCTCTCAGGCGCCGCCGCAGCCTGGACCGCCTCTGCCGAGTCTGGCCCGCGCGTGGTCCTCGTCCGGGACTGAGCTGGCAGTGGCTGCGCCGCGTGGCCCTGGGCTGCCCGTTACTGGCACATCGAGCATGCAGTGCAGAAAAGCCAGCGAGCATGCGTGGCAGTCAGCGGCCTCAGACTGTGACGAGCAGCAGGCGGCTGGTGAGGGCTGCCGAGGCCGCCAGGCTGCCGGCCAGGAGCCCGCGCGCAACTGGGTTGTCGCGCACCGCCCACAGCAGCAGGCAGTTGTTCCAGGCGAGATCGCGGGCGGAGTTGATGGTCCAGTTGGCGATCAGGTTGCTGACTGCGCTCAGGTGGTGGTCGACGGCGAGTTCGGGCGCGGATTCGAAAGACTGCCGGACCGACTGCTCAGCCGCGTCCAGCAACTGGTCCACCTTCTGGTAGTCGGCGAAATGCGCCCCGGCATCGGGGGAGGTAGCCAGGGCGGTGCAGGTGCTGACTACCGCCAGCGGCAGGTCGTGGTTGATGTGGGCATTCATGCCGGCGAGCGCGAACTGGACTGGCTCGATCCCCGGATTGGCCCGCTGCTCCACCAGCGGCCGCCAGGCCAGCGGCACCGCCG
>JBKQSL010000363.1:0-3033 GCA_052143655.1 Streptosporangiaceae bacterium | reverse complement strand
CTAGGCTGCGGGAGTCGATCAGGCCCTGTTCAGCTGAGGAAGAACTGCTGGTAGAGCAGGAAGACGTTCATCCCAACGATCATGACGGTGCAGCTCCAGGCGAAGACGGTGGTCATGCGCCTGTTGACCTGGACGCCCATGACGTCGCGACGGCAGGTGAGCAGCACCAGAGGTATCAGGGCGAGCGGGATGCCGAAGGACAGCACCACCTGGCTGAGCACCAGCGCCTCGGTCAGGTTCACTCCCATCGCGATGATGACCAGCGCGGGGGTCATCGTAAGAGCGCGGCGGACGAAGAGCGGGATGCGGAGGTTGACGAAACCGGCCATGACGACCTGGCCGGCGTAGGTGCCGACGCTGGAGGAAGACGCGCCGGAGGCGAGCAGCGCGACCGCGAATGCGAGCGCCGCGGTGCCGCCGACCAGGCGCCCCAGCTCGAAGTGTGCCTGCGGCAATGTGCTCAGGCCCGCGAGGGCGGGGGTGTGGAAGAGCCTGGCGGCCACCGCGAGCATCGCCATGTTGACCAGGCCCGCGAGCCCCAGGGCGATGATCACGTCTGTGCGCTCGAAGCGCAGCACGCGGTTGCGCTCGCGGTCGTCCCGGCACGGCACCCGGTTCTGGGTCAGCGCGGAGTGCAGGTAGATCACGTGCGGCATGATGGTGGCGCCGATGATCCCGACCGCGAGGTAGATCGAGCTGATGCCGTCCAACCTGGGGATCAGCCCGGTGAGCGAGCCGTGCACGGAGGGGCCGATGCGCAGCGTCTCGTAGAGGAAGCCGAGGAAGATGATTCCCAGCAGGCCGGTGATCGCCAGCTCGAATCGGCGGAAACCGAACCTGTGCAGTCCCAGGATCCCGAATGCGATAGCGCCCGTCATCAGGCCAGCCGGAAACAGCGGCACCCCGAAGAGCAGGTTCAGGCCGATCGCGCCGCCGAGGAACTCGGCGATGTCAGTGGACATCGCCACGATCTCGGCCTGTACCCACATGCCCCAGGCCAGCGGCCGCGGATAGTGCGCGCGGAAATTCTCGGCCAGGTTGCGGCCGGTCGCGATGCCCAGCTTGGCCGACAGGTACTGGATCAGCATCGCGACGAGGTTCGCGGCCAGCACCACCCACAGCAGCAGGTACCCGAACTCCGCGCCGCCCTGGACGTTAGTGGCGAAGTTACCGGGGTCGACGTAGGCGATCGAGGCGACGAACGCCGGGCCGAGCATCGCAAGCGTCGCCCGCACCCGGCCCTGGCTCAGCAGTTGCTCGAGCGCGCTCGGAACCCCGGCTGCCGTCCCTGGCATCCCGACGGCCGCGCCGTCACCCGCCCCGGGGGCCACGGGCACGGGCGTGCGGTCAAATGGCTTCATCGGGACGACCCCTGGCGCCGGCTCGCGGCCCCGGCCCGCAGCCTGCGGAGCGTGCTGCCTGGCCGGGGCCGGCCGACCGCGCATGCCGCCCCGACGACTGCCGGAGGCTCACGGGGCAGCCTCGCTCTCAGCCCCGATCCAGAGCGCGGCAGCGAGCGTGCCGCCGAAGGAATGCGCGCTGGCCCCGATGCGCACAACCAGCGGGCCGCCGAACGGCTCCCGTTCCAGGACCTCGACAGGCTGGCCGAGGCGGATGCCCTGGGCGGTCAGATAGCGCAGGATGGCCGGGTCAGCATCGGAAACCCGCACCAGCACCCCGCTATCCCCGGGAGCCAGGGTGTCCAGCCGCCGGGCGGGCGGGGCCAGGATGCGCCCGTCGCGGGTCGGGATCGGATCTCCGTGCGGATCGCGGACAGGGTCACCGAGCCTGGCAGCGATCAGCTCCTCAAGCCGCTCGGACAGCGCATGCTCGAGCACCTCGGCCTCGTCGTGCACCTGGTCCCAGCCCAGCCCGAGCACCTCGACCAGGAAGGACTCCAGCAGGCGGTGGCGGCGCAGCACGTCCAGCGCTACCCGCCGCCCGGTCTCGGTCAGCCGCACCCCGTGGTAGGGGGCATAGGTGACTAAGCCCAGTTCGCTCAGTCTCCGAATCATCCCTGACGCTGAGGACGGGCTGACCTTCAGCCGAGCGGCCAGTGCGGTGGTAGTGACCGCCTGCAGGCCCGGCTCATCGTTCTGCAGCTTGAAGATCGTCTTGGCGTAGTCCTCGACAGCGGACGTCACCGAGAGGTTTTTCGCCAGACTCATCATCAAATTAAGGTATAACGAAATCTGTGATCAGGCAAGCCGGCAAAGTGGTTTACGCTAGGTACATCACCGCAGCGCGCTGCCAGGGAGCGCCCGGCCTCGCAGCGGCATTCTCGGCGGCACCCGGTGGCAGCGCCTCAGGTGCGCGCTTCCAGGGCGGCGGCCAGGTCTCGCTCGGCGTACAGCCGGTGCTCCCATTCCTCGTTGAGGATGATCAGCAGGCACTCGCGCACGGGGTAGCTGCGCGGCTGCGGCCAGCCGGGGCCCTCGACCGGCTCGGTGTGCCCGTCCAGCGATGCATCGGTCAGGCCCTCGACGACCTGGCGCACAGTGGACATCCGGTCGCGGCGCAGCTCGAGCACAGCGTCGAGCGAGGGCCGCGCGTCGCGATCGCGGGGCACCCCCGGCGAGTCCTGCATCTCATCCCACGGCAGGTCCAGCGGGTCCCACGGCGACGGGTCGCCAAGGATCGCCCGCCTGACCCACGCGTCGGTGGCGAACACCAGGTGGCGCAGCGTCTCGATGAACGACCACTCGCCGCCGACCGACTCGTGGAGCAGCTCAGGGTCCAGGCGGCGGGCCCGCTCGACGGTCTGGTCCCAGAGCCGCGCGAGGATGTCCAGCGCCTCGCGGAAGCCGGCCGGGTCCGCCGGCCGCATCTTGGCCCGGTCCGGATACCGCTTGTCGAGCTCGGCGCTGACCAGGGGCCCGACGTCGACCCCGTTGATCGTCAGGTTCTCGATCTCGCCGTGGATGTCCACGTTCAGCAGCTCGGCGCCCCGCATGACAACCCCGCTCAGGTCGACGCCGCGGAACTGGGCGCCGCTCAGGTCGGCGGCGCGGAACTCCGCGCCGCTGAGGTCAG
>JBKQSL010000362.1:0-13994 GCA_052143655.1 Streptosporangiaceae bacterium | reverse complement strand
TGCCGTCGACCTGCGGTGGACCTGGCATGTACCTGGCACCGATGCTGGCGGGAGGTCAGATATCGAGGTCACTTGCGCACTACGGCCAAAGACTGGCGATCCCGAGAACACCCCAGGACTGGGTTCTGGGGCTGCGGCCGCTTTGCCTGGAGCGAAGAGCCACGAGGCGTTCGGCGTCAACGACCCTCCATCCGGCATCCGAGAGCAGCCTGGTTCCGGGCATTCCAGGGCGGGAACCAGGCCAGGCAACCTTGAAAGGAATAACAGGCCGGGGATCGGATAGCAGGAGGTCGAAAATGTGCTCGACGGCAGGGCGTGCCTGGGCGGACACGCCTAGATGATCAATTCCAAGGGGTCTGACCCGGCGTGTCGCGTTTCTGCTGACGAGGAAGGGTGTCCAGGATCGGCGTTGCTGATCCAGCGTCGAACCTGGAGGCCCTCGTGGACGCCGGCCTGGACACCCTCGCTACCGCACTGTATGTGAAGACCGACGACCTGCTGAAGGACTCACCGCAGCTGGCGCCGTGGCGGCCGGATGCGGGCATCGGCCCTTCGCTGAGCGATGCTGAGCTGGTCACCCTCGCGGTGATGCAGGCCCTGCCGGGATTCACCTCCGAAGCCCGCTGGCTGCGGCACGCCCGCGAGCATCTGCGTCATCTGTTTCCTTACCTGCCCCAGCAGCCCGGCTATAACAAGCGGCCGCGCCGGATGGCCGCTACGACCAGCTTGCTGATCGTCGCGCTGGCCCGCGACACCAGCCTGTGGACCGATGATGTACGGGTGGCCGATTCCACGCCGGTGGAGTGCGGCCGGTCGAGGGAGACCGCGCGGCGCTCGGAGCTGGCCGGATGGGCCGAGTACGGGTATTGCGCCAGTCACTCGCGCTATTTCTGGGGGCTGCGGCTGCACATGCTCGCCATCTTGCACGGGCTGCCGGCCGGCTTCGCGCTCACCGGCGCCAAGGCCGACGAGCGCCAGGTACTGCTGGACATCCTCGCCGACCCGCAGCTGACCAGCGGCCGCGCGGGCCAGATCCTCATCGGGGACAGAACTACTTCGGCGGCGACTTCGAGGCTGCCCTCGCCGGCGCGGGCCTGACGCTGCTGCGCCCGGCCCGCAAGGGCGAAGCCGAGCGGGCCGGCTCGCGGTTCTTCAAACCGCTGCGCCAGACCGTCGAGTCCATCTTGGACACTTGCAAGGACCAGATTGACCTCGAACGACACGGCGGCAGAACGCCAGCCGGAGTCCTGGTCCGCGTCCTGCAGCGCATCCTCGCGCTGACAGCCGCCATCTGGCACAACGACCGGACCGGCCAGCCCGTCAAGCGCTCCCTGCTGGCATATGACCACTGACCCCTTGGAATTGATCATCTAGGCTACAGGCAGCGTCCCAACGGTACCGGGCCAAGTGAGCAGGCCGAGAACCCGGGAACCACGGGCACTTGACAAGTGCAGAGAATACGGCCGCGGCGGGGACATCTCCACCAACCGCCGCGAAGAGGTCGAGATGACCGCGCTGTGCCTGTGCATCCTGCAAGCCGCCCTCGTCTACGTCAACACCCTCAGCTGCAAGACGTTCTCGCCGACGAGACCTGGTCCGAGCTGCTCGGCGAGGCCGACCGCCGCGGCCTGACCCCGCTGTTCTGGCAGCATGTGCGGCCCTACGGGGAGGTCCGGCTGGACATGGGATCACGGCTGCGGATCGGCGAGTCTGGCTAGCGTGCGCCTAGCGGGCGAGTTTGTCGATCCTGACAACAGTGTCCGAGACGCTTTATCGCCGGGGTAGCTGCCGCATCCGTCACGGCCTATGCCCAGTTCAGGCCGTCGCCAGAACGGCGTCATCTTTACTCGCAGTTCGGGGCGCGCTGTACGGGGCTAGTTCAAGATCGTGTCCAGCTAGTCCCGTTCCAGTGCAGGATCAAGGTTTTCTGCGTGCTGCCCGCGAAATAGGACCCGACAGCCCAGGCGTCGGTAGAAGACAGCGCAGTAACGGCGGTGAGGCTCCCACCGCCGGGGGGGTTGGGGCTGGCCACTTTGGCCCAGGTGGTCCCATTCCAGTGCAGGATCAGGGTCTTGGCCACGAGGGTGCTTGAGGTCTTCGTGACGTAACTGCCGACCGCCCACGCGTTGGTAGGGGACACGGCGCTCACGCCAGCGAGGCTGCTGCCGTTGGCCCCGCCGGGGTTCGGGCTGGGCACCTTCGTCCAGGTGGTCCCATTCCAGCGCAAGATCATGGTCTTCTGCGGGCTGCTGCCGCTAGTTTGGTAGTACCCAACGGCCCAGGCGGTGGAGGTTGACAGGGCGCTCACACCGAGCAGGAAACTGCCGTCGGGCTGGCAACAAGCCGACTTGGTGCCCCCAGGATTGGGGCTGGCCACCCTGGCCCAGCGGGTGCCGTTCCAGCGCAGCACAAAGGTTTTCTCATTGTTATCAATCGTGTTGCTGAAGCGGAAGTAATATCCGGCGGCCCAAATGTTGGTGGGGGACGAAGCGCTAAGGCCGGTCAGCTGAACATCGTTGTTGACAAAGCCAGGACCTGGGCTGGCCACCTTCGCCCAGCTCGTGCCGTTCCAGTGCACGATCAGCGTCTTCTCTGCATTAGCGCCGGAGTATTGCCCGGCGGCCCAGACGTTGGAGGGGGACAGGGCGCTGACCGCGCTGAGGGCGTCGAACAGGCTGAAGGGCCCCGGCCCAGGGTTCGGGCTGCGCACCAGCGACCAGCCGGTGCCGTTCCACCGTTCGATCAGGGTCTTCTGAATGTCGGGCTGGCCGTAGAAGACATTTCCGACGGCCCACGCGTCGGACGCGGTCACGGCGCTAACCCCGCTCAGGACATTGTTGCCGCCGCCGTTGCCCTCGCGGTTGGGACTGGGCACCTTCGCCCAGGTAGTGCCGTTCCAGCGTAGGATCAGGGTATTCGCCAGGTTCACGTCGCCCACCGCCCAGGCATCGGATGGGGACTGGGCGCTCACGGCGTTCAGCTCACCCGTGAAAATCGTAACCCGAGCGTGTGGCGTAGACGGGGACGCAGCAGCGCCCAGGGCGAAAACCAGTCCCAAAGAACCCACCCCCGCGGCGAGCCGCATCGGGCGGTGGTGAAGAGCTGACATGTTCATGACGACCCCCATGGCTGGGTGGTGAACGGCTAGGTCAGGACCGTGTTCACCGGGACATGCGCGGGAACCACTCCCATGCTCGATTTGCACAAGTCGCTGGACTGCCGTGCGGTGCTATTCTCGGCCCAGACGCTTCTCTCATAAAGCGGCCGCCGCTAACGATTCCGGCAGCGGGCTGCAGCCTCAGGGCTGCGGTGGTTGATGGGGCAGCTTCCGTGACGCCAGACCCGCGCTCTGCGTTTCCGGCCTGACCGGATCGTCGTGGCCACCGAGCGCTGCACCGAGTAATTGGCGTTGTCCACGGGGTGCAGCGCACGGCGTGCTCTCTTGACGGCCTTGGGTGTCACGGCTCGCTTCACTGCGGCCCGGGTGCATGGCCCGGCGCACACCCCGCGGAACGAGCAACCTGGAGAAGAAGCCCATGACGGCCACCCAGGACAGTAAGCGTTAACTCACCCAAGGCTACGCCAGCTCATGGTTGCTGCGCCTGAATAATCCCGCCGCCGCGTGGCGTGAGTATCGAGTGGGTCGATTGCGGCCAGGACTCAGGTGTTCTGGTCATCGACGTGCCCGCACAGCCGACGGCCTGCTTGCCCTACGTGGTGCCCGGCCCGACCCGGACTGGCAGCGTCAGCCGCATCTCGGTGGCGGTCCCCGTACGGGAGGCCGATGCCACGCCATGGCTGCCCCAGGCCGAGATTCAGCGCCTGCTCGCCGCCGGATGGACAGCGACAGGCGGCCCCAGTGACGAATTCCTGGGCAGCCTGATCGAACAAGCGATCACGTAACCAGTCAGGGGCGCCTGGCTAGTTGATCATGCTGGGGTGGGCGGCATCCGGCAGGTTCCGTTGAGGGCGTCGCGGATGGCGGCGAGGGGGTGGTGGCCGTGGCTGCGGGCGGTGGTGAGGTAGGAGCGGATGCGGCAGTGGCGCTGCAAGGTGGCCAGGGTGCGCCAGCAGCCGCTGATTTTCGCGGCGGCCTTGTAGCCGCGGACGGCGTTCTCCGATCCGTTGTTCGTGGCGGGCACGTCGAAGCGGGTGGCGAATAGCCAGACCTGCGCGGCCTTGCGTTTCAGCCGCCGGGCCAGGATCAGCCCGGGGTGGTTTCCCTTGTGCCAGGGCCGGGACAGGCTGACCGAGATCCCGCAGGCGACGGCCTGGTCATAGCTGTGGCGCAGGCGGGCCAGGAGGGCGGGGTCCAGTTCAGCCTGGCCGGCGCCGCGGGCGGTCCTGACAGCAGCACCGGCCGCGCGGAGGGCGTCGCCGGCCTGCCGGGTCCAGACCTGGGAGCCCGGGCCGGTGGCGCAGGCGTCGTCGAGGTACCTGTAGAGGTGGGCCAGGCACTGCTGGACTCCGGCGAGCGTGGTATCGAAGCTGAGGTAGCCGCCGTAGTCGTCGCGGACGAGGACCCCGGCGTAGCCGTCCAGGATCGCGAACCCGGTGATTGAGGGCCTTGGTGCGGTCACCGGCCGCGCCGTACCAGATCAGGTCCGGGCCGCCGCTGGTCCAGCCGCGCAGGGTCCGCACCGTGTAAACGTCCGGGTTCCCGCAGCCTTCTGTGCTGGTGGCCGCGGTGGTCAGCGGGGCGGGGGTCTCGTCGGTGCCCAGCACGCCCGATGCCCGCAGCGCGTCCTTGAGCGCGTCCTCGAACCCGGCGGCGGTCAGCGCCGCATCGAGGCGGGCCAGGCACCGCAACACGAACCCGGTGGAGACCGGCGCCTTCAGCAGCGCGGCCATCAGGTCCGCGGCCCGCTCGACCCCGATCACGTCCGTGCTGGCCAGCAGCGTCGCCGCAGCCACCACGCCCGGCCCGTAGCACACCGGGCCGCCGGTCACGCCCGGCGGCGGCGCCGCGGTCGTGACCTGCCCGCATCCGCAGGTGCGGCACATCATCTGGTACTCCGTCACCGTCAGCGCGGCCGGCGGGATATCGGCCACCTGCACGGCACGAGCGACCCGCCCGCCGGCGCCGGCCAGGCCGGCGCCGCACCCGCTGCATGCGCCCGGCTCGATGAGCAGGGTCTCATCCGGCCGGGCCGTCCACGCCAGGCTCGCACCCGGATGGCCTTTCTGGCCGCCCTGCGCCCGGCCCGGCCGCGTTCGCCGCTGCCCAGCCTTCTTCTTCGCCTTCGCCGCGGGGCCGTCCTGGCCCGGGGCTGAGAGGAGCTCGAAGAATCCCGGCCCGCCTGCCGGCGCAACGCCGCAACCTCGGCCTGCAGCGTCTCGATCAGCGCGGCCTGCTCCGCTGCCACCGCCAGCAGCCCCGCGACCCGCGCCGTCAGCTCCGCGTTCCGGACAGACAGTTCCTCACACGACGGCTGCTCCGGATACGGCACCCCCGAACCAAACCATGATCACAAACCGGGCACCAGCACCGACACACCACAGATCAACAGGAGGCCTGACTGGTTACGCACACCCGAGAAAGTCCTTGATCCCCAGGGATTGGCCAGTATGGGACAGAAGATAATAAAGGCGTCCCAAAGCTAACATTTGTGTCCGCCCGTTCGTGCGCCCAGAATGCCGTCTCAGTGCTGCCTGATACCGAGATGGGCCGACGGGCTATGGAAGATGGGACTTTCGCCCCTGCAAGCGGCAGTTCCCGGCCACGGAACCTATGGAGCGGCGCGCAACCGAGCTGCCCATGGGCGCAGCTGACGGGCTGTCCATGGGTATCTGACGGGGTGGTGCTGATGACATGGCTCAACCAGAATGCCGTAGCCATCCTGGGCACGGCCGCGGTCGCTCTGGGGGGGCTGATCACCTACATCGTGCGCATCCGGGGCAACGCTCGCGCAGCGGCCCGGCTTATCTACGCGGAACTCACCCGCGACTGCCTGGCGGTTGAGTACTACGGCAACACCGGGGTGTGGCCCACTTCGAGCCTCCTCCACGCGACCTGGGACGAGCATGGTCCCGAACTTGCCCGGAAGAACTCGAGCGCCACGTTCGAGAAAGTTCACTTCGGGTACGTCGGGCTCGAGGAGATCCAGCTTGCCGCCTCAAAGCCGGACTTCTTCGACAAGAAACAGCGCGATGAGGTATTCGCGCAGGCGGTCGAGGATTTACGCGGCGGTATCGAAACGCTTGGCGACATCGCCGGGATACCCGAGAAGGAGCTGAAAGAGGCCATCGGTCGTCTCCCGAGGCAACCGCCTGCGGAACGATCTTCTACCACCTCCCGTTTAGGGGGAATTCCCCCGCGGAAAACGATGGGAACAATTCCACCCGCCATGGTCACGTCAGGCGTCCGGCATGGGACGCCCGCCGAGAAAGAGGTGATGTCCGAGCTACAGCAGGCCGACCGCATCGCCTGCGAGGTCTACGACGTGCATGGCCAGGAATCCTTCCAGCACATGACCCTGGCGCGCGCGGTGGATGACCCGCCCGCCGACGATGAGGCGGTGGACGAGGCATATGACGGCCTCCTCACCACCTGGAGGTTTTTCGCCGACATACTCGGCCGCCGCTCGATCGACGGCGCTGGGCGCCCGCTGCGCGCGGTGGTGCACTACGGCGCCAACTACGCCGACGCCTTCTGGGAAGGCGAGTACGCAGTTTTTGGCGACGGTGACAGACAACTCTTCCGCCGGTTCACCAGCGCCCCGGAATTGGTCACCCGGTTGCTGTGCCATGGCGTCCCGGAGATCGCACGGCTGAGTCGCCATGGGCAGATTGGGGCTCTGCAGGTGTCGCTGACCGACGTGCTGGGCCTACTCGCAGTCCAGTATGGCAAGGATGAGACCGCTGCAGACAGCTCCTGGCTGATCGGCGAAGGAGTCTTCAAGGAGCATGTCCACGCGCAGGCGATGAGGTCCCTGCAAGCCCCGGGGACCGCGTACGACGACCCCGTCCTGGGGCAAGACCGGCAGCCGTCGCACATGAACGGCTACGTAAAGACCCCCGAGGACAACGGGGGGATCCATATCAACTGCGGCATCCCCAACCACGCGTTCTACTTGCTCGCGTACAAGCTGGGCGGACACGCCTGGGACCCAGCGGGCCGCATCTGGTGGGACGCGCTGACCGAGGGCCCGATCCCATCCAACGAGCCATTCGCCGGATTCGCGGCGCGGACGGTTCGGATCGCCCAAGAGCGGTACGGAGCCGAAGCTGCGGCTGCCACCGAAAGCGCATGGCAGGCCGTGGGTGTCGACATCACGTCAAGCTAAGGAGCCGACCATGAGGGTCACCAGAAGCATGAGAAGAAAGATCGCCGTGATCAACTTTCCGTTTTCCGGATTCGAGAATGGCTCACCTCGCGAGAAGAACTTCTGGGACATCGTGCGGATCTGCAAGGAGGTTGGCTCGGATCCCATCATCGTCGTCGTGGATCACGACACGCTGCACCGCAAGTATCGAGAGCCCGAGTTCGGCACCGACAGATTCCCGGTGGCCGCGGCCTTCCTCGATGACAGCCGCATTGGCCAGGATCGCCTGTATGTGCATGAGGCATGGTCGGTCGACACTTGTCAGAGCTGGCTCACCGGGTGGGGCATTGCACTTGGCGATCTGGCCTGCGCCGCGCCTGGAGAAGAACAGCTCAAATTTCTTGGTTGCGATCGCAGTCCTGTGAATGGCAGAAGCGCCGAGTTCTTCGAAAGGCCGATGGACGACGACCAGATCATCCTGCTGCCGGGGGATATCGACGAGGTCCCCGATGAAGGCGGCTTCTTCCCGCGGCTAAGGACGCTCATGAACCTGGACGGGGCCGACGAGATCATCATCGGAGACTTCAGGACCGGGAACAAGTACTCCACTAAGGACCTCATCGACCTCTACGGAACCTATCCCCTGCTGGCGCTATGGTTCCCGGAGATCGCATCGTTCGTGCGCGACACGCTTCGCCTCGAAAAACCCCGGTCTGAGTTCCTGAACATACGCGCCGGAGCGCTCCGGGAACTCATCTCAGGCCGACGGACATTCGCCTATGAGCAGACACTCAACCTGCTCATCAAGAGCTGGGACTTCACGAAGAACGAGTTCGGACACCAAATCGCCGTCCACGACCTCGGCGAGCTCAGGGACGACCCCACAGGGCGTGGACTGACCGGGATCATCGATCAGATCGAACGCACCGAACGCCTTCTCAAGATGGTGTGGCGGGAGGTCCAGTTCGGGCTGGCAAGAGACACGGCCCGGGCCATGGAACAAACCAAAGGACAGGCCTACCTTTTGAGCAAATGGGAAGAGATCGTTAAGGAGTACAATCGCCTCGAGGTAATCTCCGAGGCTATCGAGGCGACGGCCCGGAGTACCGTACTCAACTTCGTCAAGAACCGGCGCGACCCCGATTGGCAAGCCCGGATGATCCACTGAAGGCGCCTTCAACCGTTGGGCGCGGGCGAGCGCGTAATCGCGCGGCGACCAGCAAGGCCGGGCTGCGGGACTATCCCGTGCCTGACACCTGGCATGATCTGGTTGACATGTCCAGATTGCGATCACTTCTCGCCACGGCGCTCGAAGCAGACCGCTACCAACTCGACGAGTCCAGGATCATTGCACTGGACCTAGCTACCGTTGTTGCCACCAAGGTCAATCGCTATCTGGCTGTTGCGGCGCTGCTCACCCTCGGCCAGGACAAGGAGGTAGCCGAGGCGGTCCGGGCTCTTACCCCAAGGTCACCGGACTTAAGGAGGTCCTGGGCGATCGGAACGACAAGTTCGAGCGGGTCTGCAACGAGCTGCTAGAGAGCCGGGAGGAGTTCAGGGACTTCGCCGACAAGCGGCTCGGTATCGTCACACCGCAAAGGCCTCCGATGTAACGTGTGGGGTTCCAGAACTCGGCCACTGGTCTTGACCTGGGCTTCTACGCGGCCCGCTCGTATTCGCTGAGGAGGCCGCCGAGGACAGGCCGGCGCTTGATCCGCTCCTGGGAGAGGTCGGCGGCGGGGTGGTCGGGCCGGGGCGGGCGGAGTTCGCGGCTGCGGTGGGGTCGTCGTCCGTTGTAGTGGGCCGCGTACGCGGCCAGGATCAGCCGCAGGTGTCGTTCGCCGAAGATCAGCATCCGGTCGGTGGCCTCCGTCCGGGCGGTGAGCACGAATCTTTCGGCAAAAGCGTTCGCCTGGGGGCTCCGGGGCGGGATCTTCACGGCTTCGATGCCCGCGCCCGCGAGGACCGCGTCGAAGGACGCGGTGAACTGCCCGGCCCGGTCGCGGACCAGGAACCGGAAGCCCGCGGCCCGGTCACCGAGGTCCATCAGGAGGTTGCGTATCTGCTGGGTGGTCCACGGCCCGTCCGGGTTGGCGGTGACCCGAGGATGTGGATATAGCGGCTGCCGACTTCGATGACGAACAGGCAGTGCAAGCGCCGCAGCGTCACTGCGCAGTCCACGTGAAAGAAGTCGATGGCGAGCATCGTCGCGGCTTGCGTGTGCAGGAACTGCCGCCAGGTCGTGTCGGTGTGCCTTCTGGGCGCCGGTGGGATCCGCAGGCCCTTGAGGACCCGGCGGATCGTGGATGCGCTGGCCCGGTGGCCGAGCTTGAGCAGCTCGCCCTGGATCCGCTGGTACCCCCACGAGGTGTTCTCGGTGGCGAGCCGCTCGATGAGCGTTGCGATCTCGGCGCTGACCGGCGGTCGGCCTGTCCGGTTCGGGTAGGTCCACTTCTTTCTGACCAGGCGGCGGTGCCACCGCAGCACGGTGCCGGGCGTGACTAGCCGGTGTAGCCGCAGTTCTCGCGGCAGGAGCCGGATCAGCGCGGCGAGGACGGCGCGGTCGGCCCAGTCCAGCCGGGGCCGGGGATGGGTTCGGCGCAGCACGGCGACCTCGTGCCGCAGTACCAGGAGCTCAGCGTTCTTGGAGGCGGTCGAGCGGCCGAGCAGAACTAGCCAGCCGCAGACCCGTATGAAGATCAGATAGAGCAGGCGAAGGGACACGGCCGATCATCATGGCCTACCGCTGACCCTGGCGCATCGTTGCAGCTCAACGCCCACGCAGACTTCTGGCACCCCACAGGTAGCCGGTCTCTTCCTCCAGCTCCCGGACGGCGGTCTCCTCCGGTTCCTCGCCCTCATCGACCAGGCCGCCGGGCAACTCCCAGCCCCACTTGTCTTGCGCGAACCGGTGACGCCACAGCATCAGCACCCGGTCCTGATCATCGACCAGGACCATCACCGCGGCCCGGTGCAGCCGGACGACGTGGTGCCAGAACCGCTCCCCGCCGGGAATCTCTACATCTATCTGGCCCAGCCAGACCCACGGGTTGTCATAGATCACCCGCTCGCCGAAGGTCCGCCACCGGCTCGGCTCATTGCTCGTCGTGTCAGCCACGCCCCGACGCTAACGCTTCCCCGCCCAGTCGGCATGCCCGGCCTACGCACACGAGCGCCACCAGTGCCTCACCGGGCCGTCAGCGATGCACTGCCGAATCTAGCCGTAATGGATCAAGGCGGCTCCGCTACGCTCCGCCGCGGGCCCGGCACCAGCACCGGCCTCTGGCCTTGGGCAGGCCCCGGCCGGCGCGCGCCGGGCCACCTCGAGGCAGCATGCCCCTGATCAGCCAGGCTCGCCCGGCACGCGATCAGTGCAGGCGGCTGTCGTCTCCCTCGCCTTCGATTCTCCAGCTCGCGGTCGGCGGGTCAAGGGCGGCCCTGCGGGCCGTCGCTTGCTGGGCAAGCGCAGACCCTGGACCCGGCGCCCGCTCACACGGTTCTGGCGCCTATGGGAAGACGGGAGCAGACCAGGACACCGAAAGAGGGCACCCGGCGCTAGGAGCCCACGACGATCGCCTGGCGAACATAGTCGGGTCGCTCGGCGGCCTCGATCAGGATGCGGGCGAGGTCGTGACGGGAGACGTGCCCGACGCGTCGGGTGTCTCCGGAGCGCAGCACCCGCGGCTGTCCGCCTGGCTGGCTGGTGAAGCGCGGTGGCCGGACGATCACCCATTCCAGCCCGCTGTCGCGCACCACGCGCTCTTGGTTCTCCTTGTCGGACACCATCGGCCCGAGCACCCGCAAGATGACAAAGCGGTACAAGGGCGAGGCGTTGCGCTTGCTGTCGGCCGTACCAAGCAAGGTCACGCAGACCAGGCGCGGGACGCTGGCGCGTTTCATTGCCTCGACGAGGTTGCGGGTGCCGTCCTCTAGCAGGCTGCTTGCCTGGCGCGGGCTGGGCGTGCCAAGAGCGCAGACGACCGCATTCTGGCCCTCGACGGCTGGGCCCATGCTCGCCGGTTCCAGTACATCGCCGCGCACCGTGACCACCGGCTCGGGCAGGTTCGCGCGGTCCCGGTCGCGGACTAGGGCGGTGACCTCGTGTCCCCGCGAGATGGCCTCGGCCACAGCGAGGCGGCCGAGAGTGCCGGTTGCGCCGACGACAAGCAGCCTCATGTCCCAAAGCTACTGCCGCGCCCAGCTTCCGCGCGGAAGACCCACCATCCCCGGTAACCAGGTAATCGATATGCTTGCGTCATGATCACCGGGCGGACCTCCTATAGCCGGGCGCTTGGCACGTTTGACACGGCGGCGATTCTGGCGGTGCTCAGCGATGATGTCACCATCCGGGTCGCCGTCCACGACGAGCCGCTGCGGGGCAAGGACACCGCGAGCTTCCTGTTCGGGGTCTTGACCCAGGAGCTGACCCCGTTCGAGCTGACTGAGGAGATCGTGGAGGGAGACAAGAGCGTCGTCTTGTTCGAGACTTCCCTGCGCGGTCAGCAGGCACACGGACTGAACGTGGTCGAATACCAGCCCGATCGCCTGGTCAGGGGGTTGACGGTGTTCTTCCGGCCGCTCGCCGCGATGCAGCTGGTCGCCGACGTGATCGGCGGCCACATGGCGCAACGGTTCGGCACTCCTCCCCCGGAAGGCATGCGGTGAGATGGCCCGCATCCTGGTCGTCGGCGCGACCGGGCTGATCGGCGCACCGGTTGCGCGGCGGCTGCTCGCCGAAGGCCACCAGGTTCGCCTGCTCGTGCGCGAAACCGGGCGGGCAAGCCAGCGGCTTGGTGACGGTTTCGAGTATGTGGAAGGCTCGGTCACCGACACCGAAGCCGTGGACCGCGCCGTGGCAGGGATGAACGGCGTACACGTCAGCCTGGGCGTGGAGGACCCCGCACAGCTGGAGCTGGTCGAGCACCAGGGAACCGCAGCGGTCGCCGTGGCGGCGGCCAGGCATGGCCTGGAGCGGATCAGCTACCTGACCGGGAGCCTGGTCCGGGTGGACTACGGACCGAAGATCGCCGAGCACCGGGCCAAGCTCGCCGCCGAGCAGGCGATCCAGGACTCAGGCGTTCCGTACACCTTCTTCCGGCCGACCTACTTCACCAACACACTGCCCCGTCACGTCCAGGGTCGGTTCGTCGTCATGCTGGGCCGCCAGCGCCGGGTGCTGCATCCGGTGTGCGCCGAGGACTTCGCCGCTCAGGTCGCCCGCGCGTTCGCTACCCCCGCCGCCAACCACGACTTCTACATCCACGGCCCGCAACCGCTCACCCTTCACCGCGCGCTGGACATCTACCGGCAGACCGTCGTGCCGGACCGGCGGCTGATCACCATTCCGCTGCCGGTGATGTCGGCGATCGACCGCATGTTCATGGGCGGCAAGCTCGCGCCCAACCTGCAGATCATGCGCCTGCTCGCCCGCCTCGGCGAGCACGGCGACCCAGCCCCGGCCAACAAGGTGCTCGGAGCGCCCACCACCACGGTCGAAGACTGGTGCCGCGCCCAACTCCCGCCCTCCGACCGCAACAGCACCCAGCCGTGAATGGGCTGCGCTTCGCCGCGCTCATACTGGCCGGGCTACTGGCCGGGAGCGAACTCACTTCGCGGCTGATCGTTCATCCCGCCCTGTGGCGGCTGCCGCACGACGCGCAGGTGAAGGCCGAGAAGGCCTTGTACCGCCGGTTCGCCTCGGTGGACCCGTTCCTGATGACCGCCACCGTCATTGTGTGCTTTGCCGCCGCCGCCGCCGAGCATGGCACTGCCGCCGCGCTGACCTTCGCCGCTGCTGGCTGCTTCACGCTCATGCTGACGATGACGCTCGCCCTGAACATGCCCATCAACCTCGCCGTATTCCGCTGGGATGAAGAACACGGCGATCCCGGACACTGGCGGCAGCTGCGGCGGCGCTGGGACCTGATCCACACCGGCCGCGTTCTGCTCGACAGCGCAGGCTTCGCCCTCGTCGCCATCGCCGTCGTCTGGCACTGACAGCGCTTCTCGATAGCGCAAGATCATCGCGCCATTCACGTGCCATTCACCAGGGCAACGACCGGTCAACTCCGGTCACGTACGGTCACTGAGAACGGCAGGTCAGACCAAAATGACCGTCTTGAATCAGCCACCTCACAAGCGAGGGGTCACGGGTTCGTCAGATGGCGTATCAAGCCAGGCTGGTCCAGGCTCTTGCACAACGTATCGTGGTTACAGAAAGCACTGTCATGCGAACCGGACTCGCCCGGGCGGATGCCAGGATGATTTTGATCGCGCCCTGCGGCGGGCGCGCTGGGCCCACGGTGGCCGGGTGGCTGCGCGGCCGGTCATCCAGTCGCAACCGCCTGCTGGTGCTGGGTGATGTGACGATCATCACCGGGGCGGGGGTCCGCGACGCGGCTGTGCCTATCGATCACATCGTCGGATCGGTCGCGCCTACCAAGTGCTTCGACCGTCATTTCCGGCCCACATCGCAGCTGCCGCGAACGCGTTTCGCGCGGATAGCCGCCGACATCTATTCCGGCTGCGGCATGGACCCTGTCGACCTCTACCAATGCGGCGACCAGTACTACGTGCTTGTGGGGTTCCAGATCTCGGCCACTGGTCTTGACCTGGGCTTCTACGCGGCCCGCTCGTATTCGTTGATGAGGCCGCCGAGGACGGGCCGGCGCTTGATCCGCTCCTGGGAGAGGTCGGCGGCGGGGTGGTCGGGCCGGGGCGGGCGGAGTT
>JBKQSL010000361.1:0-7408 GCA_052143655.1 Streptosporangiaceae bacterium | reverse complement strand
CCTTCTCGCCGCAGCGGGACGCGTCATAGCCGGGCAGGCTGGCCAGCTGGTCAAGCAGCCACGGGGCGGACAGCACCCGCAGCAGGCTCTGCACCTCCCGGGTACCCGTCTGGGCCGCCGGGATGACGAGGTCGAATCGCTCGCTGGCCCGCGGGACGAACCCCAGCCCGTAGGCCAGCGCGGCCGGCTCGCTGGCCACGCCGACGTCGGCCAGCCCGGCCGATACGGCGGCGGCCACCTGCAGGTGGCCGGTGGCCTGCGTGCCGTAACCGGGCAGCCCGGCCGGGTCGACGCCGTGGCTGGCCAGCTCCCGGTCCAGCAGCGCCCGTGCCTCGGCACCGGGCTCGCGGTTGACCAGTCGCAGCCGCAGCCGGGCCAGGTCGGTCACGGTCGTGACGGCCGCGGCGAGATCCGGCCGCAGCACCAGGCCCTCGCGCCAGGAGCAGAAGGCGATCACGTCCGCGCCCGGCGGCAGCACCCGGGCGGCCGCTGCGGTGTTGTATTCCCCCGACTGGCCGAGCAGGTGCGCGCCGGCGGCATGCACCAGTCCGGCCGCGGCAAGCCTGAGGGCCTCGCCGCTGCTGCAGGGCCACCAGGCGAACGCGACCGGCGGGTCGAGCAGGGCCAGCGGCTGGGCCAGCAGCGGCAGCGCGGGGTCGCACCCGGCCACCACCAGGGCCGGCCGCGGCGGCCCGATCGGCCGCACCGGCCGCGACGGGACGGCACCCTCCCGGCCAGTGCCCGGATCGCCGGCGACCAGCCCGCCCGCCGGGCTGAACCCGGCGTTGGCCACCGCGGCGCCCGCCAGCGGGAGCGCCACCAGGTCATCGCCCATCTGTGCGAGGGCCAGCCGGGAGCCGGGCGGCCCGAGCGGCGCCACTGGCCGGGCGGGCACGGCAGGCGCGGGCGCGCCGGGCCCGAACAGCTCCTCGACGCCCACCCCGAGCGCGCGGGCCAGGGCCAGCGCCACCCGCAGCGACGGATCGGACAGCCCCGACTCGACCGCGGAGACGGCCTGCCGGGACACCCCGGCCATCCCGGCCAACTGCTGCTGGGAATAGCCGCGGGCCTGCCGCGCAAGCCGCAGCCGCAGCCCGCTAGCACCCGGCGCGGCTCCGGCGGCGGCCGCTCCCCCCGGCCCGGGGCCGGCGGTCATGAGCGGGCCTGCGCGGGCGCGGCGGGCTCCATGGCCCCAGACGGTACCGCCAGCGCCGCGCCATCCGGGCCGAAGCACGGCGGGTCGAGCGCGGTCACGGCCAGCGTCCCGGCACCGGGCCGGTCCGTCAGCCGGCAGGTCACCGCTGCGCCCGCCAGCCGGAGATCGGCCTCCCAGCCCGCGCCGGACGGCCGCCGGGCTCTGACCATGCCGTCGAGCACGAGACCGCGGCCAGGATGAGCGCCGGCGATCACCCGGTCCGGGTGGATCGCGGCCACGGCTGGCCCGGCGGCCGTCGGGCCAGCGGCGCCGTCGGCGGCTGCACCGGCGGCGGCTGCACCGTCGGCGGCTGGCCCCGCTGCTCCCGGCAGCCCGGCCCCGGCGCGCGGCCGGACGGGAACGAATCCGAGGTAGCCGACGAGCTCGGCGACCCGCCGCGAGGCCGGTCGGAGCACGACCTGATCCGGGGGGCCGACCTGCAGCAGCGTGCCGCTGTCGAGGATCGCGAGCCGGTCGCCGAACGCCTGCGCGTCGGTCAGCTCATGCGCCACCAGGATCGCGGGCACCTGCCGGTCGGTCACCAGTTCGACGACCAGCTCGGTGAGACTGCGCCGCAGGCTGGCGTCCAGCCCGGTGAAAGGCTCGTCCAGCAGCAGCGCATCGCAGTGCGCGAGCAGCAGCCGGCCGAGCGCCACGCGGTGCGCCTGGCCGCCCGACAGCCGCGCCGGCATGGCCCCGAGCAGCCCTCCGATCCCGAGCGTCCCGGCCAGACCGGCCAGCTCGGCATCGGACCGGTGCGCGGCCAGCGCGTACTTCAGGTTGCCGCGCACCGACAGGTGCGGGAACAGCCCCGGGTCCTGGCGCAGCAGCCCGACCCGGCGCTGCCACGGCGGCACCGCGCGGCGCGGCGGGGCGGTAGAAGTCAGCACCCGGCCGTGCAGCTCGACCCGGCCCCGGGACGGGGCGACCAGCCCGGCGATGACCTCCAGCAGCGTGGTCTTGCCGGCCCCCGACGGACCGAACAGCGCCAGCCGCTCCCCCGGCGGCACCGAGAGCTCGGCGCGCACCGTGAATTCCCGGCGGTCAGCCTCGACGTCGGCGCTGAGCACGGGAACTCCAGAAGTAGGCGGCCAGCGGCAGCGGCAGCGCCACCACCAGCAGGACCAGGGCATACGGCAGCGCCGACGGCAGGCCGGTTTCCTGCAGCGTGGTCCAGATCTGCAGCGGCAGGCCGAACGGGTGATAGGCGATGATCACCACGGCCCCGAAGGCGCCCATCGCCCTGGCCCAGGCCACCGACAGCGCCATGGCCAGGCCCGGCGTGGCCAGCGGCAGCGTCACCCGGCGGAACACCCGGCGCGGCCGGTCACCGAGCAGCGCGGCCTGCTGCTCCATTCGCGGGTCCACGCTCGCGAAGGCGGCCTGCGCGCCCAGCACGTAGTACGGCGCGGACTCGTACACCTCCGCGATGACCAGCGCAAGGAACGTGTTCACCGCCGACAGGTGCAGGTCGGCGAGCCACTGCCCGATCAGGGTGTACGGGCCGACCAGGAAGATCAGCAGCAGGCCGATCACCAGCGGCGGCAGCAGCAGCGTGGCCAGCACGCCGGCCTCCCAGACGCGCGGGAACGGCAGTGCGCCGCGAGCCAGCATCCAGGCCAGCGGGGTGCCGAGCAGCAGCAGGACCCCCAGGGTCACCGCACCGGATTCCAGCGAGGTGACCAGCGGGGCGAGCGCCCCTGGCGCGGTCAGCGAGCTGACGATCGCACTGCCGGACAGGTGGGTCAGCAGGGCGATGACCGGCCCGAGCAGCGCGAGCCAGATGACGGCCGCAGCCAGGACCGACGCCGCCGCGGAGATGTGGCGCAGGGCCCGCGGCGGCGCGGCTGCCCAGCCGGGGCGGGCCGGCGGGCCGCTGTCACTGCCTCCGGCGGCGCCGGGCCGGCCGGGTCCGGGCAGCCCGGCACCGGGCGCCGCCGGGCTAGGACGAGTCCAGCTCATTGCGGATGGGCCTGGGCACCGCGCTGGCGTCCGCTGTCACCGTCTGGTGGAAGATCCTGAACCCGCCCTGGTAGTGCAGGGCCAGGCCGCCGGGGGACAGCACGAACGAGATGAACGCCAGCGCGGCCGGATCGGGCCTGCCGACCATGGCGATGCTGACCAGCAGCGGCTGCCCGTGCACCACGGTCCCGTCGGCCAGCTGGACCGAGATCGTCCGGTACAGCGGGGCCCGGGCCGGGGAGCCCAGGTTGATCGTCCACGGCAGCGGAATGTAGCGCAGGTGCAGCTGGACGGCCTCGGACCGGAAGGCGCTGATGGCGTCGAGCCGCCCGGCCTGGAGCCGGGGCACGAGCATGTACGGGTTGTAGATCTGCGACCCGGTCGCCGCCGACGGGGAACCGCGCAGGATCTTGCTGACCGCGTCGGCCGGCAGGTGGTACTGGCGCTGCGCCAGCTCGAGCATCTCGATGAACGCCAGGCCCTGCGGGTCGGTGTTCGGGTCGGTGCGGCCCAGCCGCAGCCCGGGTTCCTGCAGCAGCGTGAACAGGCTGTGCAGCAGGCTGGGGCTGTGCAGCAGGCTGGGGTTGTGCGCGATCGCGGCCAGCCTGGCCCCGTACGGGGTGCGCGGGTTGTACGCGATCACCATCGAGGTCGCTGCGTACTGCACCGACCACCGGCTGACTTTCTGCCCGGCGATCTGCGCGGGCATCGGGCCGACGTTCTCCAGGACGTTCGGCGGGTGCTTGCTGGAGCCTGCCTCGGCCAGCCCGTCCGCCGACCGGTTCTGGAAGGCGTAGCCGGTGGACCTGGTGAACGCCGCGCCCAGCGTCCGCACGTTCAGGTACTGCAGCGAGCCGGAGGTCGCGACGCTGGCGACGCCGGGCCGCTTGCGGCTGCCCGCCATAGGCGGCTGCGCCGCGCCGCACCCGGCCAGCGCGAGCCCGACGCCAGCGACCGTCAGCAGCGCGGCGATCCGCGTGCCGGCTCGTCCCCTCACGACCATCATGCTCAGAAGATAGCCAGTTTTCGGGCGGCCAGGCGGCGCAGCCCGCCAGCGCGGGTGCGACCGGGAGCGCCGGGGCGGCCGGCCGGACCCGGTTTCCCCGGCGGGGAAGCGCCGCCTGGCCCGTGCCCAGGGCTAGCTGCCCAGCTCGCTGCGTACCGCGGCCGGGACCGCGCTGGACTGGCCGAACAACGTGGGCTTGAATAGCGTGAACCCGCCCTGCTTGTACTGCGCGAGGCCGGCGGGCGACAGCGTGTACTTGATGAACGCCACCGCGGCCGGGGTCGGCTTGCCGACCGTGGTGATGTCGATCACCTGCGGCGAGCCGGTCTTCTGCGTCTTGACGCCCTGGACGGTGATCGTGATCGTCGCCTTGGCGTACTGCGCGGCGAGCGCGGTGTCGCCGAGGTTGATGGCGGGCGGCAGCTTGATGTAGTGCATGTGCAGCTCGGTGGCCTCGCTGATGAACGCGCTGGAGGCGTCGAGCTGGCCGGACAGCAGCGTTGACGGGAGCGAGGACTCGGAGAAGATCTGCGCGGAGGTCGGCGAGGCGGCCGGGCCGCCGAGGATCTTCGTGACCGTGTCGGTTGGCAGGTGGTAGTACTTCTGGGCCAGTTCCAGCATGTAGATGAAGTCGCGGCCTTGCGGGTCGACGTTCGGGTCGGTCCGGCCGAGCTTGAAGCCGGGCTTCTCCATCAGCAGGAACAGGTCCTTCATCGGCTTCTTGCCGCTGGCGATGGCCGCGAACTGGCTCGCGTACTTGCTCCTGGGGTTGTACGCCACGACGATCGAGGTGCCCGCGTACTGGACGTACCACTTGGTGAACTTGGGCTCCAGCGGCACGATGTTGTCCCCGCCGACGCTCTCGAAGACGTTCGGGTGGATCTCCCCGGCCGCGATCTCCTGCTCCAGCGCGCCGGAGGCATTGCCCTGGCCGGAGTACTGGTAGCCCGTCGCCTTCGTGAAGGCCGGCCCGGCCACCTTCTCGTTCAGGAACGTCAGCGAGGCGGCGTAGGCGACGCTCGCCGGGCCGGACGCCGAGCTCGCCTTGCTGCTCGAGGACGCCGCAGCCGAGGAGGACGAGGACGACGTTGACGACGAGGAACTGCCGCAGGCTGCTGCCGCGAGCCCGACCGAGGCGATGACCAGCAGCGCGCCGAGCCGCGCGCCGCGATTTCCGTAAGGGGCTGTCATTCCTCGACGATAGCCACTGTGATTTGCGTCAGGCAAGCAGACGCGACAGTCTGCGGCCGCGGCGCGGCCGCCAGCCCAGCCCGCGTGCTCTGTTCAGCCGGGCGAGAGCAGCCGTTCAGCGGGCGCTCAGGAAGCCTCGCTTGGATAGGACAGGCACCGGGACCTCGCTGCGGGCCGTAGCATGGTCAGCGGCATGGTGCCGTTACTGTGCGCAAGCACAGTCGGGCGCGGCCGCGGTCGGCCGGCGCCTCTGCGGGACTCCGGCACGGCAGCGGGCAGCCGCCCGCGACTTGGCGTCGCACCGGGCGAACGCGCACGGCGTCCGGCGTTGTCAGGGCAGGACGCTTTCACGGGCTAGTAGGGACAGGCGGATGAGCAAGGCGCAGCGGATCCGGACGCAGAACGCCAGGGAGAAGATCGCGGCGCAGCAGGCCGCGGCCAGGCGGGCCGAGCGGCGCAGGCAGCTGCTGATCGCGGGCGGCGCCGTCCTCGCCGTCCTCGTCGTGGTGGTCGTCCTGGTCGTGGTCAAGCTGGCCGGCTCGTCGAGCAGCAAGTCGGCGGCGGTCACCGGGTCAGCGCAGCCGGCCAGCGTGGTCAGCAAGATCACCGGCGTGCCGCAGTCAGCGCTGGATGCCGTGGGCACGGGCAGCACCGATCCCAACGCGATCCAGACCATCAAGGGCAACTTGCCGGTGCTGAAGCAGGGCGGCAAGCCGGTCATGATCTACGTCGGCGGCGAGTACTGCCCCTACTGCGCGGCCGAGCGGTGGGCGCTGGTGACCGCGCTGAGCCGGTTCGGCACGTTCTCCGGGCTGCGGTTCATCCATTCCTCCAGCACCGACGTGTACCCGAACACGCCCACGCTGACCTTCTACAGCGCGCACTACACCAGCAAGTACCTGGTCTTCCTGCCGACCGAGGCGCGCAACGATACTGACACCGCGAACCTGCAGCCGCTGACCGCGCTGGACAAGCAGACGATGGGCAAGTACGACGTGCCCCCGTACGTGCCGAGCAGCCAGTACAACGGCTCGTTCCCGTTCGTCGACTTCGGCAACCACTACGTGATCGACGGGGCGAGCTATAGCCCGACGGTGCTCGCAGGCAAGACATGGGCGCAGGTCGCCGCCGCCTTGTCGGATCCGAGCAGCCCGATTGCCAAGGGCGTCCTGGGGACCGCGAACCACATGACCGCGGCGATCTGCAAGCTGACCGGCGGGCAGCCAGGCAACGTCTGCACCTCGGCGGGCGTCAAGGCAGCGAGCGGCTCGATCTGATGGCTAGCCAGAAGCAGCGGTCCCGCGGCTCGGGCTCCCCGGCCCGCAAGCCGGGGAACGCGGCGGCGGGCGGGCAGGCAGGCCGAGCTGGTCAGGCAGGCCGAGCTGGTCAGGCAGGCCAGGGCGGCCAGGACCGCGCGGCCGGCACCAGCACCGCCAAGGCCCGCACGGCCGGCGGACCGCGCACGGCCGGCCAGGGCCGTACGCCAAGCGGCCCGGGCAATAGCCAGGCCGGCCGCGGGAGCGGCAGCGCCAGCGGCCAGGACCGGCGGGCGGCCAGGCCGGCCGCGTCGGCCGGGCCGGCCGGGCGCGGTTCGCCCTCGGCGGCCGTCGCGGCGGCGGACAGCGGCGGCGAGCCGGGCGGCTTCTGGCGGCAGTTCAGCCCGCGGGCCATGGGCGGCGTGCCGTTCGCCACGTTCGTGCTGTCCGTGCTCGGCCTCGTGCCAGGCATCTACCTCACGTACACGCACTTCGCGCAGGTCGCCCCGACCTTCTGCCCCACCCGCGGATTCGAGAACTGCGCGGCGGTGACCACCAGCCCGCAGTCAGTGATTTTCGGGATCTTCCCGGTGGCGGTCCTCGGCCTGGCCTTCTACGTCTTCCTGGTAGTGATCAACTCGCCGTGGGCCTGGCGCTCGCCCCGGCGGGAGGTGCACTGGCTGCGGCTGATCGCGATGGTCGTCGGCATGGTCTTCGTGCTGTACCTGGTGTACACCGAGCTGATCTCGCTCGGCGAGATCTGCCTGTACTGCACCAGCGTGCACATCATCACGTTCG
>JBKQSL010000360.1:0-3059 GCA_052143655.1 Streptosporangiaceae bacterium | reverse complement strand
GCGCAGGCGCGTCGTCTCCCATGATGAGCTGGCCGCTGAGGTCACTGAACTGGACGGTCTTCTGGCCCACGGGATGTCCTCCATCGTCACAGTGAAATGGATGCTGTCAGCGGCACGGGGTGACGCCGCCGCCGCCGCGTCCGGGCGCCACACCAACCTTGCCGCACCGGGCGTCACTCGTCAAATATGTGTTCGAGTAAATTTTTACCAAAGACGTCGAAGGCGCTGCTGATTTCGATCCGGTTAGCGCGGCGCCGGTGCCGCTGGCGCGTCAGTCCGGGCCGTGCCTGCGGATAGCTGGTCGTGTCCCTGCCGCGCACCAGTGCCTCCATGCGGCGCATGTCCGCGTAGGTCGTCTTGCCGATCGTCGCGGTGATCAGCGGCTGGATGATCCAGGCGGTTCGCCGCGCGTCGTCGATCAGGTACCAGATGCGCCCGCCACCGGTCACCTCATACTGCCAGCGCTCCAGCGGTTCGCCCTTCCAGGCCGCCGTGCCCAGGCTGCCCTTCAGCCGGTGGTGACGCTCCGGGTCACCCTCCACGTTGGCTGAGCCTCTGGGAATACCGCGCATCGGCGGGGCCAGTTGTGGGTGGCGGCTGGGCCGTCCGCTTCACTCGTTCTGCCTGCGCCCAGCTGGTACATTCATCGCCTGATGTCCTTCTCAGGTGGCTGGCGGGACCGGGGTGAGCATGTGACGGGCTGGCGCATGCGATCGCGGCGGGCAACCGGGCAGTTCTCGTGACGCGCCCGATCTACCAGGTGAAGGCAGATTTCTTCAAGACGCTGGGCCATCCCGCCCGGATCCGGATCCTTGAGCTCCTGCGCGACGGGGAGTGCTTGGTGGGTGATCTCATACCGGCGGTCGGCATCGAGCCATCTCACCTGTCCCAGCAGCTGGGAGTCCTGCGGCGGGCGAACATCCTGCAGGTGCGCAGGGAAGGCGCGGCCGTCCGCTACTCGGTGGCCGACCCGCGGATTTTCGAACTCCTCGAAGTCGCCAAGGCGATCCTGACGAGCTCGCTTTCCGGGTCGAGCCAGCTGCTCGCGGAGCTGCAGGGGCTGGAATTCGGCGGGCCTCCCGATTCCCCAGGTAAGCGCGCGGGCGGCTGAGCGGTCCCCAGGCACGGGGTCCGGCTCTTCCCGGGTCCATGGCGTGCCCGCGTCCCGCGGCGTACGCGCATCGAGGTGGATGACAGCCCGCGCCGACAGGACTTGACAACATGATAACTTTGTCAACCGTGTCATTTCTGCCCCTGATCCGGTCGCTGCTGGCGCGCCCGGTCACCGAGAGTCTCCCGCCGCCTCCGGGCCCGTCTCCCGCGGCGCGCTTTCCCGGCTCGGTCCAGTTGCGCCACGTTGACGCCGGGTCGTGCAACGGCTGCGAGCTCGAGATCACCTCGGCTTTCAGCCCTGTCTATGACGCGCAGCGCTTCGGCGCCAGCCTCGTCGCCTCCCCTCGTCACGCCGACGGGATCCTCCTTGCCGGGGTGGTGACGCGGAACATGGCTGTGCCGCTGGAGAAGACCCTCGACGCAGTCCCAGCGCCCCGCGTGGTAGTGGCTTGCGGTGACTGCGCGCTCGGCGGCGGCCCGTTCGCCGGTGGCTACGGCGTGGCGGGCAGCACCGGAGCAGCCGCCGAGCCTGATGTGGCCATCCCAGGCTGCCCGCCGGGCCCGGTGGCCATCACCCAGGCGCTCCGCACGCTGACCGGGCGATGAGTGCCGCCCTCCTCCTCGGTGGTCTCGGGCTGGGGGCCGCGGGAGGCCTCGCCGGCGGTGCCCTGCCTGCCCGGACCCGGGTGCCCGCGTCCGCAATACTCACGGTGGGAGCCTGCCTCGCGGCGTTCGCCGCGGCAGCCACGGTGCTCGCGTCCGGGGATACGATCACGGTCCACTCGGCCGATATCCTGCCGCTGACGGGGGCCACACTGTCTCTGGACCCCCTCGGCGCGGTCTTCGTCATCACGACTGCCGTCGTCGGCGCGGCGGTGAGTTGCTACGCCGCCGGATACACGGCCCACAGCGGCGGCAGCCGGGCCACCACTGCCCTGATGCCGCTGTTCATCACGAGCCTGCTGCTCGTGCCGGCCGCCGCGAGCATCGCGACCTTCATGGCCGCGTGGGAACTGATGGCGCTGTCCTCGCTGCTGCTGCTCCTCACCGGCCACCGCCGCAATGAGGCCCGCGACGCGGCCCAGTGGTATGCGGTCATGACTCACGCGGGGGCCGCCGCAATTCTGGCCGCGTTCGCCCTGATCGGGGCGCATGCCCATGGGCAGTCGTTCGCCGCGCTCCGCCTCGCCGCCGGCGGGGTCTCGCCCGCGATCCGTTCCCTCGCGTTCGTGCTCGCCCTGGTCGGCTTCGCGTCGAAAGCAGGCGCGGTGCCGCTGCACGTCTGGCTCCCGCGTGCCCATCCCGAAGCGCCCAGGCACGGCTGGCAGGACACGCCCACTGCCCGCGATGTCCCGGTGGATCTCGGTAATCGTGGCGGTCAGCTAATCATCCGCTGCCCGGCGGCCTGAGCGGCGGCCAGTCCGGCCTGTGATAGGAACCCGACATGAGTCACAGAACGTAATTAAGTACTGCGCATTTCGTGCATTGGGTGCGCGGAAGCTGCGGACCCAGTCGTTCCACGACACGCCCGGGCGCGGGGCGAAGCGAGAATGGATCGCTGCAGTTCAGAGTGGGTGGGCTGCACGCGTGCGAGTCTGACGGATGACGACGGCGGCGCAGCAGGACGTAGCGAGCCGGGTGATGAATGCGCAGACGGCAGAGGCATCGGCGGGACGGGCGCTGCGGCACCAGCTGGATTCTGGGCTGGGTCGGCTGAGCCCAGCGGAGCGTGCCGCGCGGGGGAAAGCGGCGCGGGCGGAGGTGCCACGAGATAGCCACGCGGCCTTCGACCTGCCGCCAGACCGGCCCGACCCAATCGGGCTGCTGGAGGAGCAGGCGAAGGCGCGGGTGCCCGAGCTGGTGCCGGTGCGGTGGGGCCGGATGATGGTGTCGCCGTTCACGTTCTACCGCGGGGCGGCCCTGCCGATGGCTTCTGATCTAGCTAA
>JBKQSL010000359.1:0-4258 GCA_052143655.1 Streptosporangiaceae bacterium | reverse complement strand
GGACCAGCCGTGGTTCGTGCTCACCTCGGCCTCAGGCAAGATCGTGTGGAAGCACGGCGGCTGGCTCTCGGTGGCCGCCCTCGAGGCCGCCGCCCGCAGAGCCTGATCTGCCGATCAGCTAGCCGATGCCTGACAAGGGACAGGGCAGGCACGAGCACGAAGAATGACCGGATCGGCGCGGTCGGCGCGGCCATGCCGCAAGACCACCGGGCCGCCCAGATCGGCGGCGATGCGCGCGGTTGCTCAACCGACCTCCGTCACACTCGGTGACCTCAGCAAGCGAACAGGATAAGCCGGAGGGATGTGCCCGCGCGGCGCGCTGAGCGCTGCGGGAAGGACGCCGCGTTCCCGCGGCATCGACCGCAGGGCAGCGCAGCTTCCGCAGGTGATTACCGGCAGGGACACTTCCCGGATGACTCGGCGTGCCTCGTGCGGTGACGGCCTAAACCTGCCGAGACGGCGGAGGAGCCCAGCGCGCCTTTGCCTTCTCCAGGAACGCTGGGGCGGGTCACGGGCACGAACGGCGGGGACTCTGCCACCCGGGTGGATGCGCCACGTGACAGAGCGGGCTGACGGCCGATCCATGCCTCGCGCGACCGTGACGGCGAAGCCTCGCTAGGCAGCGGACAGCCGGGCTACCCGGTCCCGGTACGCTGACGGTGCGTTCTGAAGCGCACGCCGGACTGCCAGGTATGCGTCCACCTCGGCGGCGGCGACAGCGGTCTCAGCGACCCCCGACTCCGCCTCACCCCGGCCCGTGGCAGCCAGCCATGCCGATATTGCCGCCCACGAGTAGAGCCTGATCCGCTCACCTCGGTGGATCACCGGCTCGGGAAACCCTTCGCCTCGCGCTCCGGTTGTCCAGTGCCCGACGGCCTGCACGGTCTTGCCGGTCTTCTCTGCGATGTCAGCGACGGTGACGAGATCCTCGACTACGCCGGTCACCGTCAGCCCTGCGGCCTCAGCGTCGTCCAGCGCCGACAGGATCGCATCCATCGCGCTGGGTGCCTCGCGGGAGAATGCGATCGAACCGCCGCGCTCATCACCAGCCAGCAAGCCATCAGCCCCCTGGTCCCCGAATGCCTCATACAGCCGGTCAGCAGCCGCATCCAGATCCTGCACCGGGCCGACCAGCAGCTCAAACCAGTAGGTGATCACTTCACTGTCCCTCCTGTGGTGGCGGTTCCCGCGCCGGCGGGCCTAGGGGTCTTCCTTCCGCCGCTCGTGCTGCCGCATCTTCCGCCTGATCTTCTGCGCCTCGTTCTCATCCGACCGTGGTGTCCGCCAGATCGAGAACTGCGGGCAGCACCCGTCGGGGCATCTCGCCTTCGCATACACATGCGCCTGCGGGCCGCCGTAGATGACTGTCCATTTCGCTTTCTCCAGCTCAGCGATGGCATCCCTGATGTGCTTACCCGGCATGCGTAGAGATAATACAACACGGGGCGACGGCCCGATGGGCATCGGCATCGGCATCGGCATCATGATTTACATCGCCGATCACTACCGCCCGCCGGCGCCGCGAGCCGCGGTGGGCTTGTTCGGCAGGCCCGCCGTTGTCCACCGCGCCGATTTCGTGATCTTCATCGGTGGCGGGCAGGGCACCCTTGACGAGGTAGACCTGGCCATCTCCATGGGCAAAAGGATCGTGCCGTTCGCCGCCAGCGGAGGCGCGGCCCACCACGCCTTCGAGCGCATGGCCGCAGACGTAAGCTCGCGCGGATGGATGCCCGAAGCCACCTTCGCGGCTCTCGGCGGCTGCGCTTCCGACAGCGAATATGCCAGTGTCCTTGAGCGCGTGCTTACAGATACCGGGAGTGCACCTTAGTGACCAGCCGGCCGTACGTCCTCCTGAGCTGCGCCGCGTCGATCGACGGCTACATCGATGACACCACCGCATCACGCCTGCTGCTGTCCAACGACACCGACTTCGACCGAGTCGACGAGGTGCGCGTCGGCTGCGACGCGATCCTGGTCGGCGCCGCCGCGATCCGCAAGGACAACCCACGCCTGCTGGTCCGCTCCCGTGCCCGCCAGGACGCCCGCACGGCACGCGGGACCACCCCCACACCAGTCAAGGTCACCATCACCGGGCACGGCGACCTCGACCCCGCTGCGAAGTTCTTCGCCGCGGGCGACACCGCCAAGATCGTCTACGCTGCCTCGCCCGCGCTGGACAAGGCCCGCGAACGGGTCGGCGCGGTCGCCACCGTGATCGACGCCGGGAACCCGGCCGACCTGCACCGCGTCCTGGACGACCTGCACGCACGCGGCATCGGCAGGCTCATGGTCGAAGGCGGCGGCACGACGCACACCCAAGTTCCTGGCCGCGGGACTGGCCGACGAGCTGCACCTGGTCATCGCCCGTTCTTCGTCGGCGACGCACGAGCCCCGCGCTTCGTCAATGACGGCACATTCCCGTGGAACCCCGGCCACCGCGCCCGGCTGGCCGACGTCACCCAGATCGACGATGTCGTCCTGCTCCGGTACGCCCTGTCCGACAGGTACGACGGGCACTGAGCACGGCCTGCCGCCCAGCGGGCACCCCGCCGAACTCGCCCGGCGGGGTGCCCGCCGTCGTCGCTGACATCCGAGCAAGGCCGACGCCGCCCGCGTGGCCGTCGGCGAGCCCTGGATAACAGGAGAACCGTGGGAGCAAGCGGTTCGGCCAACCGCTTGCTCCAGCCCGATTCCGTCCGCCATACGTCCGTAACCATTGCTATGCAGCGGCTCACAGCGGCACATCATGAGACACGACGGGTCAGCAGCAAAACGGCCCGCGAGACCGGGAAAACCCAGCTCACGGGACATTTCCGCAGGTGGTGGCAGGTGTTGGGTTCGAACCAACGTAGGCTGAGCCGACGGTTTTACCGGCATCTCCGATACGTACTCTGAACTGCGCTGATGCTCATTGGGTCCTGGTTTCTCCGGCTATTCTCCGGGCGTGGCGCGCCCGGTGCTGACGGCCCTGCGCTCGCCATCGGATGGGCGCAAGCCACCTTGCGCAGGGACGGGTGCCCGACAGCGGACCTTGCCGGGAAAGCCCTGGGCCAATCATGCTGGCACCGGTCCCGTTGCCGGGTGGCCAGCGAACGAGAATCTGCTGGGCTCAGGCTGCCCGGGACTTGGTAACCCTGGCGACGACCCCGGTCTTCGGCCCGACATCCACATGGACCCGCAGGCCGAGCTTGCGCGCCAGGGTGAGCAGGGTGTCCATCGAGGGGTTGTGCTCGGCGGCTTCCAGCCGCGCCACCACCGGCTGGCGCCAGCCCAGCAGCCGGGCCAGCGCGGTCTGGCTCAGACCGCGCTCAGCCCGGTAGCGGATCACCGCCTCGGCCACCGCCCTGGCCAGCGCCGTGCGCTCCCACTCCGCCCGGAACTGCGGGTCCTGGAGCATCTCCTCCAGCACCTCGGTGTTGCTGATCAGCCGCCGTGCCATCCCTCGATCTCCCTCAGCCGTTCCTCCGCCAGGCGCACCGCCCGGCCAAACCCGCGCCGGTCATGCTCAGCCTCCGGGCCAACGGCGAGCATCACCATGGCGCCCGCCACCCGCCGGTACAGCACCCGCCAGGGGGAGCGACCCGAGCGGGGCCGCAGCTCCCGGATCCCGGCCCGGCTGCCCTTGACCTGGCTGGCGTGCGGCGCGCCGCGCCGCCGAGTGCCTCAAGCCTCGCGGCAGCATTAATGACCGCCAAGCGCTCCGCGGCAGGCAGCCGCCGCAGCTCCTCCCGTGCGCCTCATCCCAGCCAACCCTGAAAGCCACCCGCATACTATAGCAAAACTGCGATCGGCTCAATAGCACCTTCGCTATAACCACGGGGTCCGCTCCGCCCGCCTCAGCCGGGGCCGGGCAACGCCGTGATATCAGCGCCCCTCACGGGTGCCGTAGGGCAGCCAGAAGCGCCGGCGCCGGAATGGCCAGCCGGGGCACTGACTTCTGCAACGATAATGACCGAAACGACCTGACCCCGCCGCCTGGAGATCACACGCCCGGGACAGCACAGCGCCAGCACCGTGTCGTCGGGTGACGCGCAACGGCCCGGCCGCGGCCGCTGACGCCGTCACATCCAGGGCCCGGCCGGACCGCTGGCCCTCGAACGGCGCTCCGGGTGCGTCCTCGCACGCCAGCCTGGCAGCACGCCGTGCAGCCCGGCCAGCCGCGCCGCATCCTCCGCCATGACCGCCGCCACGTTATCCGCCGTCACCTGCGTGCAGATCTGCCCCCGGTGCGAGCATGGCCTAAGCTGCGGTCGGCGGG
>JBKQSL010000358.1:0-5712 GCA_052143655.1 Streptosporangiaceae bacterium | reverse complement strand
CTCCAGTGCGGGCGAACTCCGAAACTTCGGCAAGATCGTATTCGGAGATCGGCGGTCCGTGGACGTCCTGATCAGACGAGGTCGAACCGGTCGAGGTTCATCACCTTGTCCCACGCCGCGACGAAGTCAGTCACGAACTTCTCCTTCGCGTCGTCGCTCGCGTAGACCTCCGCGAGCGCGCGCAGCTCGGAGTTCGACCCGAAGACGAGGTCGGCCCGGCTGCCGGTCCACTTGACCTCGCCCGCGACGGCGTCGCGGCCCTCGAACGTGTTCGCATCCGCTGACGCCGGCTCCCAGGTCGTGCCCATGTCGAGCAGGTTGGCGAAGAAGTCGTTGGTCAGCGACCCGGGAGCGGTGGTGAAGACGCCGAGGGGCGACTGCTTCCAGTTCGCGCCCAGGACGCGCAGGCCGCCGAGGAGGACCGTCATCTCGGGGGCGCTCAGGTTCAGCAGGTTCGCCCGGTCGATCAGCAGGTACTCAGCCGGCAGCCGGCTGCCCTTCCCGGCGTAGTTGCGGAACCCGTCGGCGGCCGGCTCGAGCGCGGCAAACGACTCCACGTCGGTCTGCTCCTGCGACGCGTCCGCGCGGCCCGGCGTGAAGGGGACCTCGACGTCGAAGCCGGCGTCCCTGGCAGCCTGCTCGACGGCCGCGCCGCCGGCGAGCACGATCAGGTCGGCGAGCGAGACCTGCTTGCCGCCGGCCTGGCCGGAGTTGAAGGCCTGCTGGATCCGCTCCAGGGTGCGCAGCACCGTCGCCAGCTGGTCGGGGTCGTTGACCTCCCACCCGCTCTGCGGCTCGAGGCGGATGCGCGCGCCGTTGGCCCCGCCGCGCTTGTCGCTGCCGCGGAACGACGACGCCGACGCCCACGCGGTCGACACCAGCTGGGACACCGTCAGCCCCGAGGCCAGGATCTGGTCCTTCAGGGAGGCGATATCCGCCGCGTCGATGAGCTCGTGCGTCACTGCCGGGATGGGGTCCTGCCACAGCAGCACCTCAGCCGGAACCTCCGGGCCCAGGTAGCGCGCGACCGGGCCCATGTCGCGGTGGGTCAGCTTGAACCACGCCCGGGCGAAGGCGTCCGCGAGCTCGTCGGGGTGCTCCAGGAAGCGCCGCGAGATCTGGTCGTAGACCGGGTCCACGCGCAGCGAGAGATCGGTCGTCAGCATCGTCGGGACGCGCCGCTTCGACGGGTCCTGCGGGTCGGGCACGGTGCCCGCCCCGGCGCCGTTCTTCGGCTGCCACTGGTGCGCGCCGGCCGGGCTCTTGGTCAGCTCCCACTCGTAGCCGTACAGGGTCTGAAGGAAGCTGTTGTCCCACTGCACCGGGGTCGGAGTCCAGGTGACCTCGATGCCGCTGGTGATCGCATCGCGGCCCTTGCCGGTACCGTAGCTGCTCTTCCAGCCGAGGCCCTGCTGCTCGAGCGGGGCCGCCTCGGGGTCGGGGCCGACGGCGTCGGCAGGGCCCGCGCCGTGGGTCTTGCCGAAGGTGTGACCGCCGGCGATCAGGGCGACCGTCTCCTCGTCGTTCATCGCCATCCGGCGGAACGTCTCGCGGATGTCGCGGGCCGCGGCGAGCGGGTCCGGGTTGCCGTTCGGGCCCTCCGGGTTGACGTAGATGAGACCCATCTGGACCGCACCGAGCGGCTCCTCGAGCTCCCGGTCGCCGGTGTAGCGCTCGTCGCCGAGCCAGGTGGACTCGGGGCCCCAGTAGACGTCCTCGTCGGGCTCCCAGACGTCCGCGCGGCCGCCGCCGAAGCCGAAGGTCTGAAAGCCCATCGACTCCAGGGCGACGTTGCCGGTGAGGATGATGAGGTCGGCCCACGAGAGCTTCTGGCCGTACTTCTTCTTGACCGGCCACAGCAGCCGGCGGGCCTTGTCCAGGCTGACGTTGTCGGGCCAGCTGTTGAGCGGCGCGAAGCGCTGCTGGCCGGCGCCGGCGCCGCCGCGGCCGTCGCTGATGCGGTAAGTGCCCGCGCTGTGCCACGCCATCCGGATCATCAGCGGGCCATAGTGGCCGAAGTCGGCCGGCCACCAGTCCTGGGAGGTGGTCAGCACCTCGGCGATGTCCCGCTTCACGGCCGCGAGGTCCAGGCTCTTGAACGCCTCGGCGTAGCTGAACTTCTCGCCGAGCGGGTTGGCCACGGCGGGGTTCTTGGCGAGGATCTTCAGGTTGAGCCGGCTCGGCCACCAGTCACGGTTGGCGTCACCCATGGTGGGGTGCGTCAGGCCGGGCGCGACCGGGCACCCCCCGCTCTGCTCGCTGCCCCCGCTCTCCGGGGTCGGGTCTTCGGCGACTACTGGGTCATGGTTCTCAGGCATGGGAATCCTTCTGGAACTAGGCGGATGACGGTGCCCAGGAGCTGCGGGCGGTGGAACAGCCGGGGCACAGGCCCCAGTAGATGACGTCGGCCTCGTCGATCGAGAAGCCGTGGTCGTCGGAGGCGGTCAGGCAGGGCGCCTCGCCGACCGCGCAGTCGACGTCGGCGACGACACCGCACGACCGGCACACGACGTGGTGGTGGTTGTCCTCGATGCGTCCCTCGAACCGGGCCGGGCTGCCGGCCGGCTCGATGCGGCGCAGGAGTCCTGCCGCGGTGAGCGCGTGGAGGGCGTCATAGACGGCTTGAAGGGTGATGTGTCCTACGCGATCGCGCACTCTGGAGGCGATCGCCTCGACGTCTAGGTGGTCACCGTCCCGGACAGTCTCGAGCAGTGCGACGCGGGCGGCCGTCACCCGCAGGCCGGCACCGCGCAACTCCTCGGCGGTGGTCGGAGCCTGGGGCGCGGTCATGACGCCAAACCTATCTTCATAAATCAGAACGATACAAGGAAACGAGTGATACAAGTTTTGTGTCGCGCCGGGCAGGGTTCGCCTCGGTGAGGCATGACACTCCCTGTGTCAACCTCAGGCCGCGACCGACCGCGCGGACACCCAGTCCGTCACGCACCCGCCCGGATCTGGGTCATGACTGCCCGTGGAGGGCGTTGAGGACGGCCCGGACGAAGGGGAGCATTCCCTGCGGACCGGATGCGACATCTTTCATGTGCACGGTCGTCGTCTCGCTCAGCAGGAAGATCTCCTCGACGATCCGCAGCCGGGTCTTCAGGTCCAGGCCCGCGCCCATCAGGACGTGGTCGATTCTCCCGCCGGCGAATGCGGCTCGCAGATCGTCGAGTCCGGTGCCGGTGCGCAGATCGACGTCCGGCAGGTTCAGGTGATCCGCCGCTTCTTCGATGACGGCTGCGGTCTTGCCGAGAATCAGCGCTGTCGTGGTCATGTCGTCGCATCTCCTCTGGTTGAGGTCAGGGCGGGTTCTTTGGCTGAGGTCGGGGCGGGCGAGGTCATCGGCTCGCTGGTGCTGCGGCTGGCTCGGGGCGGGCGCTGCCCGCGAGCAGCCGTGCGGTGACGGCGGCGAGTCGCTGGCCCTGGTAGTCGGCGGCTGCGAGGACCTGCTCGGAAGGCGGCTGGCCATCCGCGCCGCTGGCGTGGGAGGTGCCATAAGGGCTGCCGCCGGCGGCGTAGAGCAGCCGGTCGGTGTACCCGGGCGGGACCAGGATGGCACCGCAGGCGTACGCATCGGCCCATTCCAGGCCCGCCAGGCCCGCCTCGGGCCCGGACTGCGCGACGGCGTCCGCATGCGCGCGCCAGCGCGGATTGGCGTCGATGGCCGCGTCCGTCGCCAGCTCGGCGACCCGGCGCAGCCGCACCTGAGCGCCCGCGCCGCGCGCTCCCCCGGCGAGCGCCCCGGCGAGCGCGTGCACGTTTCCAGTGGCGCTGTAGTAGATGACAGCGACGTTGGGGGTCATTCAGCGCCTCCAGGTGATACTCTAAGATTGTTATGCGGATAATGTTATGCGAATAAACATAAGCGGATAACGATCGGGCTGTCAAGGAAGAGCTGTGGAGTACTCAGAGGCCGATGCCCTGAATACCGCGATCCGGGCCCTGTCGCTGCGGCACCGCGCCCGGGCCGGCGAACTGCTGGCGCGGCTGGAGCTGTACCCGGGCCAGGAGTTCGTGCTGATGGAACTGGCCGCCCACGGCCCCTGCATCCAGGCCCAGCTCGCCGAGGCGATCTCGTGCGAGCCGCCCAGCGTCACCCTGATGCTGCGCAAGCTCGAAGCCGCAGGCTACGTCGCTCGCCGGCCCTCACCCCAGGACCGGCGGGCCACGATCGTGGAACTCACCGCCTCGGGCCGCGAACTCGCCGTCACCATCAGGGACCTGTGGATCACCCTCGCTCAGGACACGATCGCCGACCTGGCTGCCCCCCGCGCCGCGGAGATCGCCGCCGTCCTGGCCGCGCTCGCCGGCAACCTCTCGCACCGCGCCACGGCCCGCCGCGGCGAGCCCCCCCGGCACGCGGACCGCCTCGAGGCGTAACGCGAGGACCGTCGCCCGCCAGGGCATGTGCGGCCTGCTCCCGGCGGACGTGCGCGACGGCCGCGGTCAGCCGCGGCGCGACAGGTCGGCGAGCAGCGCATCAGCGACGCTTTCCTCGTACAGGACGCGCCCTGCCGCCGCCATGACCTTGCCGAGTTCCGGGTCCCACGGCGTCGGCCGCGGGGCCCCCGCCAGCTGAACATGCTCGGCGTCAGACCGCAGCCCGGCGACGTAATCGGCGGCGCCCATCCGCCATGGCCGTGCGCCGTGCCGGGCCATGACCGAGCGCGCAATGTCCAGCCCGGGCCAGTCGAAGTCACCGTGATAGCGCAGCTCACCGCCGCCGCTGGCGACAGCACCCGCGAGCTGGTGAAACGCCGCCGAAGGCCGTCCCTCCGTGCACAGCAGGGGGGCCGAGCCCGCGCCCAGCTCCGCGGCGGCGCGGCGCAGCACGGCCGGGTTCTCGCAGACGTGCACGAGCACGCCGCTGACCGTCAGCGGCAGCGTCATGAGCTGGTGCAAAGTGATGTAGAAGGGAACGCCAAGCCGCGCTGCGCCGGCCAGCCACTCCGCCAGCCCGCGGCCCTCGGCGGGCATGTTCAGCACGAGCACCCGGCTGGCCAGGTCGTCGACGACGACATCGCCCGCCTCCCACAGGCCGCGGCGCTCCTCGGCGGTCCCGGGCCTGCCAGTCCCGGTCCTGATGGCCAGCGCGCGCAGCACGAGCGTCGACAGCACCGTTCCGTGGCTGAGCGCCTTGGTGTCCCCGGTGACGTCCGCGGCGAGCGCGGGCAGCATGACTGGCGCGCCGGCGCGTCCGACCAGGTGCTCCAGCACCCGGACCGCCTGCCCGAGCCGCGCCTGCTCGCCCTGCCTGATCAGCTTCGTCAGGCTGCCGTCCCGCCCGGTTTCCGCCAGCCATTCCCGGTACCAGCCGCAGCGTGCATGCAGCGGGCTCGCCTCCGCCGCCCGGACGGCGGCCTCCCGCTCCGCCGCTAGCGCGCTGCGCTCGGCAGGGCGGTCGCGCAACGGCCCGCCGAGCTCCGCCAGCAGCTCCCGCAGGCCGCGCCCGGTAGTCTCGCGAACAGCGCTGTCCAGGTCCGCAAGGCGAACGCTGATCCGGGCGGCCTGCGCGTACCGGTACTGCCCGGTGATGCCGATGATCGCCTTGCGCTCGGCGTCCGTGGGGCGGCTGAGGCTGACGGTGCCTGTCAGCTCGCCGCCGGAGCGCTCAAGCGACCGGCGCGCCGCCGCAAGCAGCCGCTGGTAATCCGCCCCCTGGTAGTGCGGCGGCCCGGCAGGGCTGGCGCTCACCCGCCGTCCGTCCCG
>JBKQSL010000357.1:0-7207 GCA_052143655.1 Streptosporangiaceae bacterium | reverse complement strand
ACACATCAGGTAGAGCTCGTGGCGGCGGTCGCCGTCGCCATCCGCTGGATGAACGGCCAGCTCGGCGGGCGGCAGGGCGAAGATGAGCCAGCCATCGCCCGCATCGGCCGATGGCAGGCCCAGCACGTCGGCCAAGAAGGCGCGCACCTTGGCAGCGTCCGGGGAAAAGATGATCGCGTGCATGCCGGTGATCATGCCGCGATCCTAATCTCATTCTGGGAGCCGCGGTCGGCGAGCACCCGGCTATGGTTGGCGCACTGATACGACGTGGGGGGGCGCCGCGCATGGACCCGAATGGCTGGCACCGGGTTGACCCGCTGGACGTTCCGGCCGAGGGGCGGGTCGCCGAGCTGTGCGGCGCGACTGGCATCAGGGTGGACGAGCGGCACCAGCTCGACGCGGCGATGGCCCGCCTGTTCGCAGCCGACGGTCCCGCCCTGCTGCACGTCGAGCAGGACGCCGAGCTGCTCTAGAAATCCCGCTGTCGCGAGTCCCTGGCGCCAGCCAGCCCACTAAGGAGCTACGACCGATGACTGACCCCGGCGAGCGATACGGCGATCTGCGCGCGCTGTACATCAACTGCACGCTCAAGCGGACCCCCGAGCCCAGCAATACCCAGGGGCTCATCGACGTCAGCGCCGGCATCATGGCCAGGAACGGCGCCAGCGTCGAGCACATCAGGGCCGTCGATCAGGACATCGCCACCGGGGTGTGGCCGGACATGACCGAGCACGGCTGGAGCTCGGACGCGTGGCCGCGGATCTACCAGCAGGTGCTCGCCGCCGACATTCTCGTCCTAGCTGGCCCGATCTGGCTCGGCGACAACAGCTCGGTGATGAAGCTGGTGATCGAGCGGCTCTACGCCTGCTCGCACCTGCTCAACGAGGCGGGCCAGTACGCTTATTACGGCCGCGTCGGCGGCTGCCTGATCACGGGCAACGAGGACGGCGTCAAGCACTGCGCGATGAACGTCCTCTACAGCATGCAGCACCTCGGCTACACGATCCCTCCGCAGGCGGACGCCGGCTGGATCGGCGAGGCCGGGCCGGGGCCGTCCTACCTCGACCCCGGGTCTGGCGGTCCCGAGAACGACTTCACCAACCGTAACACCACGTTCATGACCTGGAACATGCTGCACCTGGCCCGCATGCTCAAGGACGCCGGCGGCATCCCCGCCCACGGAAACCAGCGCTCCGAGTGGGACGCCGGCTGCCGCTTCGACTTCGAGAACCCCGAATACCGCTAACAGGCAACGACGGTGCCGCGGCCGCAGCGCGGACTCGGCTATCCGGCTGCTGCGGGCCGCGCCGCGGTGAGCCATTCTGCGATATCGGCGACGACCTGCGGGTCCATGTGCCTGGCCGGCTCGGACTCCGCGGGCGAGGACGGGCCGGAGCCGGGGAAGAACAGGTGGTTGTCCGCCTCGTACACGCGGATCGTCACATCCGGGCGGTGGTTCAGCGCGGCCTGCCACCGGGACAGGTCGTCGGCGACTGTGACCTGGTAGTCGCGGCCGCCCTGGACGATGAGGAGAGGGGCCTGCCCAGCGTGGCGGCGGCCGCGGCCGGGTCGTAGCCGCGGATGTCCAGCCAGTTGGCAGCCGGCGCGCCGAACGGCAGGCTGCTGCTGGGGTGGACTCGGACAGGCCGGGGTCGTCCACTGCCTGCGCCTGCCTGGTGATCAAATCTAGGGCGGGCTGGGCGGCGGCGGCGTTCCCGGGGTCCAAGGAGGCCAGGTAGCGGTACTGCCGGACGGCGGCCCAGTGCAGCGGCTGGGCGCCGCCGGCCATGATGACCAGCCCGGCCACCGGCGGCTCGGCCGCCGCCACCCGCGGCGCGACGCTGCCGCCGAGGCTGTGCCCGGCGATGAAGATGCGGGCCGCGTCGACGGCCGGATGCCCGCGCAGCAGGCGGATGGCGGCGGCCGCCTGCGGCACGTACTCGTCGGTCAGCGTGAAGGTCCGGTCGGCGGCGACGCGTTCAGCGTGCGCGCTGGTGACCTTCTCGAACCGCAGGACGGCGATCCCGGCGCTGGCCAGGCCCCAGGCCAGGTCCTTGAGCGGCTTGCTCCGCCCGGTGGTCTCGTCGCGGTCCTGCGGGCCGGAAGCCGGACAGCAGCACCACCGCGGGCACTGGCCCGCCCTGGCGGGCAGGCTCAGCGTCCCGGGAACGGCCACCGGCCCGTCGCCGACGGTCACGTCCTCCTCGGTGAACCTCTCCGGGCTGGCGTAGGCCGGCGGATCCCAGGGGCGTTATCGGCTCGGCGGCGCTGGCGGGCAGCAGCTGGATGCCGGTAATCCGTTCCTGCTCGTCGGCCAGCCCTACGGCTACCGTCAGCGTCCCGCGCTCGAAGCGAGAACCGCCGATCTGCACGGCAGCCCAGATGTCCAGGGCTGCGTGCCGTAGATCGCAGATCTGGGTGATCGGCGCGGCAGCCACCGACCACGGCTCGCGGTCTCCGGCAGCGGCTGGACGATCCCTCAGGCCGGAAAGGCCTGCTGGAGCCGCACCGCGATCAGCTTGCGGACCAGTGGCACGGGAAGTGGCTTGTCGATGCCGAAGCGCAGCGCCCCTGACGAGGTCGAGTAACCCGTGAGTTCTTCGCTGAGCCGGGGGAAGACGGAGCCGCTGTGGGGCAGGTAGCTCAGATGGTTCTTAAACGCCGCGAAACCGGCGATTGTCTTGCCCTGGACCCTGAAGGCCGGGACGCCGTATGAGATCCCCTGGTCGGCCTCGGGGAGGATATTTAGGATCGTCTCCCGCAGCCGGGCCAGCGTCGTGCGCTTCGGCTCCTCCAGAGCATCCAGATACCGGTCGATTTCCAGGGCAGACACGGTCCTATTCTGCTGACCGGCCAGCTCAGCAGCAAGGACACTTACGCTCCGTCGCCAGCCAGGATCCCTGTCCACGAAGTGCCATACCCGCCTAACTAACGCCGACGCCGACTCGCTCATCAAGCTAGCGGTGCCGTACAGAAAAGGTCATTCGGGCGCGTCGGCGAGCCGCGCTGGCATGCCTTGAGCCGACCTCTTCTGCGTGAATTGAGCGCGTTCAGCGTGCTCATGCCGCGAAAGGTATGTCTGTGGCGGACACTTGGCCGGCGAGCCTCCAGGAGCAGGTCCCTGACTCCGAGCAACTCGCGTGCAGGTCGACGCCTCAGGCGCTGATCACGGAGGGCGATCGAATCACCGCCACCCACCCGCGCCCGGACCCGCCGTTCTGCGCGGCAAGTGTTGCCCGGCGCGATCAGCTGACGCACACAGATCGGGGCGGTCTGCATCTGTGCAGGCCCTGCTGGCGTGCATGCAGGCAGGGATTATCCGCGCGGCAGGGCCGCATTGGTCGTAGGTCCGTCGGCGCTTAGCCGGGTGGCCCGTTCGTTCCGCTCGGCGGTCTCCCGCGGGTCATGGATGGTGGTGACCTGTCCCGGCCCGGGCTCGGTGTGGTGCTGCTGGGTGTAGAAGCGGACCTCGTGGCCGTCGGGGTCGTGCAGCAACGGCAGGATCCAGCCGATGCTGGCCCAGTGCACCCCGGCGTGCCGTTCGCCCTGCGCGGTCAGCCGGGGGGCCAGCTCGTCGATCGCCTCCTTGTCCGGCACGCCGATGGCGAAGTAGTCGAATCCGGCGGCCGCCCGCGCGCGTTCGGGGTCGAGCCGCAGGGCCAGCGGGGGCCCGCCGTTGGGATGGGCCAGCGCGAGGCCCATCAGCTGGCCCTTCTCGACTATCTCAGCCCGCAGCTCGTATCCAAGGCGGCTGCGGTACCACTCTCGCGGCCTGGCCAGGTCGGCGACCGGCAGCTTCAGGTGGTGAACCCCGGCAAGCGCGGGTGCGTCAGGCACGCCCATGTTTCCTCCAATGCAGTATGACTGCTTCTATTACAGATAGACTGCATCGCATGACTGAGCGTGTCAACCGCCGGATGCCGTCGCTGCGTGAAGCCCAGATCGCCAGGACCGAGGAGCGAATCATCGCCGCGGCGACCAGGCTGTTCCTCCAGAACGGGTACCTGCCCACCACGCTGGAGGCTGTGGCCCAGCGCGCCGAGGTCGGGCCGCGCACCGTCTACGTCCGCTTCGGCACCAAGGCCGCGCTGTTCAAGCGGGTCGTGGACGTGGCCATCGTCGGCGACACCCAGCCCGCCGGTGTGCTGGACCGCGACTGGGCGCAGGCAGCGATGACCGCCCCCACCGCCGCCGAGCGGATCGCGGCCAGCGCAGCGATCGGCCGCCAGATCATGGAGCGCACCGGGGCGCTGTTCGCCGTAGCCCAGCAAGCCGCCGCCGTCGAGCCGCTCATCGCCGAGTTCTGGCAGCAGGGCCGCGAGCAGTCACGCCAGGCCCAGGCGATCTTCTGGACCCGGATGGCCGACGACGGGCTGCTCGACCCCGCAGTCGACCGGGACTGGCTCATCGACACCGCCAGCCTTCTCGCAGCCGCCGAAACCTACCTGCTCGTCACCCGCATGACCAGCTGGAACCTCGACACCTACCAGAGCTGGCTCGCCGCCACCTTCACCCACCTGTCGTCACCGGCCCCCGGGAGCCCCCAGTCAGAGCCGGGCTGAGGCGCACGAGGCTCGTCTCGCATTCCGTGATCGGCCGTCGCCGCGGTGCCTGATCGCGGCCATCGCCGCGGGGCGCGCAGAACAGGCTGAACTGCGGGCCGCAAGCTGGGCGGCGGCCGGGCCAGCCTGGTCAGAGCGCAACGCCGGGTCAGGCGCTTGCGTATACCTCGCGGATGTCAAGGGTCAGCGGGGTGACGCCCGGCAGTGCCGGGAGCGGATAGGCGGCTGCGGCCTCGGCATTTTCCCTGGTCTGCAAGACGATGACGGACATGCCGATGCTGTCGACCGGTTCCAGCCAGTACGCGCTGACAAAACCTGGCGCCTTCGGCACCAGGTCCGGCCTCATGCCCGGCAGTGCCGCCCGGGCCACGCTGGGATCCTCGACGCGGACGGTGGCCACCACTGCATGCATGGGCCCGAGTGTCCAGGCGACCGGGGGGCACGTCAACAGGATTACGGCCCGGCGGCCAGATAGCCAGCAACACAGCACCCTGCACGCGGAGCCGCCGTTATCTCAAGTCGCTGTTGAGCGTCCACGTTGTAGCTGACGCGGAGTATTTTAACCGGTATTCGTCTCACCGTAGATGCGTTATGGCTGGCATAGCCAGCGAGATAAGACCCAGGATGACCGTGGCGGCCATCAGCAGGCCGAGCGGGGCAGCGCGGCCGGCCAGGCCTGCAGCCCTGATGGTTGCTGAGCCTGGGCTAGCGGTAGCGAGCGACCTCATACCGCCGAGCCTCGCGGCTGCGCCGCGACTGGGGTGAGCGGCGGCTGACGTGGCAGCGAGGAGGTGCCCGCTGGGGGTGGCCTCCTCGCTGTGCCGGTTCTAGCCTCCGGGTTGACGAGACCTTGGAGGCTGGCATGGCCGACTATGCGACTTTACTGCGGGATCACGTGAGCCTCACCTGTCGGTCGGTGGACAGGGTCTTCTTGCAGGCGTATGTGCCGCGGCTGCAGAGCGCGGGCATGGTGTGCCAGTTCCTGCGCTGGCAGCGGGGGTTCCCGATCCCGTCGTCGGCGGCCTTCGGGAAGATCGGCGATGCGTACGTAGCGGAGGTGCACAAGTTCGCGAGGGCCAGCGGGATCCCGGTGCGCTACTTCGCCAGGGGCGAGAAGAAGGAGGAGATCGCGCGGCCCTGCATCGAGGCTGCGGCGGCCGGCGGCAAGGGTGCGGTCGCGCTGATCGGCATCGCGCAGGAGAAGGCGTCGGCCTGGCGGTCCTGGCCGGCCAGGGGCCAGCGGGGCACGGCGCACCCGCACATGGAGCGGGGCCGGCAGATGGCCTTCATCAGCCACTTCTACTTCTGCTTGCGGGACGCCGGGCGGGGGCCGGCGTTCTGGAAGGCCAGCGCCTGCGCCCCGTACCCGGTATGGCTGTGGCTGAACGGCCATGAGCGGGCCAGGCGGCAGCTGGCCAGGGCCGGCGTCGGGTTCACCGCGCTGGACAACGGCTTCGCCTCCTGCCAGGATCCGGCGCTGCTGCAGCGGGTCTGCGACCGGCTCGGCCCGGGCGCGGTCACCTCGTTCTTCTGGCGCTGGCAGGCCCGGCTGCCCTCCCCGTTCACCCGCGCGGACCTGCGAGCCGGGTACGTCGGCGACCTGGCGTTCCGACAGTTCGAGGTATCCGGCACGCGGGTGCTCGACCGTCCCGCCGCCGGCCGGGCGTTTTTCGGGGGCCTGATCCGCGACCACCTCGACCTGGGCCGCCCCGACCAGGTATCCCTGGTCTTCGGCCGCAAGGTCCGGCTGGCCGGGCCGGCCCCGGCCCCGGGAACCTTCCGCACGCAGGTGATCACCCGCGGCGTCGGCCCGCAGGTCACCTGCTACTGCAAGTCCAGCCGGCTGAAGCAATACTTCAAAGAGCAGCGGGCGCTGCGTACCGGGCTGGTGGTCTGCGACACTCGCGACTTCGGCGTCGGCCGTCGCGTGACCTGCGAGAACCGGAACGCCCTGCGCCTTGCTGGCGACCACGCCAGCCAGCGTCTGTGTAACGCTGAGGCCGCCGACGCGGCACCCGCTCCTGACGTGGCCACCCTCACCAGGGTGACCCGGCCGTCGCTCACCGATGACGGCCAGCACGCCCCGGCGCTGCGGTTCGGGGATGCCCGGGTGATGGCGCTGATGGCCGCCATCGCCGGGTTTCTGCCACCTGATCGCCGGCTTCGACAACAAGTCGCTGGTCCAGCGCATGCGCGCCTTGCCGGCCGAGGACTACACCAGCAGGCACGCAACCTATGACCTGCGGCGGCTCCGCCGCAAACAGCTCATCACCCGGATCCCCGGCACCCACCGCTGCCAGCCGGCTCCGACCGGACGCGCGGTCGCCGTGCTGTTCACCAAGGCATACGGCCGCGTCCTCGGACCGGGCCTGGCGGCCCTCGACCCCCGGCTGCCTGAGGACCTGGCCAGGCGAAGCCCGCTCGCCCTGGCCTGGAGGGGCCTGCTACGCGAACTCGACCGATTCATCAATCACGGGCTGGCCCCAGCATGAAACCTGAAACTTGATCCGACCGGAAACTTCGTCATCGGCAAGCGGAGCTAGCCGAGGTAGGCGGCTGAGGCGGGAACCCGGTTGTCCCCGCAGCCGTGGTGGCCGGGCAGCCCGATCCCGTCAGCGGACACTGTGTCCTTGGCGCATGTGTTC
>JBKQSL010000356.1:0-3379 GCA_052143655.1 Streptosporangiaceae bacterium | reverse complement strand
GACGGCCCGGCGACAGACTGCAACATCTTCGCGCGGTGCTGCCGTGTCGGGTGCGGGTGACGGCGTCGGCGCATCCGTTGTTCGGGGAGTTGCTGGCGGCGTCGGCGTTCCGTCGTTTCGCCGGGGTGGTGCATCTGGTGGTGGAGCTGCCTGATGGCAGCCCGGGCACGATCCGGGCTGATGCGACCGATGTGCTGGCGGCCGCCGAGCCGGAGCTGGCGCTGGCGGTGCTGGATGCCGGGGGCGTGCGGGCGCTGTGGTTCCTGGTGAGGGCGATGGGTGATGCCGGGTCGCTGCGGCAACGGCGCAGAAGCAGCAAATAGGTTCGACCTGCCCTTGTTCGCGCCAACGACTTCGGGAAGGTGAACCTATTTGCGTGCTATGAGATTAGCTGCTGTCCCTGTCCAGCTGGCGCTGCCGATGCCGGATGCCGCTGATCCGGATCAGCGGTGGCAGGCGCTGCCGGAGGCGACCCGGGTTCAGGTGCTGTGCCTGCTGGCCCGGCTGATCGCCCGCAGCGTGCTGGCCGGGCTGGAGGCTGGCGGTGAGTGAGCGGGCCGGGGTGCTGGTGCCGGGCAAGATCGGCGCGGTGCACCTGGGCCGGGATGCGTATGTGTATGTCCGCCAGTCCACCCTGACCCAGGTCCGGGAGCATACCGAGAGCCTGGTCCGTCAGTATGAGCTGCGGGAGCGGGCGGTGGCGCTGGGCTGGGACGCTCATCAAGTCCGGGTCATCGACGCTGACCTGGGCCGTTCCGGGGCGGAGGCGACAGCGCGGGAAGGGTTCAAGGACCTGGTCGCTGACGTCGGGCTGGGCCGGGTCGGGATCGTGTTCGGCATCGAGGTGTCGCGGCTGGCCCGCAACAACGCTGACTGGTATCAGCTGCTGGACTTGTGCGCGCTGACCGACACGCTGATCGCCGACGCCGACGGCGTCTATCACCCGGGTGATTTCAACGACCGGCTCGTGCTCGGGCTGAAGGGCACGATGAGCGAGGCCGAGCTGCACCTGATCCGGTCCCGGCTGACCGCCGGGCTGCGGCACAAGGCCGCCCGCGGCGAGCTGCGGCAGTGGCTGCCGGTCGGCTTCGACTACGACGAGAACGACGCGGTCGTCATGACCGCCGATGAGGCCGTAGGCGAGGCGATCGCGACGGTGTTCCGCCGGTTCGCCGAGCTGGGCTCGGCCCGTCAGGTGCTGCTGTCGCTGCGCGGCGACGGGCTGCTGCTGCCGCGCCGCCCGGCCCGCACCGGCAGCCGGATCCACTGGCAGGCCGCGACCTACCCGGCCGTGCATGACCTGCTCACCAACCCGGTCTATGCCGGCGCGTTCGTGTTCGGCCGGACCCGCACCGAGAAACGCATCGACCCGGCCGGGCGGGTCATCTCCCGGACCGTCGCGCTGCCCCGCGAGCAGTGGGAGGTGCTGATCCCGGATCACCACGCCGGGTTCATCAGCTGGGACACCTACCAGGCCAACACCGCGGCGCTGCGGGCTAACTGGCGGCCGCCGCGGGGGCTGGGCGGCGGCGCGGCCCGGGAAGGATCAGCGCTGCTGCAGGGCCGGATCCGGTGCGGCAAGTGCGGCCGGATGATGCAGACCGGCTACTCCGGCGTGAAAGGCAACTGCCCCCGCTATGTGTGCGCCCGCGCCAAGCAGCTGTATGGCGGCCCGAAAGGCTGCCAGAGCATCGGCGGCCGCCGCCTCGAGCAGCGAGTCCTGGACGAGGTGTTCACCGTGCTCGCCCCGGCAGCGCTGACCGCCACCGGCCGGGCGCTCGCCGACGCCGAGCAGGCCCACGCCGCCACCGTCCGCGCGTTCGAGCTGGCCGCCGAGCGGGCCCGTTACGAAGCCGGCCGGGCCCGCCGCCAGTACGACGCGGTCGAGCCGGAGAACCGGCTCGTCGCCCGCACCCTCGAACGTGCCCTGGAGGACAAGCTTGCCGCGCAGCGGCAAGCCGAACGTGACCTGACCGCCCAGCAGGCCCGCCGCCCGGTGCAGCTCACCGAGGCCGAGCTGGCGTGGCTGGCCCGGGCCGGCGCCGACGTGCGTGCGGTCTTCAACGCGCCCGCCACCACGTTCCGGGAACGCAAGCAGCTGCTGCGCGCCATCCTCACCGAAGTCGCCGTCACCGTCGACGCGGCCGCCCGCACCGCCAAGATCGCGATCATCTGGCAAGGCGGCGCACGGACCGAGCTGACCATGACAATGACCAAGACGGGCGGGCACTTCCAGACCACCAGCGAGGACACCGTCGCACTGGTCCGCCGCCTCGCGGTGCATTACGACGACACCACGATCGCGGTGATCCTGGGCCGGCAGCACCGGCAAACCGGCACCGGCCTGCCGTTCACCAAGAGCAGGGTCAAGACACTGCGGGTTTCCCGCGGCATCCCCGCATTCCAGCCGCCGGCCCAGACTGTCGCACCCGGCAGCGAGGATGTCGTCGTGGTCACCGTCGCCGAAGCCGAGCGCCTCCTGGGCGTCGGCAAGGTCACCATCTACCGGTGGCTGCGCGACGGGTTCCTCACCGGCGAGCAGCTCACCCCGAACGCACCCTGGCGGATCCGGATCGACCAGGCCGTCCGCGACCACATCGTTCCCCGGGTCCCCGACGGCTGGGTCGGTCTCGATGAGGCAGCCGCGATCCTCGGCATCGCCCGCCAGACCGTGTTGCACAAGGTCCAGTGCGGTGACCTCGCCGCAGTCCACGTCAACCGCGGACGCAGAAAAGGCCTGCGTATCAACGTCAGGCCCGACCAGGCTGGACTGTTCGACCAGCCCCGATGAAAGGCATGCGCAGTGTTAAACAGTTCCGGCGTCGCCGATCAGGCAGAGCGGCTGGCCCTTGCGGACCCAGTCGCAGGCGGCCAGGGTGGCGAGCACGGCGGGGCTGATGCCGGGGTTGGCGTCGTAGTCGAAGTCGGCCAGCCATTTCGCGCGGGGGAACCCGGCGCCGCGGACCTGCCGCTCGGCGCGGCGGCGGTCGCGGTCCTCGCATTCGCCCATGAGCAGCTCGGCGAGGAACCCGCGGTAGGTGAGCTGGTCCCGCTCGGCCTTGTCGGCGGCGTCGGCGAACTGGCCGCGGATGGTGGGCAGCCGCAGTACCCGGCAGGCAGTGCCGGCTGCGGCGTCTGCGGCTTCTTCGGTGATGGCTCGTGCTCTGGTCATGACTGGCCTTCCCTGACGGTGCGGGGCCGCGTGAGCAGCTGGTCATAGGCGCTGACGGTGGGCAGCGGCCGGGTGTCGGCGGGCAGCGCGGCGAGGCGGCGCAGTGTCAGGCTGGTGACCTGCGGCACCGCCGGCAGCTCTCCGCCGGCCTGCGGGGCGGGCGCGGCGGCGCGGGCGTCGGCGGCCCGGCGGGCCTCGACCGCGACG
>JBKQSL010000355.1:0-34272 GCA_052143655.1 Streptosporangiaceae bacterium | reverse complement strand
CAAGAGAAAACCCCCGTGGGCGCTGGCGGTGGCCGAGAACGCGCCCACGGGGGTGACCGGCAGGGTCGGGCCGGTCATGGCGCCAGGCTTCCCCCGAGACGAGGCCTGGTTCCATCACAGACTGGGCCGCAACCCCCCAGCGGCACCCCAGTCACTGAGTAAGACGTCCGAGAGCCGCTGGATGGTTGCTCGCTGTCAGCAAAAACCCACCCAGAAGACCAAGATCGACGACTGAGAGTGACCGGGTAGATGCTTTAATGTTACGAACCAGGAGAAAACCGGCTGGTGAACTGACCGGCCAGCGCCGCCGCCGACCTGCCGGCCGAGGGCCCGACGACGACTACCGCGTAGGCCACGCTGCGCCGGTAGCCCACGAACCAGCTGACGTACAGGTGCTTGCCGTGCCAGCTCATCGACGACGCGCCCACCTGCCCGTAGACCGGCGCCGCAGCCGACCGCGCGCCTGCCCCGGCCCCCCGGGACACGGCCGAGCGCATCAGCGTGCGCAGCTGCGCGAGCACCTGGCCGGACAGCGGCGTCCGCGGCTTCAGGCTCGGATCGGCCGGCTCGGTGACCAGCGCCGGCGGATGCCAGGATCCGGCCTGCACCAGGCCCGCGGCCAGCGCCATGTCCAGCGGGCTGACCCGGACGTCTCCGGCGCCGATCGTGTCGGCGGCCAGCTGCGCGTAACCGGCGGGCGTACGCATGGTGCCGGAGAACGACGTGAGCGGCAGCTTCCAGTCGGCGCCGATGCCGAACCCGGCGGCCGCCCGCGCCAGCTCACGCGGCTGCAACTGCAGCGACAGCCCGGCGAACGCGGTGCCGCAGGCGTGCGCGAAGTCCGTGCGGAACGGCGGCTGGGTGCCGAGGTCCGGCTCCGCCGGGTTATTGGCGAACACCTCGCCGCCGACATTGTTCGTGCTGTTGCACGGAATCGGGGTAGTGATCTTGAATCCGGTGCCGAGCAGCGCTGCCGTCGAGATGATCGTGAACGCCTGGCCGGGCCGGTACCGGCCGGACAGCGGCTGCACGCCGGGCAGGCCGCTTCCCCGGTGCGAGGCCACGGCGAGCACGTCACCGGAGCCAGCCCGGATCGCGGCGATGGCCGCCGAATCGCCCTGCCCGGCCAGCGCGCGGTCGGCTGCGCGCTGCACCGGGGCGTCGATGGTGGTGCGGACCGGTGCCCCCGCGTGCCCGGGCCAGGTGGCCAGCACCCGCACCTGGCGGCCGCTCGGCGCGTCCGCCACCACCGCGGTCGTGGCCGAGCCGGTCAGCCGCTGCTGGAAAGCCGCCTGGAGCCCGGACAGGCCCAGCGTGCTGCCCGGCCGGTACGGCTGATCGCCGGTGCGCACGGCCCGGACTGTCTCGGTGCCGATCCCGCCGGTGATCGACGGTGCGATGCTGCGGAACAGCCGCATCGTGGTCCGCCGCACGACCAGGCCGGGGACCTGGCGCAGCCGGGCGGCCAGCCGCTGGTAGGCGGCCGGGGTCAGCCGGTCCAGCTCAAGGAACGGCCGCGACGGCGCCGCGGTGATCTGGCTGAGCAGGTCGGCGCCGGACACGCCGATCACGGCAGCCAGCGCGCCGGCGGTCGCAGCCGGCTGGCGCAGCCGCCGGGGCCGGACCCCCAGCTGATACACCGCGGACGGCAGCGCGAGCGGGTTCCCGGATGAGTCCAGCAGCTGGGCCCGGCTGGGCATGCTGATCCGCACGGCCAGCCGCTGGCCGGCCTGCAGGCCGGGGACCACCACCGACGGGCTCCACAGCACCTTCCAGCTGGCGCCTGAGCGCCGCAGGGCGAAGTGCCCCTGGTAGGTCCACGGCAGCCCGCCGCGGCCCAGCCTCATGACCGAGGTGAACGACGCCGTCGCGGTGTCACCGCGCTGCGCGATCGGGCCGATGCTCAGCACCCGGTGCGACGCGGCCAGCTGCTCGTAGATGCCGGCCAGCGACCCGGCCACGGCTGCCCTGTTCCCGGTGGTCATCGCGGCGGCCTGCTGGTACCGGCCCTGCTGCCAGGCCACCAGGAAGGCCTGCACGGTGGGTTCCGCCGGCGGCGCCGGCGACAGGCCGCCCGCGGCCGCCATGGTGAGCAGCACGGCAACGGCGATCAGCGCCACTACCCGGCCCCTGCTGGCGCGGGCGCGAATCCACCTCACGGCTTGCGTCCCGACCCGCCGCTGCGCGACGTTCTCCACCCTGGCCTGCTGCCCGGACGGCTGCTTCCCATCCTGGGCCCTGATGACCTGGTTGTCCCGTACCGGCACTCCGCCCGGGCGCGCCAGGCGGCGATGTCCCGCGTGCGTTCCGCGGCTGTGGGTGGTGCGGGTCATTGCGCAGCCACTGTCCTAATGCCGTCGCCGCAGGGCTCGCTCGACCTCACGGGCGGCGTCCCTGCTCGCCAGATCATGGCGCTTGTCATACGTCCGCTTACCGCGGGCCACGGCCAGTTCGACCTTCGCCTTACCGCCGGTGAAGTACAGCGACAGCGGGATCAGCGTGAGCCCGCGCTCAGCAGTGGCACGTTCGAGGCGGTCAATCTCCTTGCGGTGCAACAGCAGTTTACGGGTGCGGCGCGGCTCGTGGTTGGTCCACGTGCCCTGCTCGTACAGGGGAATGTGTACCCCGTGCAGCCACGCCTCACCATCGGAGATCTGGGCGAACCCGTCCGTCAGCGACGCGCGCCCGGCTCGCAGTGATTTGACCTCGGTCCCGGTCAGCATCAGGCCGGCCTCGACCACGTCCTCGATCTGGTAGTCATGCCGGGCACGCCGGTTCCTGGCAACGACGTGGTTGCCAGGGTCAGCTGTCTTCTTCCGCTGCCCCGCCGTCATACCCGCAGGTAGCGCCGGAGCGTGAGGAACGAGGTGGCGCCGCACAGCACCGCGCCGGCGACCATCAGCACGATGATGACCTCAACCAGGTCCGAGGTGGACAGTTGCACGTTGAACGGGAAGTACTGCTGCAGGCTGTCCAGCCAGAGGGATTTCACGGCGACCAGCAGCCCGGTCGCGACGAGTGCGCCGACCAGCCCGGCGATCATGCCCTCGACCAGGAACGGCAGCTGGACATAGAAGTTTGACGCGCCCACCAGGCGCATGATGGAAGTCTCCCGGCGGCGGGAGAAGGCCGACAGCCGGATCGTGTTGGCCACCAGCAGCACGGCAGCGATGATCAGGATGATCGCGATTACCACCACCGCGTTACGCGCGCCGTCCAGCAGCCGGTAGAACTTGTCCAGGATCGAGGCGTTGTTGACGATCTGGTCCACGCCCGGAGCGCCGTTGACGGTCGAGGCCACCGCGCTCTCGTCGGTCTCCGCGTTCTTCAGCTTCACCTGCAGCGATTCGGGGATGTCAGTCGCGCTGACCGAGCTGACGAACGACCTGTTCGCGGCGAATTCCGCCTTGAACTGCGCGAACGCCTGCCGCTGCGAGACGAACGTGATGTGCGCGACCTGCGGCATCTTGTGCAGGTTTGTTTCCAGCTGAGTGATCTCGGCGGCCGTGGCCGGGCCGTTCCTGGCACACTGCGGCGCCGACAGGGTGCCGCCGCTGCACAGGTAGATCGACAGCTGCACCTTCCCCTGCCAGTAGGTCCGGGTGTTGTTGACCTGCTTGACGAACAGCAGCCCGGTGCCGAGCAGCGAGAGGCTGATCGCGACCACGACCACCAGCGCGATGGTCATGGTCAGGTTACGCCTCAGGCCAATCCAGACTTCGTGGAAGACAAACTGCGCGCGCATACGCCAGATCCCTCGGTAATCCTCGCTGACCCGGTCAGTAAGCCTGGCCGTAGACCCCGCGCGACTGGTCGCGCACCACCTTGCCGTATTCCAGCTCGATGACGCGCTTGCGCATGGAGTCCACGATGGCCGCGTCGTGCGTGGCCATCACGACGGTGGTGCCCGTCCGGTTGATGCGGTCGAGCACCTTCATGATCCCGATGGACGTCGCCGGGTCGATGTTGCCGGTCGGCTCGTCGGCCAGCAGGATCATCGGCCGGTTCACGAACGCCCGCGCCATCGCGACCCGCTGCTGCTCGCCGCCAGACAGCTCGTCGGGCATCCGGTCCCGCTTGCCCTCCAGCCCGACCAGGTCGATGACCTCGGGGACAACCTTGCGGATGAAGCGCCGCGGCTTGCCGATCACCTCGAGCGCGAACGCGATGTTCTGGTAGACGTCCTTGTTCGGCAGCAGCCGGAAGTCCTGGAACACGCAGCCGATCCGGCGCCGCAACTGGGGCACCTTCCAGTTCGTCAGCCGGGCCAGGTCCTTGCCGGCGACGTGAATGCGGCCTTCGGTGGGCCGCTCCTCCTTCAGCACCAGCCTGAGGAAGGTGGACTTGCCCGATCCCGACGGGCCGACCAGGAACACGAACTCACCCTTATCGACGTGGATCTCCACATTCTCAAGGGCGGAACGGCTCTGGTTCGGGTACGTCTTGGTGACGTTATCGAAGTGGATCACGGTCCATCACACGCGCTCGGGAGAGACTGCTCGGACGGCCAGTGGGCATCAGCCAGGACGATGATGGCGACCCGGGTTGGCCTCGGGCCAGTCTAGGGGGGAAACTGGCTTGGAACGTCCAACATCGTCGAAGTGACCGGGTAGGCGCCGGCCTCGGAGGGACCAGATGAGCTGCGAGCACCTGATCTGCGCCCAGTGCGCGGGCCCGGTGGCCGAGGGACGGTGCCATACCTGCCGGACCGCCCGAGACCACGTCCACCACAGCCATCCGCGGCTGACCGCGCCGCTGCTGGCGATCATGCTGATCGTGCTGATTGCCGCGATGCTGATGGCCCAGCACCTCGGCCACTGACCGGCCGCCAGGCCCCGCTGAGCCGGTGCCAGCCCGGCTCAGGACAGCGTATGGCCGCCGCCGGGAGCGCGGCAGGCTGGCTACTGGCCGTTCTGCCGCAGCCAGCGGATCTCGGCCTCGACGAAGTCGTCGATCTCACCGTCCATCACCGCGGCGGTGTTGCCGGTCTCGTAACCGGTCCGCAGGTCCTTGATGTTCTGGTACGGGTGCAGCACGTAGTTGCGGATCTGAGTACCCCAGCTCCGGCCGCCGTCGCCGCGCAGCTCGTTCATCTTCGCCGCCTGCTCCTCGCGCTTGCGCTCGAGCAGCTTGGCCTGCAGGACCGCCATCGCGCTGGCCCGGTTCTGGATCTGGCTGCGCTCGTTCTGGCAGGACACCACGATGCCGGTGGGCAGGTGGGTGAGCCGGACAGCTGAGTCGGTGGTGTTCACGCCCTGGCCGCCCGGGCCGCTGGAGCGGAACACGTCCACCCGGATCTCGTCCTCCGGGATGTCGATGTGGTCGGCCTGCTGCACGACCGGCATCACGTCCACCCCCGCGAACGAGGTCTGGCGCCGGCCCTGGTTGTCGTACTTGGAAATCCGCACCATCCGGTGGGTGCCGTGCTCGCCGCGCAGCGTGCCGTAGGCATACGGCGCCTTCACCACGAAGGTGGTGGACTTGATCCCCGCCTCCTCGGCGTAGGAGGTGTCGTAGATCGCGGTCTGGTACCCGTGCCGCTCGGCCCAGCGCAGGTAGATGCGCCGCAGCCCCTCGGCCCAGTCGGCCGCGTCCGCCCCGCCGGCCTGGGCGTTGATGGTGATCAGCGCCTCCCGGGAGTCGTACTCCCCCGCCAGCAGCGTGCGGATCTCCAGCTGGTCGATCTCCTTGCGCAGCGCGGCGAGATCGCGGATGGCCTCCTGCCGCGCCGCCTCGTCATGCTCGCTTTCGGCCAGTTCGAACATGACCTCGGTGTCGCTGAGCCGACTGTGCAGGCTCGCCAGCCGGGTCAGCTCGCCGTCCAGGTAGGCCAGCCGCCGGGTGATCTGCTGGGCCTGCTCCTGGTCTTCCCACAGCTTCGGGTCAGCCGACCGCTCCCGCAGGTCGTCGGCCTCCTTGCGCATGGTGTCCGGACCGAGCACGGCCTCCACACTGGCGAGCTTGGACGCTAGTTCCGCGATCTCGCTCGCAGAGTCGATTGCCATGGCTGAAAGCCTACGTCAGCTAGCATGTCCCCTGCTTCGGGTGATACCCGCCACGCCGGGAAGGTGACCAGTGACCACGAGGCAGGACGAGCCGGAGGCGGCCACCGCCGGCGGCCTGACCCTGGACCGGATCGTCGCCGCGGCCGGCCGCCTCGGCGGCGTCGCGCACCGCACGCCGCTGCTCACCTCGGCCACCCTGGACCGCCGCTGCGGCAGCAGCATCCTGCTCAAGGCCGAGCCATTCCAGCGCACCGGCTCGTTCAAGTTCCGCGGCGCCTACAACCGGCTCAGCCAGCTCACGCCGGACGAGCGCGGCCGGGGCGTGGTGGCCTACTCCTCCGGGAACCACGGGGCCGCGGTAGCGCTGGCCGCCTCGCTGCTCGGCATCAGCGCCGACATCGTGGTCCCGGCCAGTGCGCCCGCGACCAAGCTCGCAGCGATCGACGGCTACGGCGCGCAGGTGCACCGGTACGACCCCGCCACCCAGCAGCGCGAGGAAATCGCCGCGGAACTCGCCGCCCACCGGGCACTGACGATCATCCGCCCGTTCGACGACTACGAGATCATGGCCGGCCAGGGCACGATCGGGCTCGAGCTCGCCGAGCAGGCCGGCGAGCTCGACCTGGTGCTGGTGCCGATCGGCGGCGGCGGGCTGGCCGCGGGCGTGTGCACCGCCGTGGCCGCGCTGCTGCCGGGAGCCGCCGTGATCGGAGTCGAGCCGGCCGGCGCCGACGCCACCCGGCGGTCGCTGCGCGCGGGCCGCCGGGTCCGGCTCGATCAGGTGCAGACCAGCGCCGACGGGCTGCGCGCGTCCCAGCCGGGCGAGCTGACCTTCGGCATCAACTCCCGGCTGCTGGCCGACGTCGTCACCGTGACCGAGGTGCAGATCGCCGCGGCGATGGAGTTCTGCTTCACCCGGCTCAAGCTGGTCGTCGAGCCCAGCGGGGCGGTGCCGCTGGCCGCGCTGCTGTCCGGCGCCGTCCAGCCCGCCGGCCGCCGCACCGCGGTAGTCCTCTCCGGCGGCAACACCGACCCCGGAGCGCTGGCCACGCTCGTGGCGACGGCCCGCTAGCGGTGCTATCCCGGGGGCCGAGCCCCCGGACCCCCCGAACGCCGCTGAGTTATCCCGGGGGCCGAGCCCCCGGACCCCCCGAACGCCGCTGACCGCCCGGGTCACGCTGGCCCGCAGGCGGCAGGCTCGGCTCTGCACCCGATCGCTCGGGCTCGGCGAGCCCTCGCGCTCGGGCTTCCCGAAGGTCCGGTAGCCCCCGCTCGGGCCCCGCAAGGGCGCCGTCGCGGGGGCTAGTGCGGGAGGGAGCTGGTGGCTACCAGGGTGCGGACGGCGCGGACGGCGACGGACAGGGTGGCGACGGTGAACGCGTCGCTCTCCCAGATCTCGGTCAGCGTCTGGGTGGCGCGCCGGACCGCCGAGTCGTTGCGGGTCACCCAGGCCGCCAGCCGCTGCTCGGGGCTGCCCGGCTCGGTGACGGTGAGCACGTCCCTGGCCAGCGCGGCGTGCGCGCTGTAGAGGTCGTCGCGCAGCGCGTTGCGGGCCATCGTGTTCCACCGGTCGTCGCGCGGCAGCGCGGTGATGCGGTCGCGCAGCCGGGCGATCTGCAGCCGGTCGGCAAGGTCGAAGTACACCTCGGCGGTTTCGTCGACCGGCCTGCCGCTGCCCCGGGCGATCTCGACGATGTCGAAGGCGGAGTACGCCGGCACCATGGCCGCGATCCGCTCGGCCAGCTCCGCCGGCACGCCGCGGGACAGGAAGGCATCCCGGCACGCCTCGAACCCGGCCAGGTCCCGGCCGGTCAGCAGCTTGGGCAGCCCCTCGGCCACGGTCAGCACGCCCGCGGCGAAGAAATCGACCGTCGCCGCGATGTCGAACGGCGGCCGCCGGAAGTGCAGCAGCCACCGCGCGGCCCGCTCGGTGAGCTTGCGCCCCTCCAGCAGGGCCAGGATCTGCGCCGAGCTGTCGACGGTACTGTCCAGCGCCTCCACCTGAATCCAGAACCCGGGCATGTCGAAGACTGCCCGGGCCACCAGCCAGGCCGCGGTGATCTCCGGCACCGACGCGCCGGTCTCCTCGTTGACCCGGAACACGAACGTGATCCCCGACCGGTCCACCATGTCGTTCACGACCGCGGTGGTGATGATCTCCTTGCGCAGCCGGTGCGCGCTCATCCGCCCGGCGTACCGGTCCCGCAGCGGGGCGGGGAAGTAACTGGTCAGCACCGTACGCAGGTGCGGGTCGTCGGGCAGGTCGGAGGCGAGCAGCTGGTCCCCCGCCGAAATCTTGGTATGCGCCAGCAGCACCGAGAACTCCGGCGCGGTCAGGCCGGTGCCCGCGGAGCGGCGCTCGGCCAGCTCCCGGTTGCCCGGCAGCACCTCCAGCCGCCGCCGGATCCGGCCGTCGCGCTCCAGCTTGCGGATGTACCGGGAGTGCACGTGCAGCATCTGCGCCGCCTGCGAACGGGAGGCGGCCAGGGCCCGGTTCTGCTGGCAGTTGTGCACCAGCACCAGGGCGCCGACCTCGTCGGTCATCTGGTGCAGCAGCGATCCCCGCTCGCCGGGCGCCAGCTCGCCGTCGCGGATCGCGCCGTCCAGCAAGATCTTGATGTTGACCTCGTGGTCGGAGGTGTCCACCCCGGCCGAGTTGTCGATGAAATCGGTGTTGACCAGGCCGCCGGCCAGCGCGTACTCGATCCTGGCCTCCTGGGTCAGGCCGAGGTTGCCGCCCTCGCCGATCACCTTGACGCGCAGCCGGGAGGCATCCACCCGGACCGCGTCGGTGGACCGGTCGCCGACGTCGGCGTGCGCCTGCCGGGTGGCCTTGACGTAGGTGCCGATCCCGCCATTCCACAGCAGGTCCGCCGGGGCGGTGAGCATCGCCGAGATCAGCTGGTCCGGCGACAAGGCCGTGGTGGCATCCGGCAGCCCGAGCGTGATCCGGGCCTGCGGTGACAAGGGCACCGACTTGGCGCTCCGCGGCCAGACGCCGCCGCCGGCCGAGATCAGCACCGTGTCGTAGTCGGCCCACGAGGACCGGGGCAGCTGGAACAGCCGCTGCCGCTCGGCGTAGCCGACCTCGGTGTCGGGCTCGGGGTCGAGGAACACATGCCGGTGGTCGAACGCGGCGACGAGCTTGATGTGCCGCGACAGCAGCATCCCGTTGCCGAACACGTCACCGGACATGTCTCCGATGCCGACCACGGTGAAGTCGTCGACGTCCACGTCGATGCCCAGGGTGCGGAAATGGAACCGGACCGACTCCCACCCGCCCCGGGCGGTGATGCCCATTTTCTTGTGGTCGTAGCCCTCGGAGCCGCCGGAAGCGAACGCGTCGCCCAGCCAGAAGCCCCGGTGGCAGGCGATCTCGTTAGCGGTGTCGGAGAACGTCGCCGTGCCCTTGTCCGCCGCGACCACCAGGTAGGGATCGTCGCCGTCGTGCCGGACCACGGCGGTCGGCGGGTCCAGCCGGGTGCCGTCGAGATTGTCGGTCACGTCCAGCATCGCGCTGATGAACGTGCGGTAACATGTCAGCACCTCGGCCTGGTGCGCCTCCCGGTCGGCCAGATCGGGCAGCTGCTTGCAGACGAAGCCGCCCTTGGCGCCGGACGGCACGATCACCGCGTTCTTCACCTCCTGGGCCTTTGCCAGGCCCAGGATCTCGGTGCGGAAGTCGTCGCGCCGGTCGGACCAGCGCAGCCCGCCGCGGGCCACGCTGCCGAACCGCAGGTGCACCCCTTCGAACCGGGGCGAGTACACGAACAGCTCGAACTTCGGCCGCGGCGCGGGCAGGTCCGGTACCCGGGCGGCCTCCAGCTTGAACACCAGGTACGGCGGGGCCGGCCGGCCGTCCGGGTGGACCAGGCCGGACGGCGGCGCGGTCTGGGCCCGGAAGTAGTTGGTGCGCACGGTGGCTTCGATCAGTCCCCAGTAGGTCCGCAGGATGCGATCCGCGTCCAGGCTGGCCACCTCGTCCAGCTGGCCGCGGATCTCCTCGGCGATGCCCTCGCTGCGCTCGGCCCGGCCCGCGGTCAGCCCCGGGTCGAACCGGGATTCGAACAGCCGCACCAGCAGCCGGGCCAGCGCGGGGTTGGACCGCAGCACCTGCTCGATGTAGGCCTGGCTGAACGCGGTGCCGGCCTGGCGCAGGTACTTGGCGTAGGCGCGCAGCATCGCCACCTGCCGCCAGGTCAGGTTCGCGGCCAGCACCAGCGCGTTGAATCCGTCGTCCTCGATATCGCCGCGCCAGAGCGCTCCCAGCGCGCCCTCGACCAGTCCGCGGACCGGCTCGATCGGCTGCGGCGGCTGGGCGGGCGCCTCGCCGACCCGGCGCAGGCCGAAGTCGTAGATCCAGAACGGCGGCGTGGCGGTGAACTCATACGGGTGCTCGTCGACCACCTGGACGCCCATGTGCTGCAGCCGCGGCAGCACGTCGGTGAGCGTCAGCGGCGCGCCGGTGCGGTAGATGGTCAGCCGCCACACGCGCACCGCCGCGCCGACCCAGGCCGGCTCACCCGGCGGGTTGTAGTCCAGCGGCACCCCGCCCACGTAGCCCTCGGACTCCCACAGCTCGAAGCCGATGCCGGCGCCCGAGGCGATCAGCTTGCGGATCCGCTTCAGGTCATCCACCGCCGCCGCGGCGGGCACGTCGGTCTTGTAGGTTTCCGGGATCGTGGCCGAGAACTGGGCCAGCAGCGCCCGGCCGTCCCGCTCGCCGAGCGCGGCGGCCGCCTCCTCGGCCAGGTCGTCGTCCCAGGACCGGGCGGCTGCGGCGATCTCCGCTTCTAGCTTGGCCGGGTCCACGTCGGCCAGCCGCTGGTCGTGGCCGACCCGCACGACAATGTGCAGCCGGGCCACCGGCGACTCGCCTACTATGGCGCTGTAGTCGACGTGCGCGCCGTTCAGCGCGCGGCGCAGGATGGATATGGCCCGCAGCCGCGCCTTCGTGGTGTACCGGTCCCGCGGCAGGTACACCAGGCAGGACATGTACCGGCCGTAGAGGTCCTCGCGCAGGAACAGCCTGGTCTGGGTGCGCGTGCGCAGTGCCAGCACGCCGGAGGCCACCTCGAGCAGATCGGCAACCGGAGTCTGGAACAGCTCGTCGCGCGGATAGACCTCAAGGATCTCCTCCAGGTCCCCGCCGTCATGGCTGTCGGCTGCCAGGCCGAAGGCGGCCAGCAGTTGCGTCAGCTTGCGGCGCAGCACCGGGATCCTGGTGATGGTCTCGGTGTAGGCAACGTGCGTGTACAGGCCGAGGAACCGGTTCTCCCCGGTGATCTGGCCGGCCTCGTTCAGTCGTTTGACCGCGACGTAGTCGAGGTAACTGGGCCGGTGCACGGTGGAGCGCGAGTTGGCCTTGGTGAGGATCAGCCGCTGCGGGTCGGCGGCCCGGGCGCGCACCTCCGGCGGCAGTGCCGCGAACGAGCCAGCCCCGGGCTTGTCGTGCCGCAGCAGGCCGAGGCCGGTCCCGGGCACCCGGCGCAGCGTCAGCCCGTCGGGCCCGTCTGCCAGGTCGTATTCGCGGTAGCCTAGGAAGATGAAATGGCCGTCGGCCAGCCAGCGCAGCAGCGCGGCGATCTCGCCCGGCGACTCCGGGCTGTCAGCCTGGTCGCCCGCTGCGGCCGGCCCGCCCGGTGCGGCCGGCGCTGGCGTCATCGTCAGCTGATCGGCGATCTGCACCGCGCGGGCCCGCATCCGGTCGAAGTCCTCCACCGCGACCCGCACGTCGCTCAGCACCCGCTGCAGGTCGGCCGCGAGCACCTCGGCCTCCGACTCGGCCAGCCCGGGCAGCTCCAGGTGGCTCCATGACTCGGCGATCTCGTCGTGCGCGGCGGCATTGGTCCCGACGACGGCGCCGAGCATCTCGTGCAGGGTGCCGCCGACATCGCGCCGCACCCGCAGCTGCGGATGGACCACGAGGTCGGCGGACATGTCGTGCGCCGACAGCGCCATGGTGATCGAGTCGACCAGGAACGGCATGTCGTCGGTGACGATGTCGACCACGGCCCGGCCAGCGGCCAGGGATGGCGCGCCGCCGGGCCGGACCCGGACCAGCCCGCGGCCCTGCGGCCGCTGCGCCGCGAACGCCGCGTGCCCGGCGGCCACCGCGGCCATCCGCTCCGGGCCCGCCGCGGTCAGGTCGGAGACGGCCACGTGCCGGTAGTAGGCCTGCAGGTACCCGGCGGCGGCACCGACCCCGGCCATCGCGGGGACATGCCCGGCCGCGGCCGCGAGCAGGGCATCCCTGACCTCGTCGACGTGCTCCATGTTGGTCACTCCAGTTCTCCCGGCAGCTGGCGCGCCCGCCAGGTCTGGCCGCCCTCTTCGCCGAAGCTGCGGCCCGGGCTAGCCACCGGATCCGCCCTGCGGCGCGAAATGCGCCAGCACCTCCGGGTTCGCGAGCGCGTCCGGGTCGGCCGCGGCCGACACCGGGGTGCCCTGCAGGATCTTGCGCACCGGCACCTCGAGCTTCTTGCCTGACAGCGTCCGCGGTATGCCCGGCACCTGATGAATCTCGTCAGGCACATGCCGCGGGGACAGCTGCGTCCGCAGCGCCGTCCTGATCTCGCCGGTCAGCCGGTCGTCGAGCTGCGCACCGGGCGCGACGACCACATAGAGGATCAGCCGCCCCTGCTGGCCCAGCTGGCCGGTATCGATCACCAGGCTGTCGGCGACCTGCGGCAGCCGCTCGACCACCCGGTAGAACTCGCTGGTGCCCATCCGCACGCCGCCCCGGTTCAGGGTGGCGTCGGAGCGGCCGTAGATGACGCAGCCGCCGTCGGGCAGCATCATGATCCAGTCCCCGTGCCGCCAGACCCCCGGGAAGTCGGCGAAGTAGGCCTGCCGGTACCGCTCGCCGCCGGGATCGTTCCAGAAGCCGACGGGCATCGACGGCATCGGCCGGGTGATCACCAGCTCGCCGACCTGGCCGACGACGGGCCGCCCGGCCGGGTCGAAGGCCTCCACCTTGGCGCCCAGGCACGGGCCGGAGATGATCCCGGCGCGGACCGGCAGCAGCGGGCACGGCCCGACGAAGCCGGTGCACAGGTCGGTGCCGCCGGAGAACGAGCCGAGCACGAACGCCGGCCCGGCCGAGCCGCTGGCGACATGGTCGTATACCCAGCGGAAGCCCTCGGGCGGCAGCGGCGAGCCGGTCGAGCCGACGCCGCGCAGCGCTGACAGGTCGTGCCGCGCACCGGGCGACAGTCCGGCCTTCTGGCAGGCCAGCAGGTACGGCGCGCCGGTGCCGGCGTAGGTCACGCCGGTCTGCGCGATCAGCTGCCACAGGGCGTCGGCAGACGGGTGCACCGCGCTGCCGTCGTAGGTGACCACCGTGGCCCCGACCAGCAGCCCGCCGGCGAGGTAGTTCCACATCATCCAGCCGGTCGTGGTGTACCAGAAGAACGTGTCGGCGCCAGACAGGTCCTGGTGCAGCCCCAGCGCCTTGAGGTGCTCCAGCACGATCCCGCCGTGGCCGTGCACGATCGGCTTGGGCAGCCCGGTGGTGCCCGAGGAGTACAGCACCCACAGCGGATGGCCGAACGGGACCTCGGCGAACTCGGTCGCCAGGCCGACCTCCCGGCCGCGGGGACCGGCCGCCGGGAGCTCGTCCCAGTCCAGCACCGCGGCCTGCGGGCTGGTGCGCAGCCCGGCCAGCGAATGACCGGCGTAGCTGACGCCGATCACCGCCTGCAGCCCCGGCAGCGCGTCAGCGATGGTGGCCACCTGATCCCGGCGGTCGAATGTCTTCCCGCCGTAGGCGTAGCCGTCGACGGCGATGAGCACCTTCGGCTCGATCTGGGCGAACCGGTCGATGACGCTGGTGGCCCCGAAATCCGGTGAGCAGGATGTCCAGATCGCGCCGAGGCTGACAGTGGCCAGCATCCCGGTCAGCGCGTGCGGCGAATTCGGCAGGTAGGCGGCCACCCGGTCGCCGACGCCCACGCCGAGCCCGGCCAGCGCGGCGCGGACCCGGGCCACCGCCAGGTCGAGCTCGCCGTAGCTGAGCGTGCCCTGGTGCCCGGCCTCGGACCGGTAGATCACCGCGGTCCGGTCCGGGTCGCATGCCGCGGTGGCCAGCGCGTTGCGGGCGTAGTTCAGCGTGGTGCCGGCGAACCAGGTGACGTCCGGCATCTGGCCGCCGGCCAGCACCGGGGCGGGGCCGCGCTGGCCCAGCACGCCGAAGTACTCCCAGATCGAGTCCCAGAACGGACCCGGGTCGGACACCGACCAGCGCCACAGCGCCTCGTAGCCGGTCAGCCGCAGGCTGCGCTGGGCGAGCAGCCACTTCTGGTAGTCAGTGATCCTGGCGCTGGCGATCGTGTCCGGAGCGGGCTCCCAGAGCAGGTCGCCGTAGTCCCGGCCAGCGGGCGAGCCCGGGCCGTCTGCCCGCTCCCCGCCATTGACCTCGTCGTTACTCGGCATAGCCCTCAGCATGGGCTGTCACCCGGACCGGCGCAACGATGCCGGCGCGCAGTCAGCTGCCACCGGGCGCGCCGGCCCGTGCCGGGCCGCGCGCCCAGCCCGCCCCTTCGCACCCGCTTGCCTCGCTTCTGCGCAGTGTCCGTCGCCATTGACTTGACCGCTACCTGCCAGTATGCCCTGCGCACGGCGCGGCAGTCAGCCTGCCGCGGCCGCCCCGGTCATCTGGTCGATAGTCGCGATCACGGTGGCCGTGTCGGACAGGTCGGCGACGACCGCGCCCGCGCCCGCGTCCCGCAGGTCCGCAGGCGTACACCGGCCGCTGGCCACCCCGATGCTGCAGGCGCCGCCGTTGCGGGCCGCCTCGACGTCCCGGCTGGAGTCCCCGATGTACACGGTGGCGGCCGGGCCGGTGCCTGCGCCGTACTTCTCCGCCGCCCGGCTGCGGACCCGCAGCAGCTGCGCGCCCTTGGGGTAGATCTCCGAGCCGTACCCGCCGATGCCGGTGTCCAGGTACCGGCTCAGGCCGAAGGTCTCCAGCTTGAGCACTGCGTTCGGCCGGATCGAGCCGGTCAGCACCGACTGCACCACGCCTGGCAGCCGGGTCGTGGCAGCGACCGCCGCGACCGCGCCGGGCAGCACCCGGCCGCGGCGGGGCAGCTGGTCCCGGCGCGCCGCGAACGCCTGCGCCAGCTGCCCGGTGTACCGGTCGAGCAGTTCTTCCATGTCGGCGGCGCCGTCACCGCCCTGCGGCACGGGCGCTGCGCCCTCGTTCAGGGCCAGGGCCTCGAAGAAGATCTCCGAGTCGCTCTGCCCCGCCAGCTGCGGCAGCGCGACCAGCGGGCGCCCGGTCACCCGCCGGAACGCGTCAGCGTAGGCGTCGCGGGAGATCCTGACCACGTCCACCAGGGTCAGGTCGATGTTCCACAAGACCAGCCGGTAAATGATAACCCTCCGGTGCGTCCTCGGTCGGCGGGTACCGGTCCCGGGAGCATCCCGGACCGCCGTGCTGGGCTGCGCATCCGGACGCCCGCCGGCCAGCGGCGCGGCGGGCGGGCCGCCGGCCGGGGGTGTCAGCCCATATGCGGATAACGGTAGTCGGTCGGCGGGGCGAACTGCTCCTTGATGGCACGGGCGTTGACCCAGCGAATCAGGTTGAACACCGATCCCGCCTTGTCGTTGGTGCCGCTGGCGCGCGCGCCGCCGAACGGCTGCTGGCCGACTACCGCCCCGGTGGGCTTGTCGTTGATGTAGAAGTTGCCGGCCGAGAACCGCAGCGCCCGGGTGGCCGCGGCAATCGCGGCCCGGTCCTGGGCGATGATCGAGCCAGTCAGTGCGTAAGGGGCGATGTCGGCGGCCTGCGCGACGACCTCGTCATAGCGGCTGTCGTCGAAGACGTGCACGGCGAGGATCGGGCCGAAGTACTCGGTGGTGAACACCTCGTCGGCCGGGTCGGTGCATTCCAGCACGGTCGGCTGCACGAAGTATCCCTCGCTGTCATCGGCCCGGCCGCCGGCCAGCACGGTGATCGTGTCCGTACTCGCGGCCCTGCTCAGCGCGGCGGCATGCTTGCCGAACGCCCGCGCGTCGATCACCGCGCCCATGAACAGCGACAGGTCGCTGGCCACGTCGCCCATCGTCATCTCCTGGGCGCCGGTCACCAGGTCGTCGCGCATCCGCGCCCAGACGCTGCCCGGGATGTAGGCGCGGGAGGCGGCCGAGCACTTCTGCCCCTGGTACTCGAAGGCGCCGCGCAGCAGCGCGGTGCTGAGCACCGCCGGGCCGGCCGACGGATGGGCGATGACGAAGTCCTTGCCGCCGGTCTCGCCGACCAGCCGCGGGTAGCCGCGGTAGCCGGCAATGTGCTCGCCGACGGTCCGCCACAGGTGCTGGAAGGTCCCGGTCGACCCGGTGAAGTGGATGCCGGCCAGGTCGCGGTGGCCGACCGCGACCCGGGAAACAGCCTGCCCGCTGCCAGTCACCATGTTGATCACGCCGGGCGGCAGCCCGGCCGCCTCCAGCAGCCGCATCAGGTAGTGCGCCGACAGCTGCTGGGCGGGCGACGGCTTCCACACCACGACGTTGCCCATCAGCGCGGGCGCGGTCGGCAGGTTAGCGGCGATCGAGGTGAAGTTGAACGGCGTGATCGCCAGCACGAAGCCTTCCAGCGGCCGGTACTCCAGCCGGTTCCAGCTGCCCGGCCCCGATACCGGCTGCTCGGCCAGCAGCCGCCGGGCGTAGTGCACGTTGTAGCGCCAGAAGTCGATCAGCTCGCAGGCCGCGTCGATCTCGGCCTGGTAGACCGACTTGGACTGGCCGAGGATCGTCGCCGCGTTGATCGTCGCGCGCCACGGCCCGGCCAGCAGGTCCGCGGCCTTGAGGAAGATCGCGGCGCGGTCGTCGAACGAAAGGTCGCGCCAGGCCGGGGCCGCCTGCCGGGCCGCCTCGATGGCCGCGGCCACGTCCTCGTCAGCGGCCTCGCCGAACTGGCCGAGCACGTGCTGGTGCCGGTGCGGCGCCAGCACGTCGACCCGGTCACCGCCGCCGAGCCGCTGCTGGCCGCCGATGGTCATGGTCAGCTCGGCCCGCTCGGCCGCCAGTTCCTTGATCCGCGCCTCGATCCCGGCCCGCTCCGGGCTGCCCGGCGGGTAGCCGCGGACCGGCTCATTCGCCGGCCCGGGAACGTTGGTCACTGCATCCAGCGCACCTGGCGCATCCATCGCATGCCTCCTTGCAGACTCCGGGTGCCAGCCGACTAGCGGCAGCTTCATCGTCGCACGAGCACCCGCACGCCAGCGCGGGGCGGCTGGTCAGCGGAGCGGGCGGCGCACGGTCGGCCGGCAAACGGCCGGCCAGGACGTCAGTCGGCCAGCTGCGGAAGTTCCTGGGTGGCGTACCACATGAGCTCGCAGCCCTCGGCGCCGTCCACGGTGAACTGGGCGTCGTCGTCGCCAGCGTCCGCAGCGGCCAGCGCGGCCACCGCGGCGGCGATATCGGGCGCCGCCACCGGGTCGTCCACAAGACCCGACATCACCTGGCGCAGCGTGACCGGCGCCTTGATCTCGACGAGAGCCGGCTCATCGAAGCCCGCCACGCTGACGACCTGGTCGGCAGGCACCTCGGCAGCCAGGACCACCCGGCGGCGGGGCGCGGCCGGGTCGGCCAGCAGCAGCCGCAGCGATTCGCGGGCAGCCTGCAGCAGCGCCACGTATTCGAGTTCCTCCTCGTCGCCGCTGGAGTACCACTCGCGAAGCTCCGGGGTGACCGCGTAGCCGCGCAGCGGCGGCGAGCTGAGGGTGGCCAGGCGGACCAGCCTGGCCACGGCCGGCAGTGTGCTCGGCAGATAGACGCGCATGGTGCTCCGCGCAGGAGGAGAGGTTGATCACAAGTCTGCCAGCCCTGCCGCTGGCCTGGCCGTGAAATGGCGGTGCGGCCTGCTGCCGGGCGGGCAGTTTTATGGATCCGGGGTGATCGCGGGTGCTGCGGTGTCCGGCGGGACGGCTGCCGGGAGGACCAGCGCCGCGGTTACCGCCGCCACCGCGTCTTCCAGGGTCTCATGTTCCCATACCCGCACGACCTGCCAGCCGGCCGCCGCGAGAGCGGCGTCGGCGGCGCGGTCGCGCTCGACGTTGCGCTGCAGCTTCGGGCCCCAGTACCAGGTGTTCGAGGCCGGCCTGGTGCCGTGCTGCGGGCACGCGTGCCAGAAGCAGCCGTCGACGAAGACCGCGACCCGCCGGGCGGTGAACGCGATGTCGGGCCGCACCCGGGACCCGGGGGCCAGATCCAGCCGGTAATCCTTGCGGTACCGGTAGCCCTGCCGGTGCAGGGCATGCCGCAGCGCGATCTCCGGCTTGGTGTCGGTCCGGCGGTTGGCGCGCATGTTCGCCGACCGGCCCGCGCTGGCGGGATGCGGATACCGCCCTGCGGCGGGCTCGGGCGCTGCGGGCTGCGCTGGCCCGGGCGACGCGGCCGATTCGGCCGGGGTGGCCGATTCAGCCGGCGCGACGGGCTCCGCCGCGGGCACCGGCTCGGGCCGGGCAGGCGGCTCGGGCGGAGGGGATGACGCCACGGCCTACAAGGCTAGGCCACCAGCAGCGGCCGTCCGGGCTACCCGGGCGAATCTGACCCGGGCTGACCGGCCGCCTGCCCCCGGTCGCGCCGCCGGTACAGCGGGATGCCGATCAGCTGCGACAGCCGCTGCACCGTGACCTGGTAGGCACGGTGGTGCACGACCAGGAAGCCGGCCGCCTGCGCCGCGACCACGTTGGCCTTCACATCGTCGATGAACACGCATTCCTCGGGGTCGAGGCTGAGCAGCCGGGCCGTGTAGGCGAAGATCCGTTCCTCCGGCTTGCGCATCCCCACTTCGCAGGAGATCACCACCGCGTCGAAGAGCTCTTCGAGCGACTGGCGCGGATAGCTGTCACGGCCCCATGAGTTCGACAGCAGCGCGGTCTTGATCCCCAGCTCGCGCAGCGCGCGCAGCAGGTCGCGCATCGAGTCATCCAGCAGCAGGCCGGCGAACATCCGGCTGAGCAGGCCCTCGTGCGGCACCGGGCTGCCGTCGACGCGGACCAGGTGCCGGGCCAGCGTGCGCTCGAACTCCTCGTCATCGCACTCGCCGCGCTCGAGCAGATGGACCGGGTTCTCATCGCGCTCGGTGGTGTAGGGCTGGGACAGCCACAGGCGCATGATGTTCAGGTAGCTGTCACGGCTGATCTTCTCCAGCCGCAGCCACGCCTCGACCGTCTCCAGGATCGGGTTGGTCAGCACCCCGCCCCAGTCGCTGACCACTGCGCGCACCGGCCGGGGCGGCGGCTCGGGCAGGTCCCGGTCGGGCAGCTCATCCTCGGGCGTCTCGCCAGCGCACTGGCTGGCAGCGGACTCGGTCACCGCGGCGCCGGCAGACGAAGCCGCGGCCGCAGCGGGCTGGCGGTGAGAAGGACCACATTTCGGATGCTAATTGACCGGGCCGCCGCTGCGCACCAGCCGAACACCGACCATCTGGGCCGGGCCCGGCCGCTGCCGGCCCGCCCGGCGGGGCCGGGCGCGCGGCGGCTGGCAGAATCTCAGCATGCAGCCTGTAGCCGTAGTAACCGGGGCAAGCAGCGGGATCGGGGCGGCCACCGCCGTCCGGCTGGCGGAGGCCGGCTATCACGTGATGCTCGCCGCCCGCCGCGCCGAGCGCCTCGCTGAGCTGGAGCAGCGCATCCGGGCAGCAGGCGGCCAGGCTGAGTCCCGGCAGCTGGACGTGACCAGCCCGGCGGAAGTGGCCGCGCTGGCGGACTCGCTGGAGCGGTGCGACGTGCTGGTCAGCAACGCCGGCGGCGCGATCGGCGCCGACACCGTCGCAGACGGCTCGGCCGCGGACTGGCGGCAGATGTACGAGGTGAACGTGCTCGGATCGCTGCACGTCATCCAGGCCCTGCTGCCCAGGCTGGTCGGCAGCGGGGCCGGCACGATCGTGCTGATGTCCTCCACGGCCGCCTTCGTGGCCTACGAGAGCGGCGGCGGCTACGTGGCCGCCAAGCACGCCGAGCACGCACTGGCCGGGACGCTCCGCCTGGAGCTGTTCGGCAAGCCGGTGCGGGTCATCGAGATCGCCCCCGGCATGGTCAAGACCGACGAGTTCGCGCTGAACCGCTACCACGGGGATTCGGAGCAGGCCGCCAAGGTGTACGCCGGGGTGCCGGACCCGCTGACCGCCGACGACGTGGCGGACGCGGTCAGCTGGGCGGTGACCCGCCCGCCGCATTTCAACGTGGACCTGATGGTGATCCGGCCGCGTGCTCAGGCGGCTCAGCACAAGGTGTACCGGGAATCGGCCGGCGGCCCGGCGGCGCAGCGGCGATAAGCGGCAGCGGCGGTAACGAGCGGCCGCGGCCGCCGGCTTGCCAGCATGCGGCCGGCCGCCTGTCCGGGCGGTGGGCGGTCGCGGATAGGCCGCGGCGACGAGGCCCGATCGGGTCTCAGGTCGTCTGGGTGACCTTGCTCAGGCCGCGCGGAGCGTCCGGGTTCACGCCCAGGCGGCGGGCCAGCGCCTCGGTCAGCAGCTGGCCTGGCACGATCAGCCCGAACGGGGCCAGCCACTCCGGCAGCCGCGGCCCGGGCAGCGCGCGGGTGCAGGCGGCCGCGAGATCCCGGTCGCCGCCGATGCAGTAAGCCGCCGCCCCGGCCGCGGTGACCCGGCGGGCCAGCTGGACCGTCCCGGCCAGCGTGGGACCGGAGTCGGCGGCCATCAGGATCGCGGGCGTGCGCGCGTCCACCACGGCGATCGGCCCGTGCAGCAGGTCCGCGTAGGACAGCCCCATGGCGTGCAGATAGCACGCCTCCTTCAGCTTCAGCGCGAGTTCCAGGGCCGGGGCGTAGGCCAGGCCGCGGCCGGACACGACCACGCCCTGCACGCCGGCCAGGCCGGCCACGACCGGCTCCAGGTCGGCGGGCCGCCGCAGCAGTGCCTCGATCTCGTCGGGCACGGCTTGCAGCTCGCCCGGGTCCAGCGGCGCACCGAGGCCGATGGCGAGCACGGCGAGGGCGGCAAGCTGCGTGGTGAACGTCTTCGTAGCCGGAACCGCCTGCTCGGCGCCGGCCTCGGTGACCAGCGCGAGATCCGCCACGGCGGCCAGCGGCGAGCCTGCGCCGTTGGTGACCGCCACCGTGCGGGCACCGCAGTCGCTGGCCCAGTCCAGCGTGCTGACGATCTCCTCGGTCCGGCCCGACTGCGACAGCGCGACCGCGAGCACACCGGACAGGTCCAGGCGGCTCCGGTAGGCGGTGGCGATCGACGGCGCGGCCAGCGTGGCCATCCAGCCGACCCGGGCCTGGATGAGGTAGCTGCCGTACACCGCCGCGTTGTCGGAGGTCCCGCGGGCGATGAACAGCACCTGCCGGGTGCCGCGTGCTACCTGCGCCACCTCGCTGCTGCGCGGCAGCAGCGCACCGATGGTGGCGCGCAGCGCCGCCGGCTGCTCGAAGATCTCCGTCCGCATGTGCGTGACGGCGTCCGCGCCGTTCGCTCCGGTCACCGCTGCCTCCGCGCCGCTCGTCCCGGTCGCTGCACGCCCGGCTGTCCGCCCCGCCGGTGTGCCCGGCCCGCCCTGGTCACCATGACCTGGGAAAGGAGCACCACCTTAGCCCTCAGGCCGGCCGCGGCCGACGGCCAGCCGGGCCTGCGGAGCCCGCGGCCGGTCAGCGACGGCCAGGAGATGACAGGCCGGCGCCCGGGAAACCCGGGGCAGCCCCAGGCTGCCCCGCAGTCGCGGGCCGACTCGGGGCGGCCGGGTCAGCGGCCGGCCCGCCAGTAGACCCGCTGGCCGCCGATCCAGGTGCCCAGCGCCGTCAGGTCGTCGCTCAGCCAGGCGAGATCCGCCGCCGCGCCGGGAGTGATCCGGCCGAGGTCGGGCCGGCCGATCAGGCTGGCCGGCCGGGCAGTCGCCGCGGCCACCGCATCGGCCAGGCCGATCCCGGCCGCCACCATGTTCGCGACGCCCGCGTCCATCGCCAGCCCTGATCCGGCCAGCGTGCCGTCCGCCCGCACCGGCGGCTCCCCGCGGCCGGGCGGCAGCTCGATGGGCTCGCCGCCGAGCAGGTACCGGCCTGGCGGCATGCCCGCGCTGGCCGCGGCGTCGGTGACGATGCAGATCCGGCCGGGCGCGGCCGCGAAGGCGATCCGGCACGCCTCGGCGCAGACATGCCGCAGGTCGGCGATGAGGCCGCTGGTGATGCGCGCATCGGCCAGCGCCATCCCGGCCACGCCGGGCTCCCGGTGATGCAGCGGGCGCTGGGCGTCGAACAGGTGCGTGACCATCCGCGCGCCGTGGTCGGCGGCCTGCGCCACTTCGCGGCCGGTGGCGTCCGAGTGCCCGACGCTGACCAGCACGCCCGCGTCGGTCAGCCGCCGGGTCGCGGCCAGCGCGCCGGGCCGCTCGGGCGCCAGCGTGACCACCTGCAGCAGGCCGTCGCCGGCCGTGAGCAGGCCGTCTACAGCCGCCGGGTCCGGGTCGGCAAACCAGGCCGGGTTGTGCGCGCCCCGCCGGGCCGGGGCCAGGAACGGTCCTTCGAGATGGACTCCCAGTATGCGGGCGCCGGCCGGGCGGGCGGCGACGATCTGCGCCGCCCGCTGCAGGGCCAGGGCCAGCCGCGGCAGCGGCGCGGTGATGAACGTGGGCAGGAACGCCGTCGTCCCGGTTTCCGGCAGGCGGCTGGCCACCGTCGCCCAGCCGCCTGCGTCGACGGCCTGCAGCTCGACGCCGAAATAGCCGTTGACCTGCAGGTCGACCAGGCCGGGCACGAGCACGCCGTGCTGCAGAGTCACATTGGGGCGGCCCGGGGGCGGCCCCTGCCCCACCTGCGTCACCCGCCCGTCCCGGCAGGCTACGTAGCCGGGGGCCAGCACCGCGGCGCGGCCGGCGGCGGGGATCACGCGCGGCGCGCTGATCAGCATCGTGGCCGGGGGACCGCCGGGCGGCTGGCCGGGGACGGTCACCGGGCGGGCGCCGGGGCCCGGTGCGCGGCGAGGAAGTCGTGCATCTCCCGGGCGACCAGATCGGGCCGCTCCATCATGGAGACGTGCCCGACCCGCGGCAGCACGACTACCCGGGCATCGCGGAACACCTGGGCCGCCCGAGCCGACATGATCGGGTTTACCAGCCGGTCGTGACTTCCGTGCATCACCAGGGTGGGCGCGCTGACCCTGGCGGCGTCGCCCCACAGTGACCGCGGTCCGCGCCGGGTGTACTCGATGACCAGGCTGCGCGCCGAGCGGATCAGCGCGTCGCCCGCGTAGCCGACGGAGTCACGGCGGATGACCTCCTCGATCTCCGCGGCCCGCCGCGCCGGGTGCATCAGGCTAGGATCCCGGTAAACGTCCTTGATGGTCTGGTCGCTGCGCGCTTCCGGTGACATCCGCGCGACCCTGCGCATGATCCAGCCGCCCACCACCGGCATGGTGGCCAGGCTGAGCCGGACCGGCAGCGGCCGCGGCCGCAGGTCGGGCAGTGCCGGGGAGACGAGCGTGAGGGTTCGCACCAGATCCGGCCGCCGGGCCGCGACGCGGGTGCTGACCGCGCCGCCCAGCGAGTTGCCGATCAGGTGCACTGGCCAGTTGCCGCGCCGGGTGATGAGCGCGATGACGGCCTCGGCATGGGCGCTGACCGTGTAGCTGCCGCCGGCCGGCGGCGGGGAGTACCCGAACCCGGGCAGGTCGATGGCATCGCAGTTGAAATCCATGCCGGGCGGGCCGGCATCGGCGGGCTGGCGGATCACGTTCATCAGGTCGGTCCAGTTGAGCGAGGAACCGCCCAGCCCGTGCACGAACAGCGCAGGCCGGCCGCCAGGGACCGGAGGCGTGCCGCGAACGAACACCTGGACACTGCCGCAGTCGACGAGCTCGCCGGGCCAGGGCGGGATGGGGTCGCTCATAGTTATCAGGTTACTCGCCAGTACAGGAGCCCCTCGGACTGCCTGCGGCCGCTGCGGCAGCCCGCGGCCGTCCCGGCGGGCCGGGCCCGGCCGGCGCCGTCACCGCCTCAGCTGGCCTTGCGCTTGGCCCGGCGCGAGCCGGAACTGGCCGTCGTCTTGCGCGCCGGAGCCGGCTTGCCGCTGTCCGGCTCGGCGTCCTTCGCGGCGGCAGCGGCGGTCCGCGAGGGCCCGGTGGTTTTGGACGCAGCGGTCTTGGACGCAGCGGTCTTGGACGCAGCGGTCTTGGACGCAGCGGTCTTGGCGGTCCGGGCTGACGACGCGGCTGCCGTGGATTTCGCGCCGCGGCCGGAAGCCGAGCCCGCCGCGGCATTCCCGGACTGGGACCCGGGGGCGGCCGGCTTGCGGCCAGAACCCGCCCTGGCCCGGCCGCCCGCACGCTGCCCGCCCGTCGCAGCCGCCAGGCTGGCCTGCAGCGCGTCGGCCAGGCTGGTCGGCTCCTCGGCGGTCTCGCCCGGCTCCTGCGGGGCGACCACGTCGCGCCCGTCCGCCTTGGCGTGCACCAGCTCAGCGAGCGCCTCCCGGTACCCGTCCCGGTACTCGCCCGGCTCGAAGTCGACGGTCATCGAGTCGATGAGCGAGGACGCCATGGTCAGTTCCTGCGAGCGGACCTCGATATCCTCGTCCAGGAATCCGAAGGACGCGGCCCGGACCTCGTCGGGCCACAGCAGCGTCTCCAGCACCAGCACACCATCCCGGGCGCGCAGCGTCGCCAGCGATTCCCGCTGGCGCAGGGCCACCTGGGCGATCGCCAGCTTGCCCGACTGCTCCAGCGCTTCGCGCAGCAGCACGTAGGCCCGCGTCCCGGAGGTCTCCGGCTCCACGTAGTAACTGCGGTTGTACAGAATCGGGTCCAGCTGCTCGGCGGGAGCGAAATTCAGGACCTCGATGTTGCGCGTGGTGGGCAGCGGCAATTCCGCCATGTCCTCGTCGGTCAGGATCACCATCTCGCCGCTGGGCAGCTCGTAGCCCTTCGCCACGTCCTCGTAGGCGACTTCCTCGCCGCACACCGAGCACACCCGGCGGAACCGGATCCGCCCGCCGTCGGCCCGGTGCACCTGCCGGAACGTGATGTCCTTCTGCTCGGTCGCAGCGTAGAGTTTCACCGGGATCATGACCAGGCCGAAGGAGATCGCGCCCTTCCACATGCTGCGCATGGTTCCTCCCTACCCCACCGGATCAGGTACTCATCATTCAGCGCGGGCCGGGTTCCCGAGTTCGGGATTACGTTCGATGATTGCGCGGTCAAGGGAATCAGGATTGAGTGACATGAACCTGGAAGCGCCGGTGCCCGACGCGGTCGAGCAGAGCCAGAGTGCCATCCCCGGCGAGGCGGACGAGCAGGAGGACGACCCGGCCCGCTCGCTGCCGCTGGAGGCGGACGAGGCGGACGCGGCCGAGCAGTCCCGGGACGTGGGCCCGGACGACGACGATTACCGCTGACCTGACCGCGGCCGGCCAGGCGCATCCGGGCGCCCCGCGGCACCGCGGCACGACGGCCCGGCGCCCGCGGCTGCCTGCTTCCGCCGGGTGTCACGGTGCCTGCGCGATGGTTACGCTGCGCTGGCTGGGTAATGACCAGGCGATGACTCGGTAGGATTACCGGGCAAGACCACGACCAGGACGGACAAGGCCCCCTCGGAGACCGGATTGACCGCATCGTCCCCGGCCAGGTCAGCTACGACCAGGCTGCCGAGACCTGCGAGGCGACGGCAGCTGCTCGGAGCCGCCCGGGATGTCTTCGTCGCTCAGGGTTACCACGCGGCGGCGATGGATGAGATCGCTGACCGGGCCGGGGTCAGCAAGCCCGTGCTGTACCAGCATTTCCCCGGCAAGCTTGAGCTGTACCTGGCGCTGCTGGACGAGAGCGTCGCGGAACTCGTCCGCAACGTGCGCGACGCGCTCGCCTCGACCACCGAGAACAAGCAGCGGGTCCCCGCGACGTTCCGCGCCTTCTTCGACTATATGGGCGGCGGCGGGCAGGCCTTCCGGCTGGTCTTCGAGTCGGATCTGGGCAACGAGCCGGCCGTGCGCCAGCGCCTGGACGATGCCATGAACCAGTGCGCCGACATGGTGCGGCAGTTCATCCACGAGGACGCCGGGGTGCCGGACGACGAGGCGCATCTGCTCGGCATGGCGCTGGTGGGCATGGCGCAGGTCAGCGCCCGGTACTGGCTCAGCACCGACAAGGTCATGCCCAAGGAGGCAGCCGAGCAGCTGATCGCCCGGCTTGCCTGGCGGGGGATCAGCGGCTGGCCGATGACCGGCTGACCGGCCCGGCCAGCGCCCGGCAAGCCGGCCCGGGCGGCGGACCGCCCGGGCTGCCCGCAACCGCGGCCGGACAGCAGCCGGCCAGACAGGAGCACCGTGGAAGTCAAGATCGGAATTCAGTCGGCGCCGCGCGAGCTGGTGCTGGAGACCGAGTTCACCTTCGACGAGCTGGAGCAGGCGGTCAGGACGGCCATCGCGGACGGCTCCCTGCTGGTCTTCGCCGACGACAAGGGCGGCAAGATCCTGGTGCCCGCCGACAAGCTGGCCTACCTGGAGGCCGGACCGTCCGGATCGCGCCAGATCGGCTTCGGCGCGCGCTGACCGGCCAGGGCTACTCCGCCAGCCCGAGTGCCGTTATCCGCTGCGCGTGCGCGTCGGTGAGCCGGGCGAATATCCGGCCGACATCGCTGTGCTGGGTAGCGGTATCCCCGGCCAGCAGCTGGGCCAGCGGTGGCCGGGACGCGGCCACCCGCTGCGCCTGGCCGAGCGCCTCGCCCACCAGCAGGCGGGCCCACAGCGCGAGCCGGCCCGCCAGCTGCGGGTCGCTGGCAATCGCGTCGCGGACCCGGTCCACGACGAACTGGGCGTGCCCGGTGTCGGCGAGCACCTCCTCCACCAGCGCCCGGGTGGAGGAGTCGAGCCGCTCGGCGGCCACCCGGTAGAAATCCGCCGCGATGCCGTCACCGACGTAGGCCTTGACCAGCCCCTCCAGCCAGTCCGCCGGCGTCGTCCGGGCGTGGTAGTCGTCAACGGCCGCGACGAACGGCGCCATCGCCTCGGCCGGATCGGCCGACAGCGACTCAAGGCGGTCACGCAGCAGGCGGAACTGGCCGAACTCGGCCACCGCCATCTCGGCCAGCGCCGCCTTGTCCGCCAGCCCGGACGCCAGTGCCGCATCCTCCGACAACCGGAAGAAACCGGTCAGCGTGGCGTAGGCCAGCAGGCCGAGCAGGTCCAGGACGCCGTCGGCGGCCTGATCGGCCACATGGGCGGGCGGCAGGGTCCTGAGATCCGGGGAAATGTCCTCTGTCACCCCGGCAGCGTAACAACACGCCGCACAGGCTCCGGCCGCTCCGAGCACGCGAGCATCGTTGCTACACTGCAACCGGATACGAGTAAGGAATGCAGCGAACCCTAGCGCTGTTGCATCCTGACGAACCATAAGGCGCGTTAATTGCGCCTGCGGCTTAGTGCACGGCAAGCTGCTGCACTCGCCCACCACCCGGCTCGGGCCGCGGGGTCCGGCTAGGCCAGGACCCAGGCCGACGAGGCCGCGGGCAGCGAGGCTGACTGAGTAGCCCGGACCCGCCGTGCGGCGTTGCGCTCCTGGCGCTGGCGCCTGCCAGCAGCCCTAGCCGGGCCGACGGGCAGGGCGCTGCGGCGGAGCCAGGCGCCCGACGAGCCGCAGGCCACTACTGGAGGCGGAAGCCCTGACAACTCACATATCAGCCCGGCCGGACGAGCCCGAGGCGGAGCCACATGCGGCCGCGAAGGAACTGCCGAAGATCACCGTGACCGCCAGGCTGGCCACAGTAGCACCCAGCATCCCGCCGGGCGCACCGGACGGCGCGGGTCCCGGCAGCGCCAATCCGGACGGCCCGGATGCGGTGAGCGCCGATGGTTTCCCGGCCCACGGTCCCTCCGTGCTGCTGGCGCCAGCCCCGTTGGCGGCAGAGCAGGCCCTGCTCGCGGGCGAGACCCCGGCCGGCCCCGGCGAGGCACCGGTGGCAGCCCCCGCGGTCCCGTCAGTCGGGGCCCCGAAAGCGTTCCGCGACTTCGGCGTGGACGCCGGGATCTGCGCTGCCCTGGAAACCAGCGGCATCACCACGGCCTTCCCCATCCAGGCGCTGACGCTGCCGATCGCCATGGACGGCTACGACGTGATCGGTCAGGCCCGCACCGGGACCGGCAAGACGCTCGCCTTCGGGCTCCCGATACTGCAGCGGCTGCTCGGCAGCCCGGACAAGCGGCCGGCCGCGCCGCGGGCCCTGGTCGTGGTGCCCACCAGGGAGCTGGCGATCCAGGTCGCCGACGACATCCGGCTCGCCGGGTCGCGGATCGGCACGCACGTCGTCACGCTCTACGGCGGCCGCGCCTACGAGCCCCAGATCGAGGCGCTGGCCAGCGTGGACATCGTCGTCGGCACCCCCGGCCGGCTGCTGGACCTGTCCCGGCAGGGCCACCTGGACCTGTCCGCCGTGCAGATCCTGGTGCTCGATGAGGCCGACAAGATGCTCGACCTGGGCTTCCTGCCTGATGTCGAGCGGATCCTGTCCCTGACGCCGCAGGGCCGCCAGACGATGCTGTTCTCGGCCACGATGCCGGGCGAGGTCGTCACGCTGGCCCGGCGGCACCTGAGCCGCCCGGTGCATATCCGCGCCGAGCACCACGACGAGCCGGCCCACGTGCCCACCACCGAGCAGCACGTGTTCCGCGCCCACCAGATGGACAAGATCGAGGTCCTGGCCCGGCTGCTGCAGGCCGAGGGCCGCGGCCTGACGATGGTGTTCTGCCGCACCAAGCGCACCTGCGATACGGTGGCGACCGCGCTGACCAGCCGCGGCTTCGCCGCCGCGGCTGTGCACGGGGATCTGGGCCAGGGCCAGCGCGAGCGGGCGATGCGTGCCTTCCGCAGCGGCAAGGTCGATGTGCTCGTCGCCACCGACGTGGCTGCCCGCGGCCTCGACGTGGACGACGTGACGCATGTCGTCAACTACGAATGCCCCGAGGACGAGAAGGCATACCTGCACCGGATCGGCCGCACCGGCCGGGCCGGCCGCGAGGGCGTGGCCGTGACGTTCGTGGACTGGAACGACCTGCAGCGCTGGACGCTCATCGACGACGGGCTCGGTCTCGGCCGGCCCGAGCCGATGGAGACTTACTCGACCTCCGAGCACCTGTACGCCGCGCTCAGCATCCCGGCGGGTGCGGGCGGCACGCTGCCCCGGGCCCGGCGCGACCGGCTGGGCCTGGAGGCCGAGGACCTCGAGGACATCGGCGAGACCGGCCGCATCCGGTCAGCTGCGCACCGCGACGGCGGCCCCGGCCGGCGAGCGCCCGGCGGCCGGGACCGGGCGGGCAAGAGCCATCGCGCCGAGCCGGGCCAGGACCGAGCCGCCGACGACGAGCGAGACGCCAGGCCGCGGCGCAAGCGGGTACGGCACCGCACCCGGTCCGGCGTGCCGCTGGCGGCCGGGCAGACGGCCGCCGAGGGCGCCTCGCCGAGCTCTGACCCGGGCACGGCGGGCCCCGGTTCCGGCGGGGGGCCGGCTGCCGGGCGCGGCCGCCGGCGGCGCCGGTCTGGCCGCAGCGGGGGCAGCGGGGCCGGGCAGTCCGGCGCCGCCGAGGTGTGACCGGCCGCAAAGCCGGGGATCCTTCAGCTAACTGCGCAAATTCTGGGCGATAGAGCCCAGCCTCGACTGGGTAGGCTGCCAGCCCGTGAGCACCCCAAGGTCACTCGTGCAGCCCGGCATGGTCCGGAGGTGCACGATCAAGACCGAGCGCGGCACGTTTGCCGCGCTCGAGGCCCGGCCCGACCGCGGGGTCTGCGAGCGCTGCCCGGCCCTGCTGCTGCCCGGCTACACCGGCAGCAAGGAGGACTTCCTGCCGGTGCTCCAGCCGCTCGCGGCGGCCGGCCGCCGGGTGGTGGCCATCGACATGCGCGGCCAGTACGAGAGCGAGGCCGCCGCCGATCCCGACGACTACCGCCCGCAGGCCCTGGCCGCGGATGTCACCGCAGTGGCCCGGGAGGTCGGCAGCGACGGCGGTCCGCCGGGAGTTCACCTGCTCGGGCACTCGCTCGGCGGGCTGATCGCCCGGCAGGCCGTGCTCGACGATCCCGCGCCGCTGCTGTCGCTGACGCTGCTCGGCTCCGGCCCCGCGAGCCTGCCTTCCCCCCGGGCGGACGCGCTGCGATCCACCCTGGAGGTGCTCGGCGGCGACGCCAGCCCCGGTGAACTAGACCGCGGCGCGCTGCACCGGGACATCGTCCGGCTCTGGGCGGAGCGGCTCGGGCCGCAGGCAGCCGCCGACGGGGTACCGCCGCACATCGTGGCCTTCCTGCGCGAGCGCACGGTCCGTAACTGCCCGCTCGGCCTGGTGATGATGGGCCGGTACCTGCTGGACTGCCCCGACCAGACGGCGAAGCTGGCCGGCCTGCGCCATGCCCGGATCCTGGTCGTATACGGCGAGAACGACGACGCCTGGCCGCCTGTCGAGCAGGACATGATGGCCCGCCGGCTGCGGGCGCAGCGAATCTGCATCCCCGGCGCGGCGCACTCCCCTGCGATCGAGGCCCCGGCCACCACCGCCAGCACGCTGTCTGCCTTCTGGAACGAGGCAGAGCGCGCTGAGGCGCGCCGGCGCCCGGCCGCCCGGCAGCGCCCCGGGGATGCCCGTCAGGCCGGAGCGGAGACGGACTCAGCGGGCGGCTGATCCCCGAGATAGCCGTCGCTGCCCAGGCCCTCCCAGGGGCGGCGCTGCGGCGCCGCAGGGCGCCCCTGCGGGCAGTGCGCCCGGTAGTCGCACCATCCGCAGCCGGGACCGGGCCGGGGCGCGAAGGCGTCGTCGCCGGCCTGGCCGGCCGCGAAGCGCTCGTGCGCCGTGACGCACTCGGCGGCGATGTCCTCGGCCCGGCCGAGCTGGCGGGCCAGCGACTGCTCGGTGTGCTCCCAGGATGCCTGCTGGCCGCTCGGCAGGTGATGCAGCTCAACTCGCAGACATGGCCGACGCAGCACCCGCCCGGCGGCCAGCGCGTACAGCGCGAGCGGCAGCGAGGACCGGGCGTCTGCCTCGGCCGGCTGGTACCGGCCGGTCTTGTAGTCCACCACCGCCAGCGTGCCGCCGCGGTCATCCAGCCGGTCGATCCGGCCGGACACCGTAATCTTGTCGGTCCTGGTCGCCACGGTGCGCTCGACGCCCGCTGGCTCGCGCGCCGGGTCCAGCCCCGCCACATACGCCGCCACCATCGCGGCGGCCCGGGACCGGTACCGCGCGGACTGAGCGTCGTCGGCGAAGCCCTCGGCCAGCCAGCCCCGCTCCAGCAGGTCCCCGGCGGCGGCCACGGTGCGCTCGTCGCGCGGCAGCCGCCACCACGCGGCCAGCGCGTTGTGCACGCTAGCGCCCAGGCTGTTGTGCGCCCAGGGCGGCCCCTTGCCGGGGGCAGGCCGGTCCAGGTACGTCATCCGGTACCGCCGCGGGCAGTCCAGCCAGGCGCTCAGCCTCGTCGGCGTGCAGGTGAACAGCCGCTGCGGCATGCCGTCGAAGCCCAGCTGCTGCATGGCCGGCTCCGCCGCTATCCGAGGTCGCCGGACAGGACAGCCTGCGGCCCGGCGGCCACCCATGCGTCGAAGCTCTTGTCAGCCGCTGCCACCGTGAGCTCCGGGCCGTGCCCCGGCAGGATCCGGGTCTGCGCCGGCAGCGTCAGGACCTGCTCGCCAATGGCGCTGAGCTGGCGGGGGAAATCGGGAAAGTTGCCGTCGTGCGCGACCGGCCCGTGCTCGGACAGCACGTCGCCGGCGAACACCGCGCCGAGTTCCTCGCAGTACAGCAGGACCGTGCCCGCGGTGTGCCCCGGCGCGTGGATGACTTCCAGGGTGACGCCGGCCACGCCGAAGACGCCGCCGCCGGCCATCTCGATGCCCGGCTCGGCGCCGGAGTGCGCCTCGCGCCACCAGCCGCGGTCGTCGGGATGCAGGGCGATCTCCGCCGCATCCCGCGCCGCCACGTCCGCGGCCGCCGCCACGTGCCGCTGATGGCCGTGCGTGCAGATGACCGCCAGCACCTCACGGTCGCCCACCGCCTCCAGCACCGCGCTCGCCTCGTCACCCGGGTCGATCACGATGACCTCGTCGTCGTCGCCGACGATCCAGGTGCCGGATCGCTCGTCCAGCCGCTCTATCCGTGCCTGCATCCGATCAGCTCCAGTTCTCGCCGGCTCCGGCATGCCCATGATGCCGCGGCGGTCTGACATCTGCTGCCTTACCGGCCGCCCGCGGCGGCGGTCAGCGGTCGCGCCCCGGTGGCCTGACTGACCAGCCGCGCATAGCCGGCCTCGCCGGTCGTCTCCGCGCCGATCCGGTACCCGGTGAGCGCGCCGTGATCGTCGCTGCCGCCGGTGGCGACGAGCCCGAGGCCAGCCGCCAGCCGGCCCAGCTGCTCCCGGGTGGCCCGGTCGTGCTGCGGGTGATCAACCTCGACCCCGGTCAGCCCGGCCGCGGCCAGGGCGGCGATGGTGTCATCGCCGAGCGCCGCGCCGCGGGCCTCGCCCCGCGGGTGCGCGAGCACACTGACCCCGCCGGCCGCCCGGATCAGCGCGATCGCCGCGACCGGGTCCAGGGCGTAGCGGGCGACGTGCGCGCGGCCGCCGGAGCCGATCCACTCCGGGCTGAACGCCTCCGCAGCAGAGCCCACCACCCCCGCGTCGGCCAGGGCCCGGGCAACGTGCGGCCGCCCGACCACCCCGCCGTCGGCGATGGCGGTGACCTGCTCCCAGGTCACCGGGGCGCCGAGTTCGGCCAGCCTGGCCACCATCGCGCGGGCCCGGTGCACCCGGCTGTCCCGGATCGCGGCACACTGCGCCGCCAGCTCGGCGTGCTGCGGGTTGACCAGGTAAGCCAGGATGTGCACGCTGCGCCCGTCCAGGCGGCAGGACAGCTCCATCCCGGGCAGCAGGGTCAGGCCGGGCGGCAGTGCCCTGGCGGCCTCCTCGTGCCCGGCAGCCGTGTCGTGGTCGGTGAGCGCGACCACGTCCAGGCCGGCCTCCTGCGCCCGGCGGATGACGGCGGCGGGCGGGTCGGTGCCGTCGGAAACGCTGCTGTGACAGTGCAGATCGGCGCGCACCCTCGCGACCCTAGCCGGGAAGCCGCGGTGACGGCGCCCCGAACGGCAGGTCCAGATCCTGGCCGGGATCACGCAGATCCCGCAGCTCCAGGACATCGAGCAGCAGCAGGCCTGCGGTATCCGGCCACAAGATCACCCACAGCCAGCCGCCCAGCGCCTCGCCGGCGAAGGCCGCCCGGCCGGGCGCCGCCACATGCCACAGCGGGAACTCATGATGGGCGTGGCTGACCATCGCCTCGGGCGGCCCGGCCGCGAAGCCGGCACCGGGGTCGGGACTGTCCAGGCCGGCCAGCCGGGCGCCCAGGCCCACCCCCATTTCCTCGGAGACCAGCAGCATGTCGGCGGGGCCGACGGCCGGGCCAGGCCCGGACAGCGCCACCACGCAGCCACGGGTCCCGGTCCGCTCGTCGCCCGCGCCGGCGAACCCGGTGACCAGCCAGCTCGGCGGCAGCGGCCAGGGCAGCCAGACCGGCACCGCCGCATCGCGCAGCAGCGCGGCCAGGCCCTGCGGCGAGGGGGACAGGCTCGGGCGCAGCGGGTAGACCGCGCCGTGCCGATCGCAGCGCCAGGCGCTGGACCAGGCGCTGGGCTCGCGCAGGACGTCATCGCAGCGGGGGCACCTTAGCGGCCGGTCCATGACAACTGACAGTCACCCCCGCCGGGCCGTTCGTCAAGCACCCGGGCACTGGCGCGATACTTGGCGGCGTGCGAGCACGCCGGGTGCCCTGTGTCGGGGCGGTGATCACGGACGCAGCGCAGCGGCTGCTGCTCATCCAGCGCGGCCACGAGCCGGGGATGGGGCTGTGGTCGCTGCCCGGCGGCCGGGTCGAGCCCGCGGAGACCGACGAGCAGGCGGTGATCCGGGAGATCCGCGAGGAATGCGGCCTGGAGGTGAGCTGCGGCGCGCTGCTCGGTGCGGTCGAACGGCCAGGGCTGGCCGGCACTGTGGTGCTGATCAGGGACTACCGGGCGGAGATAACCGGCGGCCGGCTGCGGCCCGGCGACGATGCCGCCGACGCGCGCTGGGTGGACCGGCAGCAGTTCGCCGACCTGGACGCCGACGGCCAGCTCACGGCCGGGCTCAGCGCTGCGCTGCGGTCCTGGTCGGCGCTGCCCTGGCCGGCGCAGGCCCCGCCGCGCGCCGGGACCGCGGGCCATTGAGCGCCGCGGCCGACACCACCGCGCGTCCCGGCCAGGCATCGCAGCGGCGCCATGCCGGACACCGGCGAGCGCCACGGCCAGCCGCCGC
>JBKQSL010000354.1:0-16859 GCA_052143655.1 Streptosporangiaceae bacterium | reverse complement strand
GGCAATGATCACCATTCCGGCCAGCTGATCAACAACCCGCCCCGGCGTGTCGCCAGCTACCACGCCCAGCCCAGCCGCCGGTCGCACTCGCTCACCGGCAAGCGATTAACCCACGTGAATAGCTACGTGACGGCGGCCGAGGTCGAGGAGCGGTCCAAAGGCAGCAGATAGTACAGGGTCACCAGCGCGGTGGTGGATCCCGCGACCTGCAGCACGCCCCGCACGATCATGCGGGCCGGGGGCCTGGCCTGGCGCCGGGCGTCTGGCCCCAGGCCCGTGGTCTCAGTCACCGGGCCCGCCGCAATTTGCTGAAGGCGGCCCGGAACGACAGGCCTCGCTCTTGCCACACGATGCCCACGACTGCGCCCAGAATAATCACCACCCCGATCGCGATCAGCCAGGACAGGAGGGAAACACGATCCCGATCGGCCCGTACTTCTCGTCGTTCGAGATGACCATGCCGGAGAAGACGACAGAAAAGACCGCCTCCATTCCCACCCAGAACACGGCCGTGGCGACGGCGGCCGGAAGGAGGTATCCCCATGAGATCCTTCTGGCCAGCAGAAACCGCATCGTGAACCACCAGAAGCCGGTGAGCACCACTAGGCCGATCACCCCGAACATCACCGGCCCGGCGGCGTGGCTCACCGCGGGCCCCGCCAATCCAGCCACGAAAATGCAGCCTGCCAGCACGGCCAGCCAGATCAGCGCGCGGAGCATGTCTCCTGCCCGGCGGTCGAGCTCGAAAGCCTGCTGGTAAAGCTGCTGGATCGCCGCGGCCGCGATAACCCCGGACAGTATCAAGAAGACCCATGCAGTCCCGGTGACAGTGGCAGACGTGGCAGCTGAGGAGTTGAATAGATGACCGAGATCGGTTGCGGCTTGTCTATTGAGGCCAAGGCGCCGGGCCAATCCTTTCACAGTCGACCGCCCGGCCACGGCACTTGTCACGATCAAAAACGGGAAGAAGCACAACAGCAACGTGGCCGCGCAGACCATGCCCCGGTTGATGAAATCCATCGACTCCAGCCGGCGCCACAGATATTCAGCCGATGAGCCGACATACTTCTCCTTGCCAGCCTCGGCCACATGCCGAATGCCACGCCGGACCCCGGGCCGCTCATGGGCCTTCATGCCAGCCTCCTTAACACCGGTCGCGACGAAGGGGGGAGCCGTCAGTGATCTTCCAGCGCGGCTGCGAAATCAGATCAGTTCAAGCTGGCGGGCTCGGCGGACTGCCTCGCCGCGGCGAGTCACCGCCAGCTTGCGGCAGATGTTTTGGACGTGCGTCTTGACGGTGTGGGTGGAGATGTGCATCTCGCTGGCGACCTCAGGGGTGGTCAGCATCCGTGACACATGTCGTAGTACCTCCCGCTCGCGTTCGCTGAGCGGCTCAGCCGCCATGGTCGCGGCTTGCTCCGGGGCGGCCCGCGGAGCCGGGAGCTGATCGTGGCGCAGGGTCGGTGCGAGCAGGTGCTGGTGGGCATGGGCCAGTTCAGGGTCGCGCCGCAGCACCGGCCCGATCCAGCTGCGCTCCAAGACGAACGGCAGCCTGAGCTGCTCAGGTTCGGCCAGCCGCAGCGCGGACGTAAATGACCGGCGGCCTCGTGGCGGGTCACCGCTGGTGTAGCTGAGCCGGGCGTCAACGAGCCGGGCCTGGAGGTGTACTCGGTCGGGCTCCCCGCTAAGGGCCGCTAGCGCGGGGCCGAGCACACGCCGTGCGTTCATTGTGTCTCCGGCGGTTGCCCACGCGTGCGCGAGGGTGACCGTGGCCTCCACCGAGGTGTCGCTGCCGGCCCGTTCGGCTGCGGCGAGTGCCGCCGGGATGTCGCCGGCGGTCGCGTACGCTCGCGACTGGACCAGGCTTAGCTTGTGGTCGAGCCAGGCCGGAACGGCCCAACCGGATCGTGCTCTGGCTACGCTCTGCGCGGCCGCAGCGGCGCGTCCCTCGGCGAGGCCACCGTAGGCGGCTGCCAGCCAGGCTGCCGCCGCGATCAGTTTGTCCGGGTCTGCGCCGAGGGCGGCGTCGGCTTGCGTGAGCCGGCTGTGCGCCTCGCGCAGCTCATAGTGTTCCAGGTGCACCCAGGCCAGGGCGACAAGCGCCGCGGGGCTGGGGTGCGGGTCGGGCGGCCGCTGCTGGCCGGCCGCCAGGGCCGCGGTCGCCCGGCCGGCCACTGTGGCCGCGCGGCGCAGCCGGCCGCGCAAAGCCTCGGCCAGCGCCAGGTACCCCAGGCAGTCCGCCGGTTCGTCCTCCCCGCCGCAAGCGGTGGCGGCGGCCACCCCCGACTCCAGGACATCGGCCGCCTCGTCGAGATGACCTGACCACAGCTCGACAGCTCCGCGGCCGGACAGCACGCGTGCCCTGATGCCAGGATGGCGGGCGAGCGTGTCGCCGGGGACCCTGCTGGCCAGCACCTCGGCCCGGGCTGCGGCCGCCGTGGCCGCAGCCCGGTCTCCGCTGCGAAGGGAGGCCGCCAGGCGGATCATCGCGGCGGCCAGCCGGCTGGCAACCTCCTGATCGGCGGGAAGACGCTCCAGGATGGCTTCGGCGGCATCCAGCGCGGCAGTGGACGATTCGTGCCGGCCAGCGGACAGCGCGGTCGCGGCGGACACCAGGTGCGGCTGCGGTTCGGTCCAGGCCTGGCCGTGCGGCATGCGCCCGAACTCGCCGGCCAGGGACGGGCTGCCCCGCGGCTCGATGATCTCGCCGATCGCCAGATGGTCGATGGCGATGCTGGCGGCGAGTTGCCAGTCGCCGGTTTCGGCGGCGTGCCGCACCGCGTCGGTGAGCTGGCCGTTCCGCTCGTACCACCGGGCCGCGCGCCTATGCAGGGCGGCCCTGCGGTCCGGGTACTCGCGGCTCAGCTTCAGCCGCAGCACCTCGGCGAACAACGGGTGGTAACGGTACCACCCGGACCTGGTCGGCTGGACAAACCCGTTCGCGTGCGCCACGGCCGGCAAGATGGCCGCGGCCTGCTCGTTGCCGGTCAGCTCGCTGGCGGCTTGGGCGCTGACCTGCTCCAGGATGGACGTGCTCAGCAGGACGTCCCGGGCCGCGGGCGGCTGCGCGTCGAGAACCTCCGCCACCAGGTAGCCGGTCAGGGCGCTGTTGTCGGTGATCAGCTCGGTGACGAACTGGTCCGGGTCGGGATGGGTGCCCATCGAGATCGCGGCCAGGCGCAGCCCGGCCGCCCAGCCCTCCGTCCGCCGGGTCAGGCACTCCAGGGAGTCCGCCGTCAGCGTGATGCCGTGCCGGGCCAGCAGCAGGCGGGCTTCGGCGACGGTGAACGCCAGGTCGCTGGCCCGGATCTCGGTCAGCTGCCCGGCGAGGCGGTAGCGGTGCAGCGGCAGCGGCGGGTCCATCCGCGCCGAAGCCACCAGCCGCAGCCTGGCCCCGGTGTTCCGCAGCACGTAGTCGAGCCCGTCCAACACCTGGGGGTCGGTCAGCAGATGCAGGTCATCCAGGACCAGTGTCACCGGCGGGTCCTGGGCCGCCAGCGCCGCCGCCAGGCGCAGCAAGAACAGGTGGCCGGCTTCCCGCGTGGCGGCCGGCAACGCCCCCGGGACTGCAACGCCGGACCGGCGCAGTGCCGCGACGACATAGGACCAGAAGACCTCCGGTTCGTTGTCGTACTCATCCAGGCCGACCCAGGCAACCGGCCCGGGTCCGGACGCCGCCCACAACACCAGCGCCATCGTCTTGCCCGCGCCCGCAGGGCCGTTGGCAATTGTCAGCGGGCACCACCGCGTTCCCTGGGCGATCAGCTCGATGATCCGCGGCCGCGGCACCACCCAGTCCGGCACACCCGGCGCCGTGATCTTCGAGGTCAGGATCGGAGCGTCGGAGGAAATCGTCGGCCATCTGGCGCGGGGCGCCGCCTGGTTAGCAACCTGGGTCGTCATCAGGACCTCCCGGTTCCCTCCCGGCCGGCAGCCTGATGGCCTCCGGCCTTTGAGATCACACGTCGGGCACGGGCCGGGCCCTTGTGTCCGGCCGCGGTAAGAGCGCCTCGCCCTTACCGTTGAAAAATGCCAGCCAGCGGTCGTCGAGATCGATCATGTTCCCGGAGGCCGCGGGCACCGCATTATGGAAGTCGTCCACGACCATCGCCGACCATGCAGGCAGCTTCGCGGCCTCGTTCGCGATCGACGCGGTGACATGGGCTGACATGACGCCGTCGACCGCAAGCGGGTCGCGGCATCGGCGCCGAACTCCGGCGGGCGATGCCACGTCGTGAGTCGCCATCGTCGGGGCCTTATACACCGGAGATCCGCGAGCCGGGCCACCTGGTGCCTGATGTCGGTTCCGCCGATTCCAGGTGAACGTCCAGGATTTCGAGCCCGAGGTCGCGGATTCGCTGCAGGATGCCGTGCAGGGCCGCCTGGTCGGTTCCGGCGCGCCGCAGCACCGTCGTATCGCCCGCCGCGCTCACCGCCACGCCGTCGAATGCTGCCCGTAGCGAGGGACCGGCAACACCGCGAACGGTGATCACGTAGGTGCCCTCGGTCATCTTCTAGACCTCATCACCCTGCATCGAACCACCGAACAGGGTGAGTTGCCTTCACCCTGTTCGGGTGCGCCGACCGCACCCCGCTCCGGCAGGAATGACCCGGATCCGGAGCGGGCCAGATGCCGGATGGGACCTTCGGTCCTGGCACCTCAGAGGACGGCGTGATTGGATCGCAGTTAATGGGTGGTGTGCGCGCAGGGGCCGTCTCCGGGGGCGGCCCGCTTCCGGTTCCGCGCTCGAAGTTCGGGTGCCCGGCCGTACCGGTCCGGGCGGTTGCCCGTCCGCGCCTGGGCGAGGTTCTGGCTCAGCCCGACTGGCGTGTGGCGCTGGTGACCGGCGGTCCGGCCACCGGGAAGACCGTGGCCGTCGCGCAGTGGTTCGGTACCCTGGATCCGGTCGCCCGGGAATGGGTGACAATCGACGTTGGCGATGACCGCCCGGAGCGTTTCTGGCTCACGTTCGTGCTGGCCCTGGAGCGCGCGGTCCCGGGTGCCTTCGCCCAGGCCGCAGTGTCGGCAGTTGACGTGCATCGTCTGCCGCCGGAGTTCCTTGGCCGGCTGCTGGCCGCGTGGTCGGCCGTCACCGATCCGCTAGTCATCGTGCTCGACGACATTCATCACCTGCGGAGCCGGGAGATCACCGAGGATCTCGGCTTCGTCGTCGAGCACCTTCCCGGACGCTCGAGGATGCTGCTGACCAGCCGGGTCGACCCGTACCTGCCGGTCAGCCGGTGGCGGGGCCGGGGCTGGCTCGCCGAGGTCCGCCAGCGCGATCTGGCGCTGACGTTGCCCGAGACCGCCGAGCTGTTCACCGCGCTCGGCGAGCACCGTCTCACCGCAACTGACGTCGAGAGGCTGTGGCGTCGCACCGAGGGCTGGGTGGCGGGCCTGCGCCTGGCCGCCGCCGGGCTCAAGGACCGCGCCGACGTCTCGGCCGCGGCGGCCGAGTTCTCCGGGCGGTCCCCGATGGTGGCGGATCTGCTCGCCGACGAGCTGCTGCACCGCGCCCCGAAGGAGCTGTCGGAGTTCTTGGTGCGGACCTCGGTCGCCGACGTCCTGGACGCGGAGATGTGCGACGCGTTGTCGGGGCGCACCGACAGCGGCGACGTGCTCCGGCGGATGGAGGCCGACCTGCAGTTCGTGATGGCGACCGGTCCGGGCCGGGACACCTGGCGGTATCACCCGCTGCTGGCCGAGATGCTGCGCTCCGAGCTGCAGACGCAGCGACCGGAAGCAGTGCAAGGACTGAATCGCCTGGCCGCCGGGATCCTGCAGGCGCGGGGCGACGTGGCGGGCGCGGTCCGCTGTCTGCTCGCCGCCGGGGACACCGACCGGGCATTCTCGACCGTCTTCGAGGCTGCGTACCGCCGGTATGATCTGGCCGATATTCCGGGCATCGTGGCATTCGTCAACTTGTTCCCGCGAGAGCTGGTGACCGAATCAGCCTCCCGGATGCTCACCTACGCCCTGGTGCTGGGAATGACCGGTCAGCTGGCTGAGGCCCAGGCTTGGGTTCAGCGCGCCCGGGCGCGGATTGGTGATGAGTCGGAGGCGCGGGCGCAGGACGTGGCGACCCTCGATACGCTCCGGCTTTTGATGTTCACGGTCACCGCAGGGGCGGGCGATGAGATCGACGCCGGCCGCCGGGCGGTCGAGGCGGTCGAGGCGGGCCTGGGCCTCGGTCCCATCGGCGGACGCGTGCGGATGAACCTGGTCCGCGGCTACCTGCTGGTTGACGAGCCCGATCAGGCCGGCTCGGTTCTGCGGGCCGGCAGCCCGGGCGATGAGATCGCGGCGCTGCTGCTCGCGCCGGCGCTGGCCGCGCGCATCGCGCTGCGGCAGGGCAGGCTCTGTGAAGCCGAACGTCAGGCTAGGGCTGCTCTGCAGGCGGCTCACGCGTTCGGCCTGGACACCCACGGGGGCGCGGGTGAGGCCCATCTTGTGCTGGCGGGAGTTGCCATTGACCGTAACGAGCTCGCGGACGCGATTGGGGCGCTCCGGCGCGTGGAGGAGATCCTCCTGGCCAACCCGGCTGCCCGGGTCTACTGGGTCTTGCTCCGGCTGGAGAAGGCGCGGGTGGCCACCGCGCTGGACGATTTCGACGACGTGTTCGCCATCCTGCGCGAGGCCGGCAAGCTCATCGCGCATCTTCCGCGGTCGGCCTTGCGGTGCCTGGTCGATGCGGCTGCCGCCCGCTGGTACCTGGAGGCGGGCCAGGCACGCCAGGCTGAGGAACTGATCACCACGCTTCCCGATGGCCGCCCGGCGCATATGCTCCTGCGTGCCCGCCTGGACCTGGCCCGCGGCCGCTTCGATGCGGTGCGAGCCCGGCTCCGGCGGGCGAGCCCCGCCACGATGCGTGACCAGCTTGCCGGTGAGCTGCTCCTGGCCCGTGCCGCCATCGAGTCCGGTGATGACGCCGCGGCGCATGTGACGGCTGCGGTCGGGCTCGCGGCCCCCGAACATCTGGTCCGGATCTTTCTCGACGAGGGCCCAGCGGTGGCCCGCCTGGCCCGGGCGGCCGCGGAATCACTCGGGACCGAATCGGGCACCAATCTGGCGGTGGCGCTCGGTTCCCCTCCCCCGCCCCGCGGCGCACCCCGCCAATCGGCGGCGATCCTCACCGACCGCGAGCTGTCGGTACTGCGGTTCCTGCCCTCTCACCTCACCTACGCCGAGATCGCACGCGAATGCCCGATGTCGGTGAACACGGTCAAGACGCACCTGAAGAACGTCTACGCCAAACTGGGGGTCTCGACGCGCGCGGAGGCGGTCGAGCGGGCCCGCCTGCTCGGCCTGCTTTTGACGGGCAACGGGTAGGCCTTTCGATCCTCCCGCGTCGTCCGGAGGATGGTGCGACCGGAGAACCCAACCCGCCCCGGCATTCTGGATTCCGGCACCGGCGCCAGCGGTGACGCGTTCTCGCGGTCCGTCACTGCCGATCCCTCCGTGCTGAAACTCCTCCCGGCCAGCGGGACAGCGCGCCCGCCCTGGCTGGGTGAGGCGAGGTCACCCCGCAAGGAGCGGGCCACGTCGGCAGCCATCCTTGCCGACGGGCCGAGCAGTGCCGGCCTTCCGCACCAGGTGACCACGCCCGTCCAGGCGCATCTGCGACTCACGATCCATCGTTCGCGCACCCCGCTGATGGGATTTCCCGGCGGGCACGAAGGTACCTAACCGGTGGGCGCGTCGAGCATTTGCTGACGCAGATAGCGCCGCTTCAGCCCCTGTCTGTGCCCGGTGGATACGGGCCTGAAATACCAGGACAGCGCGCGCCGGATAGGCTGGCCCTCCCGCACTAGACCTCTGACCGCAGCCAGTACGATCACGAAGGTAGCCCCCTGTTGCAGCGCAAGATTTGCCGCTGCAGCCAGCAAGGTCACGATCAGGATCGCATCCCGCTGGCGGCTGGCCGGCCGCGGTTGCAGCACCCCGCCCGGGCCGGGCCGGATCAGGCCGTCCGGCGCCTCGACCTGCCGCGCTGAACGTGCTGCCGCCGCCAGCAAGATCATGATCAGGATCGCATCCCGTTGGCGCCTTGTCTGCCTCGGTTGCAACGGCTCGCCCGGGCCGCGCGAGATCACGGCGCCTGGCGCCTCGGCCTGCCGCGCAACTTCAACGTTGGCCGTCATTTCGCCTCACTTCCCTGAATGCATCGTCCGGGCAGCGCTCCAGCGTCCTGTCCGGCAGCGGCCTGGCTCACCTCGTGCCTGATGCCCGGTTCCGCCTATTCCAGGTGAACGTCGATGACTTCGAGCCCGAGGTCCTGGATTCTCTGCAGGAGGCCGTGCAGGGCCGCCTGATCGGTTTCAGCGCGCCGCAGCAGTGTCGTATCGCCCACCAGGCTCACCTCCGCGTCGTCGAAGGCTGCCCGCACCCAGGGACCCGCGGCCCCGCGAACGGTGATCACGTAGGTGCCATCGGTCATCTTTTCCCAGCCTTCATCACTGGATAGCGAATCGCGGAACGGCGTAAGTTGGCCTCCCCCGTTTCGGGTACGCCGTCCGGCCCTCGCCCGGGGCAGGAACGACCGGGGACCGGAGTTCGGGCCAAACGCCGTTCCGCGCTCGAAGTTAGGGTGCCCGGCGATACCGGTCCGGGCTATTGCCCGTCCGGGCTATTGCCCGTCCGCGCCTCAGCGAGTTTCTTGCCCCAGCCCGATTGGCGGGTGGGGTGGTGACCGGCGGCCCCGCCAGCGGGAAGACCGTATTCGTCGCGCAGTGGTTCCAGACCCTGGGCCCGATCGCCCGAAATGGGGGGCACTCGGCGCCGACGATGACCGGCCGGAGCGCTTTGGCTCACGTTCGTCCCCGCCTTGGAGCGCGCGGTCCCGGGTGCCTTCGCGCAGGCTGCGGACTCGGTCGACGAGTCTTCACGGCGACTTGCGCCCACAAGCTCCCGGCAACGGGGGCCCGCCAGCCCGGAACTGCATCAAGATCATGTTAAGAATGGCACTTCCGCTACGTGTCGGACGCTGCTTCCGGCACCTCCTCATCGTCGGAGCCGTGCCCGGTGACCAGCTTGGCACTCACCTTGATGGCCTTGACCGCGCCCTCCGCTCCGGCCTGTACGATGACCGCCACGAAGATGAGGATGATGCCCAGGATGAACAGCGCGTGGGACCCCAGCATCAAAATGCCCACGCGACCGAGGAGGTACGGGGGTGCGCAAACCACCGCCCCCAGCGCCCCGCCCACGGCGGCGACGGTGAACTTGTCCCGTCTGGAACGCGTGGTCCTGACGCCGATGAGCCGCGACGGCACGGTCACGTAGCAGATCATCATGATCCCGAGCACGATGCTCAGCGACAGCGTGAACCACCACAGCCCCCAGCGCACCACGACTACGGTGGAAAATGCCAGGAGCACCCCCACCGCCGCGCCCCAGCAGAGCACCGCCCCCGTGTGGGACCGGGCTTTCGCGAACGCCGGCCGGATCTCGGGAGGGCCTGGGCTGGCGATAGCGAACGCGAACACGGCATTCAGGAAAAAGCTGACCGCGGTGATGGCTACGACGCCCAGCGCGATGGGAACCAAGACGGGGCCGCGCACCGCGTGGAATGACTCGCCGTGCAGTACGTGGGCCTTCAGGTCCAGCATGGTGACCCAGATCCACATCGCCGGGAGCACCTGGACCAAGACGAGCCGCCAGTTGAACACAAGCAGGCGCAGGCCCTCGAAGAGCATGGCCAGGGCGCCCACCGCGAGCGCCAGGGGCGCGAGGATGCGCCGCTGATGGCTGAGCTGGACGACGGCGGCCTCCACTATGGCGTCGTCGCCGTCGCGGATCGTTCGGATGAGCTCCCTGACGTGCCTCACCACGCCTGCGCGGCCCCACCGCGCAGAAACCCCGTGCCCGGGGTGCTGACCAGGGCCACATTATGGCCGGCGCCGTTGGACGCGGTCGATATTCCCTTCACCTGGTCATCCGTCATGGCAGCCTGGCCGACCCATTCTCCCTCCCAGGTGAGGCGGTGAGTATTGGCGTTCCCCGAAGCGTGAGCCTGGATTTCGCCTTACCCGACTGAGGCGGCGCCCTTCTCTTGCTCGGACTTGATGAGCAGCGATACGGCTTCGATCAGGGCCAGGTGGGTAAATGCCTGCGGGAAGTTGCCGAGATGCTGCCCTGTGGTGGTGTCGATCTCCTCGGCGTAGAGCTGCAGCGGTCCGGCGAACGACAGCAGCTTCTGGCACAGGGCGTGCGCGCGGTCGGTCTCGCCGATCATGGCCAGCGCGGTCACCAGCCAGAACGAGCAGATGGTGAAGGTTCCCTCCTCGCCGGAGAACCCGGTGTCGGTTCCCTCGACCCGGTAGCGCAGGACCAGGCCGTCCTGGGTCAGCTCGTCGGCGATGGCCAGCACGGTCGCCTGGACGCGCTTGTCGCCGGGGGGCAGGAATCCCATGATCGGCAGCAGCAGCAGCGAGGCGTCCAGGTCGTCGGTCTCGTAGTGCTGCCGGAACACGCCCCGGTCAGAGACCCCCTTATCCAGGACCTCGGCCTTGATCTCCTCGGCGCCTGCCCGCCACCGCTGGGCGCGGTCGTCGTCGCCCCGCTCGGCGGCCAGATCGGCGCCGCGCGAGGCCGCTACCCAGCACATGACCTTTGATGCGGTGAAGTGCTTGGGGTCGCCGCGGACTTCCCAGATACCCTGGTCGGGCTCGTGCCAGTGATGCAGGGCGGCGTCCACGAACCCGGCCAGCCCCTCCCACACCGGCGCGACGATCTCGGCGGCCCCGCGGTGGAACTGGACATCCAGGGCGTCGAGAATCATTCCCCAGACGTCGTGCTGCTGCTGGTTCCAGGCCCCGTTGCCGACCCGGACCGGCCGCGCACCGCGCCACCCGGACAGGTGGTCCAGGGTCCGCTCGGTCAGGTCGCGTTCCCCGCCGATGCCGTACATGATCTGCAGCTCGAACTTCCGGTTGAGGTCACCCCCGCTGACCGCGTCGATGACGAACCCCCAGTACTCGATCGCCTCCCAGTCGAAACCCAGCCGGTACAGCGACCGGAGCATGAACGCCGAGTCCCTGATCCAGGTGAACCGGTAGTCCCAGTTCCGCGCCCCGCCCGGCGTCTCCGGCAGCGACGTCGTCGACGCCGCCATGATCGCGCCGGTCGGAGCGTAACTGAGCCCCTTCAGCGTGAGGGCACTGCGGTCGAGGTAAGGCTTCCACGGATGGTCCGGGATCTTGGCCGAGCTCAGCCAGTCGCGCCAGAAATCGACCGTGGTGTTCAGCATGGCCAACGCCTCGTCCTGGTTGGCCGGGACCTTGGCGTCTCCCCAGGACAACGCGACGAAGGCTGACTGGCCTTCGGTGAGCGTGGTGCGGCCGTAACTGCGGGCGCCCAGCACGCCGAGCGGGATGCTGCCCGCCAGCTCGAGCTGCACGTCACCCTCCGCAGGGGTGATCGTCATCGCGTCGTACCTGTCGCCGCTGTAACTCCACGTGCCGCCGGCGGACCCGTAGTTAAACAGCGGGCCGCAGTTCACGACGGCCTCGACCCGGCCGCTGATGCACGTCGCGATCCGGACCAGGGCGCCGACGGCACCGAAATCGGACGGAGCCCCGTGATAATCCGGCCGCCGCCCCTCGTGCTGGACCGGGCCGACGGCCAGCAGGTCATGCACCGTCATCCACCCCGTGGGGGTCTGCCAGGTCGTCTCCAGCACCATCGTCCCCGGCACATACCGGCGATGCTGGGGCACCGTGGTATTGCCGGGACCGAACCGGAACGAGCCGGCGGCCCGGTCAAGCAGCGCTCCGAAGACGCTCGGGGAGTCGGGGCGTGGCAGGCACAGCCATTCGACTGAGCCGTCCGGCGCAACCAGGCAGCTCTGCTCGCAGTTTGACAGGAACCCGTAATCGGCAATGGGCGGGAACATGCTCATCGATGCTGAACTCTGATTGGACACGACAGAACCTCCCGACTTTGGCAGACGACGCGATCATAAGAACCGGTCCGCGCACTGCCATCCCCCCGAACGGGGGAGCCTGGCCGCGGACCTGCTACAGATCGGACGCTGGGCCGTCCTATGACCTGTCTGACGATCAGGGCCGGCCGAACCATCCTTACTGGGGGAGGAACATCCCTGGCGCCAACGGCATAGTGGCGGATAGATGCAGTGAGCTCCCCGGCGGCTCTCGCTGTCGAAGGCGATGAGGATTCCGACCATGACTAGCCTCACCACGGTGGACGCTGACGACGCCATCAGTAACATGAGCATTCCCGGCGCGTCATGAGGCCGGTCGACCCGCGGCTGTTCCGGCACGCCCGGGCCGCCCACGGCTACCTCGTGGTGACGGCCGCGCTGGGCATGGTCACGACTGGCATGGTGATCGCGCAGGCGGAGGTGCTGGCGCGGCTGCTCGCCGGCGCGGCCCGGGGCACCGGCCCGGCTGCCCTGTCGGCTGCCCTGATCGCCCTGCTTGCCGTGGTGGCCGTTCGGGCGGCAGCCGCCTACGGCGGCGAGGTCGCAGCGCTGCGGGCGGCCGCTACCGTGAAGTCGCAGCTGCGCCGCAGCCTGGCTGCCCACCTGCAGCGGCTCGGACCGGCCTGGCTGGGACGGCAGCAGCCGGGTGAGATCGCCACCGTGGCCACCCGCGGGCTGGATAGTCTGGATCCTTATTTCGCCCGGTACCTGCCGCAGCTTGTGCTGGCCTGCCTGGTGCCGGCGGCGGTGCTGGCCACGGTAGCGGCCGCTGACTGGATCTCTGCGGTGATCATCGCCGTGACGCTGCCGCTCATCCCCATCTTCGCGGTGCTTGTCGGTATGCATACGCGGGCGCGCACCCAGCGCCAGTGGCGGTTGCTGGCGCGGCTGGGCGGCTATTTCCTGGACGTGGTGGATGGCCTGCCCACGCTGAAGGTGTTCGGCCGGGCCAGGCCGCAGGCGGACGTGATCAAGGAGGTCACCGAGGGTTACCGGTCGGCGACCATGGCTACGCTGCGAGTGGCGTTCTTGTCCGCGCTGGTGCTGGAACTGGCCGCGGCGGTGTCGACCGCCCTGGTCGCGGTGGAGGTCGGGTTGCGGCTGCTGGCCGGCCATATGGGGTACCAGACCGCGCTGGTGGTGCTGCTGCTCACCCCCGAGGCCTACCTGCCGCTGCGTGCGGTGGGCCTGCACTTCCACGCCAGCATGGAGGGCGCCGCCGCGGCCGGGCGGGCGTGCGACATCATCGAGACAGCGCCCTCGCCGGCCTGCGTCACTGCGCCGGGGGCCGGCGAGGCGGCAACGGCCGACCTGCGGTACGACGACATCACCCTGGACGCGGTGAGCCTGGCCTATCCGGGGCGTGACCGGCCGGCCCTAGCTGAGGTATCGCTGATGATCCGGCCCGGCGATCAGATCGCGGTCACCGGGCCTAGCGGGGCAGGCAAGAGCTCGCTGCTCGGGTTGCTGCTGCGGTTTACCGAGCCCACCGGCGGCCGGATCACGGCCGGCGGCACCGACCTGGCCCGCATCGACGCCGCCGGCTGGCGGCGGCAGGTCGCCTGGGTGCCGCAGCAGCCGTATCTGTTCGCCGCCAGCGCGGCGGAAAATATCGCCCTGGGCCGGCCAGAAGCCAGCCGCCGGGACATCGCGCGGGCGGCCAGGCTGGCCGGGGCGGACACGTTCATCGAGGCGCTGCCACACGGGTACGACACGCCGCTGGGAGAACAGGCGCTACGGCTGTCAGCCGGGCAGCGGCAGCGGATCGCCCTGGCTCGGGCGTTCCTGCGGGACGCGCCGCTGCTGCTGCTGGACGAGCCCACCGCCCACCTGGACCCGATCGTCGCGGGGCAGATCATGGCGGTCATCCAGACCCTGATGGCCGACCGGACCGTGATCCTGGTCACCCACCGGCATGCCTGGCAGGGCGGCGCTGACCGCGTGCTCACCCTGGACCACGGTCGCCTGCTGGCGCCCGCGCCGGGCGAGCCGGCGGGCAGGTCAGTGGGGGTGTTGCCGTGAGGCCGCCGCTTCGCTCCCGGCGTCTGCGGGCAGGGCAGGGTCGCGGAGGTGACCCGCTGCTGCGGCTGCTATGGCTGGCCCGGCCGCTGCGCGGCCGGCTGCTGCTCGCGGTCCTGGCCGGGGCCGCCGCCACGGGATGCGGGGTCGCCTTGCTGGCTACGTCCGGGTTCATGCTGGCCCGCGCATCGCAGCACCCGAACATCATTGCCATCGCCGCCGCGGTGGTGGCGGTCCGTGCGCTGTCCGTCGGCCGTGGCACCTTCCGCTACTGCGAGCGGCTGGCCTCCCACGACGTTGCCTTCCGGGTCCTGGCTGATGTCCGGGTGAGCATTTACCGGCGGCTGGAACGGCTAGCCCCGGCCGGGTTCCGGGCTTTCCGCTCCGGCGATCTGCTGGCCAGGCTGATCTCCGACGTGGACGCGACCCAGGACCTGTTCATCCGCGCGGTGGCCCCGCCGCTCGTCGCCGGGCTGGTAGGCGCCGGCGCGGTGACCGCCTGCCTGCTGCTGCTCGCTCCCGCGGCGGGAGTGCTGGCGGCCGGGCTGGTCGCTGCGGGCGTGGCGGTGCCGCTGCTGGCCGCCGGCCGGGCCCGGATAGCGGCCAGGCGCACGGCTCCGGCCCGCGGCGAGCTCTCAGCGAGCCTGACCGGCCTGGTCGCCGGGGCCGCCGACCTGCACGCGTTCGGGGCGCAGGACACCACTCTGGCCGCAGTCACCACGCACGATCGCTCGCTCACCCGGCTAGCCCGCCGGTCCGCCTCCGCGGAGGGCCTGGGCGCCGGACTCATCGCCGCCGCCACGGGCCTGACCCTGTGGGGCGTGCTGCTGCTCGGCGTGGCCGCGGTCGGGACCGGCGGGCTCACCCGGGTAACGCTGGCGGTGCTGGCCCTTACCGCGCTGGCCGCGTTCGAGGCCGTGGCTGCCCTTCCCTCGGCGGCCGTGCAGCTAGGTCAGTCGCGCGCTAGCGCGGCCCGGGTCGGCGAGGTCCTGGACGCACCCGACCCGGTCACCGACCCGGCCGCGCCGCGCCCGCTGCCCGGCGGCCCGCTGCGCGTGACGCTGCGGGACGCGCGGGTACGGTACGAGCCTGACGGCCCGTTCGCCCTGAACGGGGTCGACCTGGACCTCGCGGCCGGGCAGCGGGTCGCGCTGGTCGGCCCGAGCGGGGCGGGGAAGTCCACCGTGGCCGCGGTGCTGCTCAGGTTCTGCGATCTGGCCAGCGGCACCGCCACCTTGGGCGGCCACGACCTGCGCGCCTACCGGGCCGATGACGTACGTACGGTGATCGGCGGCTGCACCCAGGACCCGCATATCTTCAATGCCAGCATCCGGGAGAACATCCGGCTGGCGCGCCCGGCCGCCTCCGGCGGCGAACTGGCCGAGGCCGCCCGGCAGGCGCGGCTGCTGGACTGGATCGAATCGCTGCCGCTGGGCTGGGATACCCCGGCCGGGACGCGCGGCGGGGCGGTATCCGGCGGGGAACGCCAGCGGCTCGCGCTGGCCCGGGCCCTGCTCGCAGGGCCTGACCTGCTGATCCTGGACGAGCCGACGGCCCACCTGGACCCCGAGACCCGTGCCGCCCTGACCGCCGACCTGCTGGAGGTCACCCAGGGCCGGGCCACCTTGCTGATCACCCACGAACTGCGCGGGCTAGACCAGGTAGACGAGATCGTGGTGCTGGCGGCGGGCAAGATCGCCGGCCGTGGCACCCACCAGGCGCTGCTGCGGGAATGCCCGCTCTACCAGCAGATGTGGGACGCCGAGCAGGCGCTTACCGCCGCCTTTTAGGCGGCCATGGGACGGTCAGCCCAGCCGCGCTGCCAGGTGCCCACCCATATCCGGATCACGTTGGCTGGCGTACGGGAGCAATCCCTCCGATGGGGGGATGCCCGACGGCCGCGTTTCGGCGAGAGTGCTGAACGTCGGCGTATCCGCGAAATCGAGGATGGCGCCATGACGCCAGGGGAAGGGCATGTGGGGAGCCACAAGGTGATCACGGGGGCCGTCATGGGAACCGGAGATAGCCGATGACGAACGTCGATCTGGCGCGGGTGGAGTTCGCGTTTGTGTCGGTCAATCATTTCTTCTTCGTGCCGATCACGATCGGGCTGGCGTTCCTGACCGCGTTGCTGCAGACGGCGTGGCACCGCAGCGGGCGCGATGACTACCTGCGGCTGACCCGGTTCTTCGGCACGCTGCTGGTGATCAACGTGGCGATCGGCGTGGTGACCGGGATCGTGCAGGAGTTCCAGTTCGGGATGAACTGGGGGGCGTACTCGCGGCTGGTCGGGAACATCTTCGGCGCGCCGCTGGCGATGGAGGGGCTGGCCGCGTTCTTCCTGGAGTCGACGTTCCTGGGGCTGTGGCTGTTCGGCTGGGACAAGCTGCCGCGCCGGATCCACCTGCTGACGATCTGGGCGGTCGCGCTCGGCTCGGCGCTGTCGGCGGCGTTCATCTTGGCGGCCAACTCCTGGATGCAGCACCCGGTCGGCTACACCATGGTCAGCGGCAAGCCGCAGCTGGACGACATCTGGGCGGTGTTCACCAACCCGGTGTTCGTGTGGGGGTATGCCAAGGTGCTGTTCGCGTCGCTGGTCACCGGCGCCGTGGTCATGCTGGCGGTCTCGGCGTGGCAGCTGCGGCACGGCGGGGACCGGGCGGTGTTCACCCGGTCGGCGCGGCTGGCGCTGATCGTCCTGGTCCCGGCGATCTTGTTCACCTTGCTGGTGGGTGATGAGCTGGGGGTGATCGAGGGCCGGTACCAGCCGATGAAGATCGCGGCGGCGGAGGCGCAGTGGACCACCTGCCAGCCGTGCTCATTCTCGCTGTTCCAGATCGGCGGCGGCAACAACGACCAGACCCCGACCGAGATCATCGCGATCCCGCACCTGCTGTC
>JBKQSL010000353.1:0-7147 GCA_052143655.1 Streptosporangiaceae bacterium | reverse complement strand
CGGGCAGCTGCGTTACTGCCATAACCTGCTCGGCCTGCAGCGTTTCAAGATCGCCGCTGAGCAGCCGGTCCCGGCCGGAACCCACCAGGTGCGGATGGAGTTCGACTACGACGGCGGCGGCCTGGGCAAGGGCGGCGCGGTCCGGCTGTACATCGACGGGCAGCGGGCCGGGGCCGGCCGCCTGCCCGCCACCGTGCCGCTGATCTTCTCCATCGACGAGACGGCCGACATCGGATCCGACAGTGCCACGCCCGTCAGTGACGACTACACCTCCCGGACGAGCACCTTCACCAGGACCGTGCACTGGGTGCAGATCGACACCGGGCCTGCTGACGCCGACCACTTCATCAGCCCGGACGAGCAGTTCCGGATCGCCATGGGCCGCCAGTAACCCAGCCCTGGGGCGGTCTGGCGGTCAGGCCACCCGGGCACCGCCGGACATGCGCGCCAGTGCGTGTCGTACGGTGGCGAGGAGCCATAGGCCGGCCAATTTCTTTCAGGCCATTCCCGGGAGTGCGCGGCAGGCATGGCCGAAGGGCACGCCCGGCTGGGACCAAACGGCCCGGCGCTCTCGCCGCGTTCCGGCGGCCGGTCCGAGAGCCCGGACGCGGCTGCGCGCGACCGCTCGGCGGGTCCAGTTCCAGCCGGGTATTGCGGGACCCTTGGGATGACTTAAAGGATGTGGTCATGACCGGTGAGCTGTCCCCCGCCGCCGGGGGCCCGGCGGCGGGCACGCCCGCGCTGCGCGCATCGCACGCGGACCGGGACAGGGCCGTCGACATCCTGAGAGTCGCGGCCGGTGACGGGCGGCTGACCGCAGCTGAGCTGGACGAGCGGCTGGAGGCGGCCCTGACCGCCCGGACTGTGGGCGAGCTGGCGGAGCTGACCGCCGACCTGCCGGCCGGAGCGGTCCCGCCGGACACCGCCGCCGCGCAGCCGAAGGAGCTCGCCGAGATCGACTGCCGCGGCTCGACCGTGCGGCGGGCCGGCGCCTGGGTGGTGCCGCAGCGGATGCGCATCCGCGCGATCGGCGGCACGGTAGATCTCGATTTCAGCGCTGCCGTGATCACCCGGCCCGCGCTGCAGATCGACGCCGAGGTGCACGGCGGGGCGCTGACCCTGGTGACGAGGCCCGGCATCGAGGTGGACACCGACGAGGTGACGCTGGCGGGCGGTACCGTCAAGGTCCGGCCGCACCCCGGCCCGGCGGTGCCGGTAACCCTGCGAGTCGAGATATCCGGCCAGGCCCGCGGCGGCACCATCGTGGCCCGGCCCCCGCGCCGGATCTTCTGGCAATGGCTGAGGCGGCGATCGTGACGATGTCGGCGTACTTGGCCCCGAGGTCGTGCAGGCTCGCATCGTGGATCGCCGCCGAGCGGTCGCCGCAGGCATCGCCGGCCAGCTGGCCCGGGCTGGCGATTTCCCCGGCCGTGCAGCCGGCTCGTCACCCCGGGACTAAGCGCTCCGGGTATCTTCGCCCTGCGCGGCGCATGAGAATAATGAGACTGGTTCTCACCAGCGATAATGCGCGTTTCAGTAGCGGCGGCTGGTGATACTGGCAGTATGCGCTTGTTACCGACCGATGATGCTGTCCGCGCCGCCGCCCGGCGCCTGCTCGGCGACCTGACCGGGCCCGGCCTGGACCGGGCCGTCGTGCTCTACTTCCGTGATCCGGCCTTCGCCGGGATGACGTTCAGCGATCTCGGCCGCAACCCGCCGGACGAGATCACCGCGGACGACCTGCTGGCCGTCACGCTGCTGGACATCACCTGGCGCCCCCAGGTCGTCCGCACCCTGCTCGGCAGTCACGGCGCGGAACTGTCCCGCCTGCTGGCGGCCCTGCCGGCCGACCTCGACCTGTGGGACGCCGGCGATGCCGTGAGCGCGGACATCGACCTCCTGTGGGACGCTCTCACCGCGATCGAGGGCATCGGCACGGCCAGCGCCACCAAGCTGCTGGCCCGCAAGCGCCCCCGGCTGTGCCCGATCAGCGACCATGTGGTGATCAGGGCCGTGGCCGTGCCCGGCCGGACCTGGGACGTGCTGCGCTGCCTGATGCAGGACCCTGCTGCCCGGGCGCGCGTGGCGGCGCTCCGGCCGGACGCTGCCGCCGGGGCGACCCTGCTGCGGATCCTCGACGTGGCCCTGTGGGTGTCCCACAGCGAGACGGCCGCGGCGCACGGGGTCCGGGCCCAGGCGGGCATGACCCAGCCGGGCTGACCGGACGTCCCGCGCGCTGGATGCGGCTGGCCCGCTTCCCCGCGGGCAGGTAACTGGGCATGAGGCTCTCGGAGATCCGCGCGCTGGTGCAGCCCGGCCGGCCCTCGGTGCTCTATGGCGTCCGTGCGCTGGCCCGCTGCTACGACATCGACGACCTCGCCCGGCTCGCGCGCCGGCGGCTGCCCGGCGCCGCCCAGAGCTACCTGGATGGCGGTGGCGCAGCGGAATGGACCATGCGCCGCAACCGGCGGGCGTCCAGTGAGGTGGAACTGGTGCCCCGGGGTTCCTGGACGTGGCCGAGCACCCGCACGGGCTGTCGGACCGGGAGTTCGACACCTGGCTGCGAGCCCGGACCTGGACCCGCGAGCACGGCGCCGACCTGCCTGAGGTGGCCCAGTGGAGCTGGCCGGGCTGACCCGTCCGGGTGCAGCGCGGCCCCCGGACGTCCCGGGTGCTCGGGCCGTAGGTCCCTGGTCAGCGTACCGCCGCGGCGGTCAGATGCAGGGGACTGTACGCGCCTGCCAGGGCATCTGGGCCCGGAAGGGAAGCACCTTGACGGGATCGGGACTGGGACCCATGCTGTACATCCTGCCGATTGCGCTGGTCATCGCCCTGGGGGGATGGCTGCTCTTGATTTACCGGGCGGAGGCCCATCCCGAGTGGGGGCATCACAAGGCGGCCGCTGAGCAAGCCGCCGCCGCGCAGGCCGCCGCCGTGGCCGCCGCGCCGCCCGGGCAGGAAGGCATCACGGCCGGGCCCGGGCAGCCGTCCGGCGACGCCGGCCAGATCGAAGCGGGGACAGGCGACGGCGAGTCGCAGGCCGCGGTTCCGGCCGGGCGGGGCTCCGGCCAGTCCGGCTAGCGCTCCCGGTTCTCCGGCCTCGGCGGCTGCCGCAACGGGGGCTGCCGCAACGGGGCCCGGTCAGGTACCGGTGCCGGTGATCGGGACGACCAGCGTGTGCGTGCCGGTGACGTCGGTCCAGGTGATGCGGTACCGGGCGGTAAAGCATCCCTTCCGGGCCGGGGTGAGGCGACCGGGATGCTCAGCTGGTTATCCGCGCGACTCGTACAGGCGCCGGGCCGGCCCGTTCGCCGCCCCGGTCTCCAGGGTGATGAACCGCAGGCCGCGCTGCGCCGCCCACTGCTCGGCGGCGGCCATCAGCGCGCTGGCCACCCCGCGCCGCTCCAGGCCGCGCCGCACGGCCAGCTCGCCGACGTAGGCGTCGATCTGGCCGGTGAAGTGCTCGCGCTCGGCGACGGTCACCACCCCGGCGATCTGGCCCGCGGCGGCCGCGACGAGGACGGCGTGTCCTGGCTCGCCCGCGGCCTGCACCGAGTCCCGGACCCAGCCTTGCACGGCGGCCAGCACGGCGGCCAGCACGGCGGCCGGCTCCCGCCAGGCGGCGACCCGCTCGGCGAGCCGCGGCGCGAGCGCCGTGACCTGCTCGGCGTCTTCGGGTCGGAACGGCCGGACCTCGAACGACCGGCCTCGAGCGCAGCTGTCATGCGCTGAGACTGCCACACCGACGAGACTGGCACACCGCCGCGATCGCCACATCGCTGACCGGGCTGCTGGGCGTCCGGCTGCTCCGCGGTACTACGCTCGGCCGCGGCACTGGCCCGGCGGCCGCGGCACTGCACCGGCGGCCTGCACCCGCGGCCGCGGTGCCGGGTTACCTGCCCGGCGGCGCGTCAGCCCGCGGGGTCCACCGTGACCGCGGTGACCACCAGGCCGCCGCGGGACAGCCAGCGGCCGCTGAAACCGGTGAGCGCCTGGCCCGCGAGCACCGGCCCGGGTACCAGCAGCCGGGCCGTGAACTCCCCGTCCTCGGGCGCTTCGACCTCGGCATCGGTGAAGCTCAGCCAGTCGCCGGTCAGCGGGAACCACGCCTTGTACACCGACTCCTTGATGCTGAACAGCAGTCGGTCCCAGCAGACGCCCGGCTCCGAGCTGGCCTCCGCCACCCACGCCCGCTCGCCGGGTGTCGCGATCAGGGCGAGGACGCCCGGCGGCAGCGGTGCATCCGGCTCAGCGTCGATGCCTACGGACGCCGCGGCGCTGGTGCGGGCGACCGCGGCCGCCCGGTAGCCGGCACAGTGCGTGATGCTGCCGGCGATCCCGTCCGGCCACCGCGGGGCGCCGTTCGCTTGCCGCAGGATCGGCCCGGCCGGGATCCCCAGCCGGGCCAGCGCCCGCCGGGCGCAGCCGCGGCCGGTGGTGAACTCCGCCCGCCGCCTGGCCACGGCGCGGGAGATGATCTGCTCCTCCTCCGGGTAGAGCCGGATATCCGGCAGGTCCCCGAATGCCTCCACGGTCATGACCCCGGCCGGGACCAGATCCTCGATCACTGCCCGGTCACCGGCGCTCACCCGCCCTGTCCGGCCAGCTCGCGCTCCAGCCAGGTGCGGCCGCGGGTGCGCGGCGTGAGCCGGACCGGCTCGATCGCCGCGGCCAGCCGGCTGGCCGCCGTCTCGATCGCCGCCACCGCGTCGGCACCCACGTCGGCCAGCAGCCGGCAGACGATCTCGCCGCTGCCGTCCTGGGTCCAGCCGCCCACGATCCTGCCGTCCCACCACACGGTGGGCCCGACGTTCCCAGTGCCGTCGAACAGGTGCTGGCGGTGCGGGCCCAGGAACCAGTCCCGCTGCTGCCAGCCCATCGGCGTCGAGTCAAGCCCGGGCAGCAGCGCCGCCCACGGCTCCGCCTCCTCGGGCGGTCCGACGTCGTCGGGCAGTACCAGGCCGACGGTGCCGTCCAGGTCCACCTCCGCCGGCCGCAGCCGGGTGAGCGCCTGCTTCACCTGGGCCTTCGTCCATCCCAGCCACCAGCGCAGGTCTTCGGCCGTGCCCGGCCCGTACGCCCGCAGCCAGCGGCGCGCCAGCTCGGTCTCGGCGTCCTCCTGCGGCCACTCCGCCAGGCCGCCCGGGCACCAGTCAGCCATCACCGACCACTGATGCTGGTGCGAGGTCCACGACCCCCGCGGCCGGCCGCGCACCACCTGGCCCTCGGCTGCCAGCAGGAACAGCAGCCGCCCGGCGACCTGCTGCCGCCCCTCGTAGGACTTGCCCCGGGCCAGCACCAGCTCGACCTGCAGCCGCGGATCGTCGGCGGCGATCTCGGCCGCCGTCGCCGCGCCCCGGGCCGCGAGGGCGCTGAGCGCGGCCTGCGCCGCCTCGTCCAGCCAGCGCTCGACGTCGTCGGCGACGGCGGCCTCGGTCAGCCAGGACACCAGCTTGCGCCGCTCGCGGGCGGCAACCGCACGGCTGCAGGCGGCCTGCACGACGGGCGCGGTCTGCCGGGAGACGACGAAGACGGTGCGGCGCATGCCGAGCAGCCGGATCAGCGTCCGGTCGGTGTACAGGGCCCGCTCGACGGAGCCGATGCTGCCGTCCCGCATCCTGGCCATGGCACCCACGAACACCGAGGCCGGGTCGGTGCCGTGCACCGCCACCAGGCTGTCCGCCACCTCGGCGGGATCCTCGGCCAGGGCGCCGGGTGCCAGCCGGTGCCGGAGGCCCAGCCGGGTGCGCCGCTCGGCCACCGTGATGTGCCGCATGCTGCCCTCCGGTCCGCAGCCGCGCCCGCCCGCCGGTCCTGCGGCGGACTGCCGTGGCGCTCGCCCCGAGCATATGGCCGGTCGCCGACACCGGACGGTGCCCCGCGCCGCCGCGCCGCCGGATGCCCCGCGCCGCCGGATGCCCCGCGCCGGGACAATGGCGGCATGCCGGATGCCCCACGCCGGGACAATGGCGGCATGCCTGATGCGCAGCACCCACCCGGCGAGCCGGCCGGACCGCTGGCGGCCTCGCGCAGCCAGGTCGAGCTGCTGCCGGACGCGGAGCGGCCCGGGGCGTGGATGCTGCTCATCGACGACGTCCCGCAGTCCTACGTGGATCTCGGCGATCCGCGGCACCTGGAGCTGGAGTACACCCAGTGGATCGGGCACCTGATCGACCTGGCCGGGCCGGCCGGGGCGCCGCTGCGGGTGCTGCACCTGGGCGCTGGCGGCCTGACGCTCGCCCGGTACGTGGCCGCGACCCGGCCGGGCTCGCACCAGCTGGCGGTCGAGGCTGACCCGCGGGTGGCTCAGCTGATCTGGCGGCGGCTGCCGCTCCGTGATGCCGGCGGGCGGGGCTGCGGTCAGGTCACCGTCCTGGTGGCCGATGCGCGCGCCGTCGCCGAACGGCAGCCGGCCGGGTCCTGGGATCTGGTGATCGCCGACGCGTTCACCGGGGCCGCCACCCCGCCCCGGGCGGCGTCGGCGGAGTTCGCCGCCCTGCTGGCCCGGGCGCTGACCCCGGCGGGCATCTGCGCGGTCAACGTCGGCGACGGCCCGCCGCTGGCGCACGCCCGCGGCCGCGCCGCGGCCGTGCGCGCGGCATTCCCGCACCACTGCCTCATCGCCGAGCCGCCGGTGCTGGCCGGGCAGGCGTTCGGCAACCTGGTGCTGGCCGCCTCCGGCTGGCCGCTGCCGGTCGCCGAGCTGGCCCGCCGGGCCGCAGCCGGGCCGGCGGCTGCCCTGGTGGCCGCGGGCGCTGCGCTGGACGATTTCACCGCCGGGGCCAGGCCGGTCACCGACGCGCATCCCGGCCCGCCCCCGCCGCCGCTGCCGGAGGTCTATGACTGACGCCGCCGGAGGTCTTCGGCCGGCCGGAGGTGCCCGGCCCGCGCCGGCGCCGCACTGTCAGCCTGCGCTCTCCGCAGATTCCGGCATCCCAGCCGCCCCGGGAACGTCAGCAGGCCGCCGCCGGAACGCCCGCGTCCCGTGGTAGCCGGTTGCGATGCCGGTGATGCTGAACGTGCTGGTGATCGCGATTGTCAGCCCGCCGACGCCGGCGATGATCCCGGCGGCCAGCGGGATCAGGTTCACCGGGTCGGCGAAGTCCACCCGGTTCTCGATCCAGATCTTCGCGCCGAGCAGCCCGAT
>JBKQSL010000352.1:0-10381 GCA_052143655.1 Streptosporangiaceae bacterium | reverse complement strand
GTCACCGCTACTGAGGTGCTGCCGATGTCACGGGCCGGGATCGCATACAGGTCCTGGTCGAGCACGGCGATGTCGGCGCGCATGCCGGGCGCCAGGACCCCCGTCTCGACCTCGGCGTGGTTGACGTAGGCGACCCCGGCGGTAAAGGCGCTGACCGCGGCGTCCACCGAGATCGCCTGACCGGGCAGGAACGGCTTCTCGCACTCCGGCTCGCCCGCCCGGCCCAGGCGCGGGGACATCGCCCGGTTGACCGCGACGTGGATCTCCTGCAGCGGATCCGCACTCGACACCGGCCAGTCGCTGCCGAATGCGATCCGCGCGCCGCGCCGGGCGAGCGAGCCGATCTGGTACTGCCAGGCGGCCCGCTCGGCGCCGACGAACGGCAGGGTCAGCTCCTCCATCTGCGGCTCCGAGCACGCCCACAGCGGCTGGAAGTTGGCGACCGCACCCAGCCTGGCGAACCGGTCCAGGTCCTGCGGGGCGATGAACTGCAGGTGCGCCAGATGGTGGCGGGCCTGCTCCCGGCGCCCGGCCGGGAGCGTGGCCAGGGCGTCCAGGGCGGTGCTGACCGCCCGGTCGCCGAGGGCGTGGAAGTGCAGCTGGAACCCTGCGGCGGCCAGCTGCCGGACGGCCGCGCCGAGCTCGTCCGGCTCGATGAACAGCTTCCCGCTGTGGCCGGACGGATGGCCGTCGCGGTCGAGGTAGGGCGCGGACATCGCGGCGGTGAACGTCTCGCAGACGCCGTCGAGCATCAGCTTGACGGCCGTGGCCCGGAACGGGCTGCCGTCGCCCGGCGCCATCTCACGGCGGGCCAGCAGGTCGTCGACCTGGGCCAGGCCGCGGCTGCGGTCCCACCACAGGGCGCCGACCACCTGGCAGGTGAGCACGCCGTCGGCGGCGGCGCGCCGGTAGGCCTCGAAGGTGTCCGGGATGCCGAGCTCGCCGGCCGGGCCCACGCACGCGTCCTGGAACCGGGTGATCCCGAGCGAGTGCAGGTGCGCCTGGGCGGCGAGCAGCCCGCCGGTCAGCTCCGCCGCGGTGGCGGCCGGGACATGCCCGGCGACCAGCCGCATGGCCCCGTCGTGCAGCGCCCCTGTCGGCCGGCCCGCGTCGTCCCGCTCGATGCGCCCGTCCGCCGGGTCTGCCGTGCCCGCGCCGACGCCGGCGATCCGCAGCGCGGCGGTGTTCACCCAGGCACTGTGGTGGTCGCGGTTGGGCAGGAACGCGGGCCGCCCGCCGGTGACCGCGTCGAGGTCCGCGGCGGTGGGCGTGCCGCCGGGAAAGGCTTCCATGGCCCAGCCGCCGCCGAGCACCCAGCGGTCCGTCAGCAGGCTCTCGCTGTAGGCGGCGATGGCCGCCAGGCAGTCGCCGCGGGTGCGCAGGCCCAGCAGGTTGCAGCGCAGGCTTTCCAGGCCGCCGGCGATGGCGTGCACGTGCGCATCGCCGAATGCGGGGAGCGCGAGGCGGCCGCGCAGGTCGATGACCCGGGTCGGCGGGCCGGCCAGGTCCCGGATGTCCTCATCGGCGCCGAGCGCCTGGATCACTCCGCCGCGGGCGGCGAGGGCCGCGGCGAAGCCGGCGGGGTGCGCGGGGGTGCGGATCTTCCCGCCGACGAGAACCAGGTCTGCCGTGCTGCCGTTCACGGTGCTCCTCGGTTGCGCGACTTCTCCGCCGGCCGCCTTGCAGAAATGTCTCTGCACACGCTAACAACACCTGCGAGCGCGACCTGACTCCCGGCGCGGGCCACGCCGGGCGGGTGCAGGGCGATTACCGGCCGGCAATGACCGGGTGCGGGAGGCGGCCCGCCGGTCAGGGGACGGCTGAGCCGGTCACCCGGCGCCGGGTGCCGCCCGTCCCGGCCGGGCCGCCGGGAGCGTGGCTGGCGGCAGGGGCAGCGGGCTCGGCGTCCGGGTCGGCGGAGTAGTAGTCCGGCAGGGTCTCGTCGTGCCCGTTCGGCAGGCCGAAACCGCGCAGGATGAGCGTGCCCGCGGCCGCGACCGCCACATTGACGACCAGCGCGGCGATGGCGATGTAGGTGAGCTGGCCGAAGACCGGCGCCGTGGCCGCGCCGAAGTGCTCCTGGCCGCCGCCGGGAGTCTGGTACGCCTCGAAGGTGCCGAAGGCCATGGCCGCCGCCCAGCCCGCGATCAGCGCGAAGCGGTGGAACCACCGGGTGTAGAGGCTGATCACCACGGCCGGGAAGGTCTGCAGGATCCAGATCCCGCCGAGCAGCTGCAGGTTGATCGCGAACGTCTTGTTCAGCGCGAGCGCGAAGCCGAGCGCGCCGACCTTCATCAGCAGCGAGGCCAGTCGCGCCACCCGGGTCTCCTGCGCCGGGGTGGCGTTGGGCCGGAAGAACTCGTTGTAGATGCTGCGGGTGAATAGGTTCGCCGCGGCAATCGACATGATGGCCGCCGGCACGAGCGCGCCGATGACGATCGCCGCGTACCCGATCCCCGCGAACCAGCTGGGGAACATCTGCTGGAACAGCAGCGGCACCGACAGCTGCGCGTTCCCGCCCGCCGCCGCGACGCCGGCGTTCACGCCCGGAGTCGCCCGCGCCAGGTAGCCGAACAGCGCGATCACGCCGAGCATCAGCGAATAGGCCGGCAGCATGGCTGCGTTGCGCCGGATCACCTTGCGCCCGCCGGAGGCGAAGAGGCCGGTGGCCGAGTGCGGGTACATGAACAGCGCCAGCGCGGAGCCGAGCGCGAGCGTGGCATAAGCCCATTCGCCGGGCGGCATGACCACGAGGCTGCCGAACGGCTTGCCTGTCTGCGGGTTGACCTTCTTCAGGTGCGCCGCCGAGACGCTGAAGATGTGCCCCCAGCCGCCCAGCCGGGACGGAATGTAGAGGATCGCGACGATGACGGTCAGGTAGATCAGCGCGTCCTTGACGAATGCGATGAGCGCCGGGGCCCGCAGCCCGGCCAGGTAGGTGTAGCCGGCCAGGATGATGAACGCGATGAGCAGCGGCAGGTCCCGGATGACGGGGTTACCCGAGTCCCCGCCGACGCCGAGCACGGTCAGCACCGACTCGATGCCCACCAGCTGCAGCGCGATGTAGGGCATGGTGGCCAGGATCCCGGTCACCGCCACGGCCAGCCCGAGGCCCTGCGAGCCGTACCGGCCCCGGGCGAACTCGGCGGGGGTGACGTAGCCGCGCGCGCGGGCGACTGACCACAGCCGCGGGGCGAAGATGAACACGATCGGCCAGACCACGATCGTGTACGACAGCGCGTAGAACCCGGCCGCGCCGACCGCGTAGACCAGGGCCGGGACGGCGATGAAGGTGTAGGCCGTGTACAGGTCGCCGCCGAGCAGGAACCAGCTGACGAACGTGCCGAAGCCGCGGCCGCCGAGGCCCCACTCGTTCAGGTGCATCAGGTCCTCGGCCGGGCGCCACCGGGTCGCGGCGAAGCCGATCAGGGTGACGGCGAGGAACGCGAGGATGAGGATGGCCAGCGAGACAGTGTTCACCGGGCGCCTCGCCGCGCTGCGCGGCGGCTCCGGGATCCGGCGCTGCGCGCGGGCGGGGGCCGCAGCAGCAGGTAGCAGAGCCAGCACACCAGGCTGACCGCCGGCACCAGGATCAGCTGGTACCAGTAGAAGAACGGGAAGGCGCCGAGCTTCGGGGTGAACCGCGCGTAGATCGGCACGAGCAGCGCGGCGATGATCGCGGCGATGAGCAATACGAGGACGGCCACCCTGACGGCAGGGCTCGTGGCCGGGCGCGCTGACGGAGCCATTGCAGCCTTCCAGCGGGGGGCGCGCCGCGCCTCATCCCGGGTCAGCCGCGGCGCACAATCGAAAGCATCACGTCAATTGCCCCTTATGGTGCAACAGAACGGTCCTGGTAATGGCCGTTTCCAGCGCATTCGCGGTGTGATTCGGCACGGGTCGCGCCGCGGCGGAGCCAGGCTTCGCAGACGGCTCGCCGTCGCGAGCGCCACCCGGTCCGGCCGCAGGCCGGCTGATCCGGCTCAGGCCCGCCGGTGACAGTGTCTTCTTCGAGGTCTGGCAGGTCGCCGGCCGGCGGCAGGCCCGCCGTGCCGGGTTGCTACCGCGGCAGCACGTGCGGGTTCAGGATGCCGGACGGGTCGAAGGCGGACCGCAGGCGGGCGAACAGCGCCAGTTCTGCCTCCGAGCGCACCAGCGGAAGCCAGCGCGCCTTCAGCGCGCCGATGCCATGCTCGGCGGAGATCGAGCCGCCGAGCGAGGCGACCAGGGAAAACACCGCATCCTCGTGGCGGCCGTCCGGCTCGGCCGCCGGGACCACGTTGACGTGCACGTTCCCGTCGGCGACGTGGCCGAACAGGATGACCTGCGCGCCGGGGTCGGCGGCGGCGACCGCGGCGGGCACGGCGGCGGCGAGCTCAGTCCAGCGCGCCGCGGGCACGGACACGTCGAGCTTGATCACGGTGCCGAGGAACCCGGCTGCCTCCGGGTGCCGTTCCCGGTAGGCCCACAGCCGGCTCCGGTCCGGGTTCGACTGCCCGACCGCCACGGGCCGGCTGCCGGTGATATCGGCCAGGTCGTCCAGCGCCTGCGGGCCGAAGGCCTCGAGCAGCAGGTAGGCATCGGCCGGCGTTTCCAAGGGTGCCGGGAGGCCGGCCCTTTCCTGCAGGATGCGGACGCCCGTATGGGTGAAGAACTCCGCCGATACCAGGCCCGGGACATCCCTGAGGGCCTGGCGCGCCAGCGCGTGCAGTTCATCGAAGCTGCCCAGCCCGACGAGCGCGGTCACCGGGTCGCGCATCCGGGGAACCAGCCGGAGCCGGGCGCGGGTGATGACGGCCAGCGTTCCCTCCGAGCCGGCCAGCAGCGACCCGTAGTCGTATCCGGTGTTGTCCTTGGTCAGCCCGGCCAGGTGCGAGACCGCGGTGCCGTCGCCCAGCACGGCCTCGACGCCGCGAAGCTGGGCTCGCATCGGGCCGTACCGCAGCACCCGCAGCCCGCCCGCGTTCGTGCCGATGGCGCCCCCCACGGTGGCCGAATCCCGGCTAGCGATGTGCACCGCGAGATCCAGGTCCGGGTGGGCGCCGGCGACCTGCGCCAGGCTCACCCCGGCTCCGGCGGTGACCTGCGCGGCTTCGAGGTCGACCGGATCCAGCTGGCGGAGCCGTGCCGTGCTCAGCACGACCTCGCCGTGCAGCGGGATGCCCCCGCCGACCAGGCCGGTGTTGCCGCCCTGCGGGACCACCGGGACCCCGGCCTCGCGGCAGAGCGCCAGGACGCCCTGCACCTCGGCGGTGTCGGCGGGCCGGAGCACCGCGGGAGCGTGCCCGCGGAACCGGCCGGTCCAGTCCACGCAGAAGCCGGCGGTGGCGTCGCCGGTGAGCACGTGCCGCTCGCCGACCACGGCGGCCAGGGACCGCAGGAACGCGCCCGGCAGTTCGCTGGCCATGACCGGCTCGGCGTCAGCTGGCCGGGCAGGAGCGCATCGCCTTGGCGAAGGCGTCACCCCGGTCCCGGTAGTTCCGGAAGTGCCCGAAGCTGGGCGCGGCCGGCGACAGCAGGACGATCCCGTCCGGGCGGGCCCAGCCGAAACCCAGCCGGACGGCGGTGTCCAGGTCCGCGCAGGCTTCCGCCGACACGCCGCCGGGGCGGGCCGCCTCGATGGCGGCCTGGATACGCGGGCCGCTATCGGGCAGGACCAGGACCAGGGTGGCGGCCTCGCGGCCGCCGAGGCCGGCGGCGAGGGGCGCGTAGTCGATGCCCCGGTCCTGGCCCCCGGCGATCAGGGCGATCCGCCGTCCGGGGAACGCATCCAGCGCCGCGAGGGTCGGCAGGACATTGGTGGACAGGCTGTCGTCGACGAACGTTACCCCGGCGACGGAGCCGATGACCTGCAGGCGGCTGCTCAGCTGCTCGAAGCCCGCCGCGGCCGCGCGCAGCCTGCCGTCGTCGGCGGCTTCCGGCACGCCGAGCGCGCGCAGGCAGGCGCGGGCGATCAGCGCGTTGCGCCGGCTGTGCGCGCCGAGCAGCCCGAGTGGCGCCATCCAGTCGGCGGCCGGGTCGTCGTCCGCGTGCACCCATTCGACCCGGGGCCCGAGCAGCGAGACCCGCTCGCGGAGCAGGTCGCTGTCCCCGTTGGCGATGGTCAGGTCGGCTCCCGGCTGGGAGCACGCCGACAGCTTGTCCCGGTAGTAGCCCGCCACCCCGTGATGCCAGGGCAGGTGATCGGGATGCAGGGCGGTGACCGCCACGACGGGGGGCGAGCAGGCCAGGTCGGTGGCCTGGTAGCTGGACGTCTCGATCACCCAGTAGTCGTAGCCGGTGCCCTCCTGGGCTGGGTCATAGGGCGGCTGGCCGATGTTGCCGCCGACCATGCACTGATAGCCGAGCCCGGCCAGCAGCTGCCCGGCGATCGCCGTGGTGCTGCTCTTGCCCTTGGTCCCGGTGACGCACACGACCCGGCCGCGGTCGGCTTCCTGCAGCCAGAGGCCGAGGCCGCCGGTCACCGGGATGCCGCGGGTCTGCAGTTCCAGAACGTCGGGGCGGTAGCGGCTGATGCCAGGGGTCTTGACGATGACGTCGCAGGCGGCCAGCGCCGCGACCCCGCCGTCGGCCGTGGCCAGGACCGGGCGGCCGCTGACCCCGCCGGGCGGCGGGCGGTCGTCGACCAGCAGCGGGTCGACGCCCATGGACGTGAGCTTGCGGAGGCTGGCCAGGCCCTCGACGCCGAGGCCCCAGACCCCGACCCGGGCGCCCCGCAGGTCAGACCAGCAGATCTTCGGGCGCATACGCATCAGGGATGAAGTGCGAGCTCATGGGCTGCAGCAGCGCGGCGGGACTGTGCAGTTCGGGCTGGCCGGATAGCTCGGCGGCGAGTGCCTGCAGCAGCGTGGTTCCCGCCCGGTCGGGCCGCTGCGCGGCCAGCAGCACGGCGGCCCGGCATTCGCTGATCTCTCCCACGCACTCGAACGGCTTGCTGTCGGCAGAGGTGCCGAGCAGGGCACGGAACCGGTCGGCCAGCGAGTCGCCCGGGTCGGGATCGGTGAGCGGCTCCCGGCCGTCGAAGATGCGGCCCAGCTCGGCCGGGGCGAGGAACGGCGCGAGGATGAGATCGATGAAGCAGCACTTGTCACAGCGGCCGCACCAGTGGTCCAGGCGCCGGGACTTGTCGATGTGGAAGGCGCGGTTACAGCTGCGGAACGTGCCGTGATACTCGGTGAGCTCGGCGAACCGCCGCGCCACCCACAGCTCGCTGAACGGTCTCAGCGCTGAGAAGTAATCGACCCGCCCGCCGGGCCACCCGGCGAGCACGCCGCGGAACGCCTCCTCGAACGAGGCGCTCTTGGAGTACTGGTGGTTGATGGCCCGGCTGCCGGCCTCGATCGTGGGAATCGACGCCGACCACTCGTTGGACATCACCACCGCGTCGCGGCCCTCCAGCGCCGCTGCCAGCACGGCGATCGCCGACAGGATGCCGGTCACCGGGACGTGCCCGTTGAGAAAGCCCAGTTCCCGGGACTGCAGCAGCTGAGGGTCGATTTCCCGGCCCGCGCGCACGATCGGCAGCCCGGTAACGGCCGCAGGCCTCTCGATGGCCTGGAACCGGTCGCCCGGCCGGCTGACGACGAACAGGGCCGGATCGCTGTGCCGGCGGACCATCTCGACCGTGACGATGGAGTCGATGCCCCCGCCGAACGGGACGAGCGGCCGGGCCGGGCTGGCTGCGTCCCGGTCCGCCGCCTGGTGTGCCGGCGAGCCCGGCTTCGCCGGTCCCTCGATGCGCAGGCCGGAGAGGTCGAGCTGGTTCCGGTAGGCGTACTCGCCGAGGCCGTCGAGGTAGAAGGCGCGCAGGAAATCCCGTTCGGCCGCGGTGACCGCTGTCTGGCCGAGGTCGATGACCGGCGGGGCGGCAGTCTTGTAATACGACACCCCGGCGAGCAGGAACGCCAGCCGCCCGGCCTGGTCAACGGCCGGCGAGTCCCACCGGCCCGCCGGGCTGAACGTGATCCGCTCCTGGAAGCGCCGGCCGCCCAGCGAGTACCGGCAGGCCAGCAGGCCCTGACCGGGGTCGAGGTCATAGCCTTCGTAGCGGAACGGCGGGGTGCTCACGCGCGGCTCCGTGGCCGGAGCCGGGCGACGGCGGCGAACCGCCCGCACGGGTGCTCCTGGCGGTGGCTGAAGAACAGGCCCGGGCCGGTCCCGGTGGGCAGCGCGGCAACCATGATCTGACTGTCCGGCACGCCGGATTCGCGCAGGATGCGGTGATTGGCGGCCCAGAGGTCGAGCAGCCACCGGCCGGTCCCGTCCGGCCGCACGATGCCCTCGGCGTTCCCGCCGAAGCAGGTGTCCGCAGCGGCTGCGACCTCCTCGCCGACCTGGTAGTCGGCAGGCCCGGCCGCCGGGCCGACAGCTGCCAGGACGTTGTCCGGCCGGGCGCCCAGCGCCTGCATCGCGGTCAGCGCTGCCTCGGTGACCCGCGCGACCGTGCCGCGCCAGCCGGCGTGCACGCACGCCAGCACATGGGCCACCGGGTCGTGGAGGACCACGGGAACGCAGTCGGCCACCATGACGACCAGCACGGTTCCGGTGTCCGCGGTGACCAGCGCATCGGCCTGGCCGATCGCGTCATCCAGGCACCACGCGCCCCGCCCGCGGTCGCCGGCGGTGACCACCCGCACCTCGCGCCCGTGCGCCTGCTCGCAGAAGACGAGGTCGCCCAGGTCAGCGCCGAGCGCCGCCGCCACCCGGCGCCTGTTCTCCAGCACATCGGCCGGATCGTCACCGACGTGCAGGCCGAGGTTGAGAGTCGCGTAGGGACCAGCGGACACGCCCCCATGGCGGGTGGTGACCATCACGTCGACGTCGAGTGCGTCCAGCGCCGGCCATGAGACGACCTCCAGGCCGCCCTGCTGCCGCAGGCCATACGCGTTACCGGTCTGTGTTGTCACAGCCTGGTTCCTAGTCCTCAGCTTCCCTGGGCTGACCGCACCGGCTCCGCCGCGGCAAGCAGCGCGCGGACCTGCGGGCCTGCTGGCGGCGCGTGCCGCCGGCGGGTGATCCGGGCAGGCATGAGCTAGCGGTTTCCTCGCCGCAACAGTACACGCGGCGGCGGCCAGGACGCTTCAGCGCGCTGGCTCAGGCCAGTCGCGCCCACGCCGTTGGTCACCTTGACGGCGAACCAGGCATTGAAGCGGTCGACCGGATCACCATGAGGAAGCTGATCCATTGCCCTGACCGGGCCTGCCAGCTGCCCGGTGAGCTTCTCCTGCGTCCTGTGATGCGGGACGTACCTGTAGATCGCGGGATTGCTACGGCATGCCGCCGGCACCGGATCAGGATTCACCCGCCGACGACAGGGTTCCGATTCTCCGCCAGATGATGTGAGCCTGCCCGCCGTGGCGCTGCTCTTTGGGCCGGACTTTCACTCCCGCCCTCAGGCGAGACTCTGGTTCGATCTTGGCCACAGGCAAGCCCGTGACGATCTCCAGGACGGGCTGGCGTAGGCCAGCCGCCACCGGAGACCGCCGCGGAAACCGAGGGCTCCGTTCCGGGGAGGAGCGTCCCCCCTGAGCGTGAAAGCATCTCCTCATGAAAGGGACGATCACCCAGCATGGCACAGTCACCGACGCTACCCAGCAGGAGATTGAACAGGCAGTGGCGGCGGGCTCATTCTTCTGGCTCGATCTCGACATCCACGACCCCGGGCCGGACGACGACGTCACGGCTCTGCTGACCGACACGTTTCATTTCCACCCGGTGGCCGTGGAAGCGGCAGACCGGTTCGGCCAGCGGCCCAGGATCGACGAGTTCGACGGCTTCGCCCATGTCGTCACCTTCGGCATGGCGGATGACGGGAAGAACGTCGCCGAGGTGCACTGCTTCATCACCGAGAAGTGCATCATCAGCATCCACCAGGGGAACTGCCCGGCGCTGGCCACGGTGCGCGAGCGCATCGGCAGCCATCACTCCTCCAAGGTGGCGGCACCGCAGGCTGTGATCTTCTACCTGATCATGGATACCCTGGTCGACTCGTTCTTCCCCGTGCTGTCCGACTTCGACGACTCGATCGACAACCTCGAGGGCGCCATCCTGAAGAACCCGACGGAGGAACAGCTGGGGACCCTGTTCGGCATGAAGCGGGAGATCATGGCCATCCGCAAGGTCATCACCCCCCAGCGCGACATGATTTCCAGCCTCAATGCTGGCATGGTGGAGGTACCCGGGATGACCGAGCAAGGCTCGGCGTACTTCCGCAACCTCTACGACCACCTCATCCGCATCAGTGACCTGGTGGATGGGTACCGCGACCTGATCAGCGGCGCCATGGACACGCACCTGTCGATGGTGTCCAACCGGCTGAACGTGGTCATGAAGCAGCTGGCCATCATCGCCACCATCTTCCTGCCCCTGGGATTCCTCACCG
>JBKQSL010000351.1:0-3901 GCA_052143655.1 Streptosporangiaceae bacterium | reverse complement strand
CGGGACGGCCGATCACCCCGTCGTCCATCACCGCCATCACGTCCAGCGGCGTGCCGTCCATCTGGACCTGCTCACCGGGGCGGGCGGCAATCGTCGCGGTGAACACCCCGCCCGGCCGCCCCGCCGTCTGGCGGCGGGTGACCGCGGACCCGAACGTGTGCCGCCCGGCCGACAGCACCGCCAGCAGCCGGTAGAACGTCGCCCGCGACGGCACCGGCACCACGCCCGGCCCGTGCTCCTCCTCCAGCCGGTCGATGACCTGCCGGATAACCCGGCCCCGGGTCCCGGTCGACGTGCCGGCCTGCGCGTCGATCACCGCCGCCGCAGCCGCCACGACCCGCGGGTCCACGTTCCCGGCCGGCCGGGCTGCCGGGGCGTGCCGCGTGTCGACCAGCCCCCACAGGCCCTGCTCCCGGTAGCGGTAACGCATCCGCCGCACCGTGCGGGCACTGGCCTTGACACCAGCCGCGGCCAGCTCGGCCGCCCTGGCCCGCTCCCGCTCGGCCAGCGGCCGTGCCAGGTCGAACTCCGGCCGCGGCGCCAGGCCCGCGGCAGCCGTCCCCGTTCCCGCGATCGCGAAATCCGGCGCGGCCAGCAGAAACGGCAGTGCCACCACCGCGGCCTGTCCCGAGACCGCCAGCAGCCGCACCGCATTCCCGGCCAGCCCTACCACCTGGTGCTCGCCTCCGCCGAACAGCACCCGGTCCCCGACCCGCAGCACGCCAGGCCGCTCAGCCATGCCCGCCGCCCGCCGCGGCCGACCGGAGGATGCTGCGGTCGCTGAGCACCAGCGACAGGTCCGCGGCCAGTTCATGACGCCACATCAGGTGGAACAGCACCGGCAGCGTGGCCAGCGGGTCACCGGCCACCTCGGCGCCGTCCATCAGCGCCCGCGGCCGGGCGAACGCCTCCCGCAGCCTGCCTGCCACCAGCTCGTCGTGGCACCGCGGATGCCGGTACCCGGCCAGCCACCGCAGGTTAGCCGCCAGAACCGGGCCGGCCGAGCCCCAGACCGCATACTGCCAGCCCAGCCGGGCGCACGCTTCCCCGGCCGCCGCGAATGCCTCACGGTCCCGCTCGCCGATCCGGTCCAGCGGCCTCGAGTCGACCACCAGCGCGCCGCCGCTGGCCAGGCGGGCGAAGAAGTCCGGCGCGTGCCTGCGCACTTTGTCCCCGGCCCGCCACAGCAGCCAGAACGGCTGCGAGGCCACCGCGGTCACGGCCGGGTCGAAGTCGAGGGCTACCAGGTGATCACGCTCGACCCGCGATTCGAATCCGACCCGCCGGCCCACTGTGGCTGACCAGTACCAGCCGGATAGTTCCTCTGCCCGCGATACGACGGAAACGACCTCACCGGGCGGCCGTCTTCCAGCCGGACCGCGGACAGCGCCGCCAGGCTCACCCGGCGCTCAGTCCCGTCGGCCGCCACATACACCACCTCAAAACCGCCGTCCGCGGCTGTCCCGGAACCAGCAGGCTCCACCCCCTCGTCGGCGCCCGGAACGGACATCACATGCGAAATGATCCTGAACCGGGCAAGCTACGGCGGCAAGACACGCCGGACCGGCAAGATTCACCGGCAAAAGGAAGATCGACTGTCACGGGACAGCGGCTCCACGTCGGTATCCACGCCGAGCATCCTTGTCCGGTCTCAGTTTCCCGTCTGACGAACTTCGCGTGAGCTGGGAATATGCCAGATCGGCTGAGGCAGCAGCGGGATCCGGCCTCAGGTGAGCTGGCGTTTTTTGTGATTGCCGGGCTGGCAGCAGCAACGGGCCAGCGTGCCGGTGCCTGCGCGGCACGACCGGCACTGGACGCCAGGATCTGGCCTGGGCCTGGATGAGATCGCCCAAGAAGGCGGGCGCTGAAGTCTCCCGCATGCCCTGCAGGACAGGGGGCCCGCGTACGCAACCGCCTGCCTGCTGGTCACGCTCATCCTCATCCTGCTCGCCCTCGATACGCTCAAGCTGCCCGGGCCAGGCAGCGCTGCGGCGTTCGACAGCGGGTGGTCCTGACCTTCCCTGCGGAAGACCAGCCGCTTGCGGGCCGCAGCGAGCCCGTCATGTCGCCTGACCGTGCGGGCCGGCTCCGGGGACCGGGTTGGCTGCCGGGCCGGTGCTGGAGCTGTCGGCTGAGTCAGGGATATCGCCGAGGAAGCGCAGGACCTCCTGGTTGGCGGCATCAGGGACGTCGGTGGTGTAAACGTGGCCGGCGTCAGGGAAAACCACGAGCCGGGCTCCGGCGATGCCGTCGGCGAGTCGCTGAGCGCTGGCGGCGGGGACGATGCGGTCCTGGGCTCCGTGAATGACCAACGTCGGAATGCGGATCTCCGCCAGCCGGCCGGTGACGTCGAAGCTCGCGGCGCCGATGAGCTGGCCGCGGCGTCCCCGCCCGCTGGCCCGGGTGCGCCGGACAATCTGCTGATCTTCCGCTCGGCCGCTGGCTGGCGTGCCCGGCCCGTAAAGCAGCTTCCATGCGATCCGGTTGAGGGCGGCGGCGGGCACCAGGGACCGAGCTCGTGCAAGTAGTGCGCCACGCGACGCGCCCTCCGCCGAGGCGGCGGTGCACCCGAGGGTCAGCGACCGGACTCTGCCGGGGTGGTCGAGGGCCAGTTGAAGAGCGATGAATCCGCCCATCGACACGCCGTAAATGTGAGCGGACGCGGCGCTGGCGGCATCCAGGACAGCCAGCGCGTCGTCCGCCATCAGCTGCACGGGGTAGGGTCCAGGCGGGTCGGAGCTGCGGCCGATCCCCCGGTTGTCGAACCGGATAACGCGGTAGGAGGCGGCGAGTTCGGGGGCGGTGCGATGCCACATGTCAGCCCCGTAGGCATGGCCCATGATGAGCAGGATCGGGTCGCCCGTCCCGCTCTGGTCCCACCAGATCCGGGCGTCAGGGCGTTTGACGAATGGCATCGTTTCCCTTTCACGTTGACGTGCGAAGACCGTGGCCTGTCAGCGTCCGTACCAGTGCGGCTGGATGCGGGCCGACCCGCAGGCGGAATCCAGGGTCCAGGCGTGGTACCTGCCCGTACGGCCTGGCGCAGATCGGCCAGGTGCCCGGACCCCGGCAGCCGGCACCTCGACCCGGCGCCGGCCGGCTCCTCATCCGGAGACGAGATGGACAGCCCTCGCTCTGGCCTGCCCAGGCGATAGCGTTCGCCGCATAGGCCACCGTCAACCCAGTCACCGGGCAACCCCCAGCCACCGATCGATCGAATCATGACGGTCGAGGTGCCTTCACGTCCAGTCAAGGATGGGTGCAGGACTTTACGGCGCGGTGTGGCGTGCAGCTGCGAGACTGCCTGCCGATCGAACGGCTGGAAACGGGGCTTCCGGTGGATGAACCCATGATGTGGCTGGCAGTATCGCGGGTTCGTGACGGTACGGATGCTCTGCCTGATGTTCGTCCGCCTGGTCGGCTGGATGGCCATGCTCGCGCGCTCAGCGGCCGCTAAGGACACCGAGCTGCTGGTGCTGCGCCAGGAGATCGCGGTGCTTCAGCGGCAGGATCCCAAACCCAGACTGGACTGGGCCGACCGGGCGGTGCCCGCCGCCCTGGCTCGGCTGCTCCCCGCCTCATTGCAGGTGAACCGGCTAGTAACCCCGGTCACGTTGCTGCGCTGGCACCAGCGGCTTGTCCGCTGGCGATGGACCTATCCCTCCCAGGGCGGCTGGCCTGTGGGTGCCGAGAACGGTGTCACTGCGGCTGACCTGGTCTTCGCTGTTGTGTGAGGGTTCACGAAGTTCGGTATCTGGCTGCGCGAGCACGGCAGGCTCGGGCACTGTTCAGGATCCGACACCTTCACTGAGAACGGACAATCCTGGCCACATCGGATGAGACTGGCCACCTGGTTGGCCAGATCGATGAGAAAAGGCCAGTCCCGCCGCGACCTGACAGC
>JBKQSL010000350.1:0-12778 GCA_052143655.1 Streptosporangiaceae bacterium | reverse complement strand
CGGTGCCTGTCAGCTCGCCGCCGGAGCGCTCAAGCGACCGGCGCGCCGCCGCAAGCAGCCGCTGGTAATCCGCCCCCTGGTAGTGCGGCGGCCCGGCAGGGCTGGCGCTCACCCGCCGTCCGTCCCGGCGGCTGCGTCCTCGTCCTCCTCGTCCAGCGCCCGCAGCACCCACAGATAGGCGACGTGGTCATCGCGCCGGGTAAAGCTGAAGGGCCGGAACCTGTCGCTGACGGCGAGTGCGTCAAGATCCAGCGAGTTCCGCTCGCCTCGGTCCGCGCCATCCTCCGTCTGCTCTGCCATTGGCCGGTCTCATATCCCGAATCGTCCGCGGCCGCAGTTCCCGGCCAGCACAATGCTATTCGCGATGGGGTGATCATTTTCCCGGCGATCACAGCCCCCGCCAGCATGACCCGCCGGGCTTGTCACCACTTGGCGGCCATCATCATCCCAGCACAGAGCGGCATCAATCGGCGTCTACGGGGTCGTGTCACCGGCCTGCTCGTGGAATAGGGTCAGGTTGCCTCGTGGCGTGCGCCGGGAGTCGCAGCGGAAGATTGCGGCCCAGGTGAGGATCGCGCTCGCTGCGAGGACGGCGCCAAGCGCGCAGATTGCCGGCCAGCCGAAGGTGCCATAGACGCTCGCTGACCGCACCCGCCATCAAGATCCGACCGGGCCAGTAGCGATCGGTCTCCCGCTGCCGTCACTGTCGCGGCGGAATCCGGCGGCGCGTTACGAGCGACGCCCCAGCACCGTGCTGCCACCGCGGAGCGCGACCCGCTGCCGCACGCCCGGTAACTCGCCGATTTTCGGGTTAGGGCTGCGGGGGCCGGACCAGGCTGAGCCCGGCTGCACCCAGCCGGAATGCCGTCTCGGCCAGCAGGTTGCCCTCGATGCGCCAGTCCTGCTGATCAATTCCGCCGTGCTGGTTCATGTCGAACCACACCAGCCCCAGCATCCCGAAGCTGTGCACGCCATGGAAGAGGTCGCCGATCTTGGCGAAGCGGTTGAGCCGCGGGCTGACCGCGCTCTCGGAGATCAGGATCGGCTGGGCGGTGAACACTCGCACCTGGCTGACGGTGCGGGCGAAGATCCGGCGGAAGGTGTCGGAAGGCCGGGTGTAAAAGCCGTCGATGCCCACCCAGGTGACGTACTGCCTGCCGGGCCACCACGTAGTGATCGGCCCGGTGCCCGGCTCGTCGGCGTTGATCGTCCACATCCAGGTGACGTTGTCAGCGCCCTGGCCCCGGAACAGCGACACGATGTGCCGCCACGCTGCCACGAAGGTCTGGGCCGGGACGTGCCCGTACCCCCAGGAATACCAAGGGGCGTTCATCTCGTGCCCGAACCCGATGACCACGGGCCCGCCGAAGGCCCGCACGCTGTCGGCGTAGCTGCGCAGGTAGCTGTCGTAACTGCCGTCCGCGATGTCCTGAACTGAGGCGTAAGTAGGGTCGATCTGGACGACCGGGATCATGCGGTGCTGGCTGACTGCCTTCGCGAACCGGATGGCGAACGGCTCAGCCCAGCCGCTGAAGTACCCGACCAGGTTCGGCGCCTCGTGCGCTGCACCCGTGAACACCTGGACTGGCTGGTAGCTCGGCGGCGCGTCCCGCTCGAAGGCCCCAAGGTAGGACGTCGGGACTGACGGCAGCGTGACATGCACGGGCGAAGCCGCGAACGGCGAGGTGGCCACCCGGAGCGTGAGAAAGATGAGCGCTACGGCGGCGGCCAGCACCGCGGTCATCGGCGCCAGGTATTTCCTCATGTGCAGCTTCCTCCGGGGAAAATGACCCGGGCTACCATGGCCAGGTTCAGCAAGCCGAAGACCGCCAGGACCGCGAACCGGTCCGTTCCCGATGTGACCGTCCGCCAGATAGCCAGGGCCGCCCAGGCCAGCGCCGTGCCGCCGTTCCAGCCCGCGACCCAGAGCCGGAAGCGCCGCAGTGCGGTGCCCGGGGTGCGTGTCGGATGCCAGCCCATCGTCTTGCCCCGGGCGCTGTCCCACAGCGCGAACACATGCGCCCAGCCGCGGGCGATGGCCAGCGGCCACACCGACGGCGGGTACCGGCAGCGGTGCCACAGCGGATACAGGACGAAGCCGGTGATCATGGCGGGGGCGAGGACGATGAAGTTGCGTAGCCTGACCTGGCCGGGCAGGAAGGCCAGCAGCACGATCGGGATCACCGGCCCGGCAAACGCCTGCAGGCCGGTATAGGTGTAGTAGCAGAAGCCGGAGATGTAGGAAAGCCGGGCGGGCACCGTCATGGCCACGCTCCACAGCCGGCGCGTGAACACCACGCCCGCGTTCCCTGTGCACCACCGGTACTGCTGCCGGACGAACGCGTCGAGGTTGTCGGGGCAGATCCCGACCGACACGATTACCGGCAGGTAGACGACGGACCAGCCGGCCCGCTGTACGTCCAGCCCGGTGTGCACGTCCTCGGCATACGGGATCAGCGTCGGGCCGCCCTGCGGCGCGAGCGCCGCGCGCCGGTAGACCGCTGAGGTGCCGACGCAGATGGCCGCGCCGAACCGGTTCCTGGATACCTGGATGGACCGGTAGAAGACTTCCTGGATCGCCCCGGCGGCGTTCTCGATCCAGTTCTGCCGGGCACTGGCCCTGAAGTACTGGGGGGTCTGCACGATCGCGACTCCAGGGTCGTCCAGGTACGGCAGCGTCTCCGCCAGCAGGTCGGGGCGCGGGGCGAAGTCGGCATCCAGGATGAGGATGAACTCGCCGTCGGTGCACGCGAAGCCGTGGCGCAGGTTGCCGCTCTTCTTGAACACGCGGCTGTCGGGCCGCCGGATGTAGCTGAAGCCGTAGTCCGCCGCGGTGGCGCGGGCCTCGTCCGACGGCCCGTCGTCCAGCACGTAAGCCCGTGCCGGGCCGGGGTAACAGGCGATGAGGCCGGCCACGGCGGTCCAGGTGTTGTGCAGCACTTCGGGCGGCTCGCCGCAGATCGGCAGGTGGATGTCCACGCTCGGGTAGCGGTCCGGCCGCCATGCCAGGACATGGGCCTGGTGCGCGGCCAGGTCGAAGCCGCGGCCGAGGAAGTTCACCGGCAGGCTGATCAGCTGATACACGGTATAGACGCCGGTGATGATCATGAACGGCCACAGTAGTGCGGAATGCGCCTCGAAGCGGATCTGGCTGAACACCAGGCAGCACGCGCCGAGGGTCAGTGTCATGGTCAGGTAGGGCAGGTTGCGGCGGGTATAGAGGTATTTCTCGGCCTCATCCGGCGGGTGCGGCAGCACCGGCCCGCGGGCGGCTGCAGGCGGCGGCCGGACGGGCGCGGCCGCTGCCGCCGGAGCGCGGGTCACGCTCACCGGCGCGGCTTGAGCTGGTAGACGACGTACGTGCCGCGGCCGGGCCCGTACGGGATGACCTGGGCTACCCGGTACCGGTGGCTGCGCCGCAGGTCGTGGGTGAGCTCCAGGTCGAAGGTGGTGGTGTCGGCGTAGTTCAGCGCCACGTAGGAGAAGTAGCCGCTGGTGACGTACTCGGCGTAGACGCCGATGTTCCCGGCGCCGGTGACGCCGGCCTGGCTGCTCGGCCCCCCCGTGCTCGCACCGGAGGGCAGGATGATGTTGCGCGTGCTGGACCAGCGTTTCCAGTCCCGGCCGGCTGGCAGGTAATACTCGGCCACTGACGGGTCCTCGACCAGCAGGCGCCCGGTGCTGTGGTCGGCAAGCGGTCCGAACACCGCGACAAAGCTGGCTGCGTTGGGCCAGCTGGTAGCGAATTGCCGCGCTTGGGCTGCGCCCACGGCGACGGGAAAGGCCAGCGCGATCACGCACGAGGCGAGCGCGATGTTCCGCGGCTTGCCGGGCAGCGCCGCATCCACCAGCCGGTCGACGGCGTAGCCGGCGGCGGCGGCGGCGAACCACACGCCGAGGTCCACGTGCTTGACCAGAGAGGTCGTGGTGTGCAGCCGGGCATGCTCGAGCGGGCCGAGCAGGCCGGCCACTCCCAGGACCGTAAGCAGCCAGAACCGCCATCGGCTGTCCCGGCTGACCCTGCTGGCGACGATGGCGCACCCGGCCAGCACGACGACCAGCCCGCCCCATGCCCAGGACTGGGCGAGCACCGTCAGCGGGGACTGGGCGCCGCCGGCCCGGGTCAGGACGGTCTGGCGTACCCCGCTGAGATAGGAACTGCCGCCAGCCAGCAGCCCGGCGGCCAGCAGGGCCGCACAGACGACCGCCAGCACCGCAGCCCGGGCGGCGGCCGCCTTGCCGCCCGGGCGCGGCAGCGCCACGAGGACGGCGACCGCGATCACAATCGGGTCGAACAGGGCCGTCGAGTAGGCTGCCGCGTTGGCCAGCGCCAGCGCGGCGCCGGCCGCGGCCATCCAGCCGGCCGCGTCCTGCCTTTCCCCTGCGCGGACCGTCAGCCAGGTGGCCAGGGCGACCAGGAACATGGACATGGGGTCATAGGTGGCGTAGGCGCCCAGGTGCAGCGTGGGGCCGCAGGCGGCGAACAGCGCGGCGGCGAAGAACGCAGCCCGGCTTCCGAACAGCCGGCTGGCCGTCGCCCACAGCAGCGCCGTCGCGCCGAGCATGAAGATCAGGGATAGCTCCCGGGCGGCCGCCAGCCCGCCGAGGCTGTCGGCCAGCGCCCCGATGGGCGGGTACACGGCCGGCGCACCGGAGAAGTACGCGGAGAACGACGGGGTTGATGCCCCGTGCAGCCAGTGCGCCCACATCAGGTGGCCGGCCCACAGGTACTCAGCCTCATCTTCGAACGCGGTATCCGCATGCAGCAGCCGCAGTGACAGGGCGGCCTGGACCGAGAGAATCCCGATCAGCCAGCACCAGGCCGGGATCCTCTGCCACCAGGCTGTGCCCGCTGCCAGGCTGCGGCGGGCGGCCGGCGCTGGCCGCATCCCAGCCGTGGCGGTGCCGGCCGCGCTCATCGCCGCCAGGGGCTCGGCGCGATCCGGCGGCGGGCCAATGCGGGGCCGCCGGGAAAGGGCCCGCGACTCGTCGGCCGGGCTGGCCGGATCCGTCGGCTTCGGCATCGGAAAGGCCCCCCGCTCTTCGTCCCGCCGTGGCTGTTCAGGCATGCCCGCATGCAGGCAGCCAGCAGCTGCCGCAACCGGACCACTGCGGGCGGTCAGTCAGCACGCTGACAGTTCCCCGCAATGGCTGGCGTCACAAGTGGTGACAGCGCACACCAAAAAGTACTGTTCAGCACGCAACGGGACATGCGGTTCGCCGGAATTCGCCCGCGTGCGGGTGCCGGCCGTCACGATGCGGCCGCCGGGCACCATTTCCCTGATCACCAGGTTTCCCAGGTCAGGATGCCGGGTGCGCGAACGACCTGGCGCCGCGGCGGTAAGCGGCGATGGCGGCCGGGCTGTCGAGCCGCCAGTCCTGGAGCTTATGGGCGTTGAACCACACGAATCCAAGCAGGCCGTAAGCCCGCACGCCGGCGAAAAGGTCGGCGATCTTCGCTGGCATGTCCGTATCCGGTGCTGCGGCCGTCTCGGAGATGAGGACAGGATCGACTGTCAGCGTCCGCACCAGCTTGATCGTCGGGCCGAACAGCGCGGCGAAGGACACCGCAGGCGTCCGGTAATAGCCGTCGATTCCCACCCAGGTGACGTAGGAACTGCCGGGCCACCAGGGCGCAGGCGGCGCGGCGATGCCGCTGAGCGCCACGTTGATCGTCCACAGCCAGGAGACGTTCTGCGCTCCGGCCGCGCGGAAGACACGGACGACGTGCCGCCAGGCGGCCACGAAGACCCGCGGCGAGGTGTGCTTCCAGCCCCAGGTGTACCAGTCGCCGTTCATCTCGTGGCCGAACGACAAGATCACCCGGTCCCGGAATGCCCTGACCTGTGCGGCATAGGAGCGCAGGTAGGCGTCATACCGGCCGTCCGCTATCGCCGCCAGGCTGATGCGCGTGGGGTCAATCTGCACCAGCGGAACCGCGTGGTGCCGGGTTGCCGCAGCCGCGAATGCCGCCTGGAATGGCTCATTCCACCCGCTGTAGTACAGAACGACATCGGGGCTGACGCCGGTGGCCGCCGCGAAGTGCCGCACTCCGGAATACGACCTCGGCGCGGGTGGCGCGTAGATTCCCAGGTAGCTGGTCGGAGTACGGGGCAGGGCGGCCGGCTGCGGCGGCTCTGCGGCTGCGGTGACTTTGGTACTGCGGCCGAGCGCCGCGACGCCGCTGGCCGCCGCGACCGCCGCGACTACCGCCAGCATGACGACGATGAACGCCCGCCCGCGGCGCCGGGGCCGCGGGCGGCCCTCGGCGGCCGGCCCGATGGGCCGCAGTCTCCCGGTCACGGGGCGGGCCTGATGTAAGCCCGGGCGCCGCGCCGGAAGGCGTCGGTCGCCGGGACGCTGTCGAGCCGCCAGTCCTTCAGCCGGCTGGCGTTGAACCACACCAGCCCCAGCAGCCCGTATTCGTGCACTCCCGCGAACAGGTTGCCGATCTTCGATGCCTTCCCGGCGGCGGGAGCGGCCCCCGTCTCGGCGATCAGCACCGGGTCGGTGGTCACTGTCCGGATAGCCGCGATCGTCGGGCCGAACAGGCCCGCGAAGGTTTCCGGCGGCTTGTAGTAATAGCCGTCAATGCCGACCCAGGTTACGTACTTGCTGTCTGGCCACCATGGCAGCGGGGACGGGATGCCGCCGTGCTTGTCGATGATGTTCACCGTCCACAGCCAGGTCACGTCATCGGCGCCTTCGCGGCGGAAGACCGTGACGACATGCCGCCAGGCCGCCACCCAGGTGCGGGGGCTGACGTGCGTGCGCCCCCAGGGGTACCAGTAGCCGTTGGGCTCGTGCCCGAACCCGATGATCACGCCCTGATGCGTCTGCGCGCCGAAGGCGGCCACGGCAGTGGCGAACGACCTGAGGTAGCCGTCGTAGGACCCGCCGGCGATCGCGGCCAGGCTGGTCTTGCCTGGGTCTACCTGGATCAGCGGCACCGCGCCGCGACTGGCGGCGGCCTGAGCGAATCCGGTCTTGAAAGGCTCGCCCCAGCCGCTGTAGTAGAGCGCGACGTTGAACCGTGCCTGCACGGATCTGCTCAGCGCGGCCATGGGGGCATAGCTGCGGGGCACGCCGCTGGTGTACGCGCCGAGATACGAACCGGGGCCAGCGGGAAGAGTGATGACCACCGGATGGTGCGCATACGATCCGGTCACCGAGCCCGATCGCCCGGATGGCGGCCCCGGCGCGATGAGCTGCAGGAGCCCGACGGTAATGCCGGCCACCGCGGCCATCGCCAGGACGGTAACGACCACGGCTCCGGGCCCGCGCCGGACTATCGCCGGCCCGCGCAGTGCACTGCGCGCCTTCCTCCGGCCATGCTGCGGTGCCTGCGGCTCCCGCGGAATCCTGGCGGTCATGCCGCATTCACTCCCGGGAAAATGACGCGCAAGACTATCGCTGCGTTGATCAGGGCGCTGATTGAGATGATCGTGAACCGGTCGGGTGCGATCCTGGTCATGCGCCAGCCGATGAGCGTAATCCAGACGGTAACGGCAGTGAGACTCCACAGCCGTGCGCCGAGCCAGAATCTGCGCACCGGGCTGACGCCCGCCCCGGTTGGCTGCCACTGCATGGTCCTGCCCCGAAGGTAATCCCAGATGGCCAGGGCGTGCGCCCATGACCGCACCAGGGTGAGCGGCAGGGTCTTGCGCAGGTCATAGCTGGAATGATGCCATAGCGGCAAGACCGTCATGCTGGTGATCATGGAGACTACGATCAGGCTGGAGTTTACCGGGGTAATGCTGTAGGGCCTGAAAAGCAGCAGGGATATGGGTATCAGCGGGATCACGAAAACGCTCATCCCGGTGAAAAGGTAATAGCAAAAGCCGGATATATAGGTGAGCCGGGCAGGAATGCTCATGGGGACTGACCACAGTCTCGATGTCAGCACGGTGCTGGTCGATCCTGTGCACCACCGGTACTGCTGCCGGAAGAAGGCGTTGAGCCCGGCCGGGCATACGCCGGTGGCAAGTATCACGGGGACGTAGCTGAGCCGCCAGCCCTGCCGCCGGACGTCGAGGCCCGTATGCACGTCCTCGGCATAGGCGATGAGCGTGGTTCCGCCCTGCGCCTCTAGCGCGCGGCGGCGGTAGACAGCGCACGTCCCGACGCAGATCGAAGCGTCAAGCCTGTCCCGCCCGACCTGGATGGCCCGGTAGAAGAGCTCCTGGATAGCTCCCGCCGCGCTCTCGACCCAGTTTTGATGCCGCCCGGCCCGGAAGTACTGCGGTGTCTGGACGATGGCGATGTCCGGGTCGTCGAAGTAGGGCAGTGTCTCGGCCAGGAAATCAGGTCGCGGCGCGAAGTCGGCGTCTAGGACGACGAAGAACTCGCCGCGCGTCTGGCTGAAGGCGTACCGGAGGTTCCCCGACTTCATGTGCTCGCCCCGGTTCGGCCTGATGACATAGCCAAGACCCAGGCTGGTCGCCATGCGGCGGGCTTCGGGGTCCGCGGCGTCGTCCAGGACGTATGCTCTCGCCCGGCCGGGATAAGCCTTGACGAGCGCTGCCACCGCCGTCCATGTGCTAGCCAGGATGTCGATGGGCTCGCCGCAGCACGGCAGGAAGATGTCAACGTCGGGATAGCGGTACGGATGCCAGGACCGTACCACCTGGCTATGCCGGTTGATATCAAAACCGCGGCCCATGAGGCCAAGCGGCATCGACATGGCGAAGGCACAGACCCCGATGAAGGTAAAGATGAAAAAGAACCAGAAGCCTGAGTTCACCTCGAACACGAGCTGACTGGTGAATCCCGCGAAGAAAGCAAGACTCATGCTCACCGCTAGAAAGGGAAGCGACCGGGAAATATAAAGATGCTTCTCCGTGTCGTTCGGCGGTGACTGGAGCACCAGGCCGCCGCGATGGCGGCCCGGTGCTGTTACCGTCATGCGGCATCATGCCGGCTGCCCGGCCGGTACCGCCAGATCGTGTAGTAGCCCGTGCGGCTGGGGCCGAAAGGAATTCGGTCGGTGAGGGAATAGCCGGAAGCCCCCAGCTCTGAAGATATGACATTGTCCAGCTTCGTGGTATCGGTAAAGGTCAGCAGGACGACGGAAAAATAGTGCTGCGAGATCAGCTTTCGGTAGATCGCCGGCTTTCCCTCGCCGCCGACAGGGACAGTGATCCGGCGGCCGTCGGGCAGCAGGACGGTGCGCGTATTGGACCAGTCAAGCCAGCTGGAGCCCGGCAGGTAGTACAGGGCGATGTACTGGCCTTCGGCCAGGTATCTTCCGCCGTGCGCGGTAAGCGGCCGCAGGGCACCGATGAGCCTGGCTTCGTTCGGCCAGTAGCCGAAGAGCATTTCCCGCGCCTGCAGCGCGCCGGCCTGCGCCGCCGCCAGCAGGCCGACCACGCTCGCGGCCGCGAGTGACGCCCTGACCAGGCGCGGGCGCGGCAGTGATGTGAGGCGCCGGATGGCGTACCCGGCGGCGATCGCCGCGAACCAGGCGCCGAAGTCAACGTGCTTGTCCAGCGAGGTGGTGGTGTGGATCCTGGCCTGCTCCAGGGGAACGAGCAGGATCGCGCCGCCCAGCAGCGCCGTCAGCAGCATGCCGGGCCGCCGCCAGCTCAGCGCGACGCCGACGGCGGCGAGAACGCCGATCCAGCCGACCCAGCCCCACGACTGGCCGAGCACGGTGAGCACAGGCTGCGTGTCGCCGGTGCGGGTCAGCGTCGTCTCCTCGATCCCGCGCAGGTACAGCGGGCCGCCGAAGTGGATTAGCAGCGTGATGGCACCGGCGGCGCATGCGGTGAGCAGCGTGCCCCGGCGCAGGGCGGCTTTCCCGCCCGGCTGCGGCCGGGCACTTGCCACCGCGAGCGCGATGACTACCGGGTCAAACAGGGCCGAGGCGTATTTCGTGGCGTTCGCCAGCGTCATGGCGGCCGCGGCGGCGAGAATCCAGCCTGTCGCGTCCCGCTTGTCCCGCCGCCCGGTCGCGCACCATGCGGCCAGCGCGATGAGGAACAGGGCCATCGCGTCGTAGGTGGCATAGGCGCCAAGGTGCTGCGTCGGTCCCAGCACCGCCCAGGCTGCCGCGGCAAGGGCGGCTGTCCTGCGGTCGTAGAGCCGCGCTGCGGTCCCCCAGAGCAGGCAGGTGGCGCCGAGCATGAACGACAGCGACAGGATGCGGGCCCCGGTCAGCCCGCCGACGGAATTCACCAGGGCGCCCAGTGCGGGGTAGATGACCGGGGCGCCGGAGAAGTACGTCTGGAACAGCGGAACCGGCGTTCCGTGCAGCCAGTGCGACCACTCGACCCGTCCCGCCCACAGGTAGAGCGCCTCGTCGTTGAAGGCGGTGTATCCAGTGATCAGCCGGGCCGACAGTACGGCTTGGACAGTGAGGATCACGACCAGGATCAGCCGGGCCGGCAGATGAGCCAGGCTGAAATCACGCGGCCGGCGGGCGTTATCTGCTCTCGCGAGCCTGAGCTCGCGGGGCTCGTTCGGCAGCGCATCGGCAACTGGCGGCAGCGGGGCCGTGCTCACCGGCGACGCCTCGGCTGCGAGTATCAGGGTGTCCGGCTCCGGCCCCGGGACCGGCGTCACCCGTGGCGCTGATCTCGGCAGCGGCACGCCGGGCACTCGCGAGGTCACCGGGACATGACGGCTGCGCACTGCGGCACGGGAAGACTGGTGTGCGAGCTGGCCTGCTGCGGGCGGGAGACCGGGCGGCGGATGGTCTGCGCCGGAATCCGCCGGCCGGACAGCACGTGATGACGCTCCGGCGGCCGCGGCAGCCGACGGGTATGCAGGCTGCGGCTGTCCGTCCGGTACCGGCTCCGTGAGATCGTCAAGAGGCGGCCAGGCGGGCCGCCCGGCGCTGATCACGGGTGCTCCCCGGCCACGCACCGCGAGCGCGCCGACCTACGGCAGATTGCTGTCGGCATGCTGGACGAAGCGCCGTACCGCGGCTCTCGACCCGTCAGCACTGTTTGCCACGGCTGATCCCCCCACACTCGCCTTGGTCCCAGTCAAGGTACTGAGTGCCGTGCTCCAAAGCAGGTGGTTTGGGAATTTAAGCCACCAACCATCCCTTCTTGGGCAGGTGCGTGGTGCCGCACGTCACATCAGCCGGCGACCTTTCGGCGATTTATGGTCGATAACGGCTTAGTATGCGCTTGACATGTACTTGGGGCTTCTGGCATCCGGTGCCGTCAGGGGGCAGGGGCGATGGGGGACGACGGGAACACGTCGCCGCTGTCGCGCCGCAAGCCGGGGCACGGCACCGAGCACCGTCCGGTCGCGTACTCGGGGCCGCCCCGGCTGTCAGCTGCCGTGCTGGAGCGGATGCAGGCTGTCGTGCGCGCCGAGGCGGCAGCAACCGGAGACTCGGCCGGGGCTGCGACGGCTGACTCAGCTGCCGCGGCGAACACAAGAGCCGCGGCGCAGGCTGCTGCCGGGACCGGGATCAGCGCTGGGACGGTGTCCGGGATTGAGAGCCCGGGGACTGCGGCCGGGGAGGCTGAAACGGCTGCGGGACCAGGCTCGGCGGCTGGCCGTCGGCTGGCAGGCCGAGACAGCGGCGCGGCGGCCGACGCGGTTACCCCGGCAGGCGAACAAACGCATGCCGGGGATGCTGGGCCGGATACCGAGCCGATACCGGCTGTGGAGCTCGCGGCTGCGAGCGCTGCTCAGGCGCCGGCGGCAGGTCGCCAGGAATCGAAGCCGGCTGCCAGTTCGGCAAGTTTCCCGGCCCCGGCGAAGCCGGCCACCGCGTGCAGGCAGGCCGGCGGGAAGAGCGATGCGGCCGCTGCAGGACCGGGCGCTCGCCAGCGTAAGGGCGCCGCGCGGCGGGACCCGGTGCCCGTGGCAGCGCCGCGCAGGCCGCCCGCCCCGCGAGCGCCGATAGCCACATCCGCTGCTGCGGCAGCAATAGTCACGCCAGCCCCGGCGGCTGCCCGGCCGGCCGCCGCGGCGGGTCGGCCCCGCCGTCGGCTGGCCGCCGCGCTCGCCGTCGTGGCGGTGCTGCTGGCGTCGGGGGCGGTCACCTATGCGCTGATCGCGACGCCCGCCGTCGCGGTCGGCGGCCCCGCCGCCGGCAATGGGCCGGCCTGGCGCAGTGCGGCTGCGTGGATTGCCCGCCAGATCGGCCGCGACGTCCGCATTACCTGCGATCAGCGGATGTGCGAGCAATTGCGATGGGACCGAGTACCGTCCCGGGACCTGCGCAAACTGCCACCCGGGCCGGACGCTGTCATGAGCACGCCGGTGATCGTCGCCACCCACGATCTGCGCAGGCAGCTCGGGAACCGCCTGAGCGCAGTCGTCGCTACCGGCATGATCGCGCAGTTCGGGTCCGGGAGCTCGACCATCCAGATCCGGGTAGCCTTGCCGGTGGGCGCCTCGTTCCGGTCGCTGGTTGCCGCCGACGTCGCGGCCAGGAAGGCGGACGGTACCAGTCTGCTGAACAGCCCGGCCCGGATCATGGTGGCCGCGCCCGCGCGGCGGCAGCTGACGGAGGGGCAGGTTGACTCCCGGCTGCTCATTATGATCACGGCGCTGGGCGCACTCCAGCCCGTGCAGGTCCTGTCGTTCGGTGACCCGTCGCCCGGCGCCGGGCTCTCGGTAAGCCCGCTGCGGTCAGTGGTGCTCGCGCAGCCTGCCAGCAGTCATGCGGTCAATACGGCCTACATCGCTTCTCTGCGAGGCTTCGTCCTGGCCCAGCGCGGCCAGTACCGCCCGGCCAGGATGACCACATCGCGGACGCGCAACGGCCGTGAGACGCTGAGCGTCACCTTTGCCGCTCCCAGCCAGCTCGGAA